>JBPCJL010000382.1:0-26043 GCA_051005355.1 Ilumatobacteraceae bacterium
CACGCGGCCCTTCGCCAGCGCTCGAAGGGGAGGTCGAACCGGCGGGTCTTCCGGCGGGCCAGGACGACGTCGCCGACCGACAGCGTCGCCTCGGCCGCGGCTGTACCCGGCCGCACGTCGACAATCCGACCCCGCTCGACCACGAACTCCGTTGGGTTCACGGCGATCTCGACGTGCACAGTGAGCGTGAGGAGCGTGCCGTGGATGGGTCCCGCTTCGACGTCGACGGTCGGATGCTGGGTCGAGCTGATGGTGTGCTCGAGCAGCCGGACGACCTGCCGGCTCTCGGGATGCCCACGCGTCTGCTGGCATGCGACGCTCACGCGCCCTTGCTGCTCCCAGGCGTGCACGGCGAGGTCACCGACCGACATGTCGAGCAGCGTTGCGATGGTCGTCGCCAGCTGCATGGCCGGCACGGTGACGCCGAGCGCGGTGGCCGACGACGCGACGAGCAACGCCGGAGCCCGCTTCCTCAGGTCGCGTGTGGCGTGCTCCAGATCTCCGTAGAGCAGCTCGGCGAGCGTTGTCATGGCCTCTTCTCCTTCACCGTCGTCGTGCCTCGGCTGATGTCGATCACGGCGGCCAGGGTGACGACCGGCCCACCGATGCCGCGGATGACCTGACGTCCGCGGTCGTGGCGCGGCACGACTCGGCCCACTCGCAATGGCGACCGCCTGCCACGCGCAGGACGGGACCGCCTCAGCATCCAGATCGCCATCGCGCCGACGGTGGCCAGGAGCGCCGCGCCGATCGTCGACGCTTGCGGCCCGCCGCCCCCGCCGCCGCCGCCGCCGTTGATCGCGGTGGTGTCCGTTCGGCCAGTCGATGGCGCCGCGGTCGCCGGGGTCGAGGATGGGTCCGTCGGCGGCACCGTCGGAGCACTGCTCGTCGAGTCGGGCTCAGCGGACGTCGGCCTCGCGGTCGTCGGCGCCGGAACAATCACTGAAAGCACCGCTGGCTGACAGTCGCCCCCGGCGCATACGACGAGCTCAACGCTGCCTGCTGTCGCGTCGATCGGCACGGTCGCTGTCGCCCTGAGACGGCCCGACTCGTCGACCTCGCCCTCACCCCACTCTGCGCCGGACGGAACGACGACGCTCACCGCCGAGCCCGGGCAGCACCACCCGTCGCCCGTGAGGTCGCTCACCTCGCCGGCGGTGACGTCCGCAGGGCGCGCCTCGAGCGTGGGCTTCAACACTGCGAACTCGGCAGAAGCGCACTGGGCGCCGTCGGCGTCGGGAACGCACACCGCCACCGTGCCGACGCCAACGGCGGCCTCCGCCGGAATCGTCACGCGGCCTGAGATGGAGCCGTCAGGCGCGACGGTGGCGATGCCGAGCGAGATCTCATCTCGCTGCCAGTTGATCGTCGCGTCGACTGGCTTGCCGAACCCCTCCATGCGGCCGGCGACGTCGACTATGGCACCACGTAGCCCGCTTGCGGGGTTGACCTCGAGCGTTCGTGGGATGGAGAACGTGGTGGTCTGGCACTGCGAAGACAAGTCCTCCGGTTCCCCCACCCCGACGACCGCGCAGATCTCGACGCGCTGGGCCGCCGCGACGGCGGCGTCGTCGTGGATCGTGACGGCGCCGCTCAGCGTGCCGGAGTCGTCGATGCGCAGATCGGACTGCATCACGTCGTCCAGGAAGCCCCAGGTGGCGACGATGTCGGTCGAGTCGGGATCCCAGCCTTCGCCGTGCACCTCCACCTCGGCGCCGCCCGGCCCGGCCTCTGGTCGGAGCTCGAGCGTCGGATCGGGTGGAGTCACGCTCGGCTGCTCGGCGACGGCGGTCCCCACGGACGACGTGCCGCCGGCGATGACGCACGAGATGATCACGGCGAGCGCCATCAAGCGCGGGTGCTGCCGGCGCGCCGATCCCCGCGAGTGTCGATCACGGCCGCGTGCCGTAGGGGTGCACTGCGCTCCTCCGACGTCGACGGAACGGGGCACGACACGTGCTGTTTTGCGCACGGTCGTCCTCCTTTGGCGCTCGCGTGGCGACCAGCCGCTCCACCATGCGTCTCTTGGCGTGCTCCGGTGCTGCAGCATCCGACCGGTCGACGTGTGTCGTCCGTCGCTCGGGGTCCGTCACGTGAGCGCTGCAGCGAGCGGCACGACACGGATGCCAGGCCTGTCGGGAGATCCGCGTGCAAGCGCACTGAATCGGCGGTCAGCGCCGGGACCTAGAGCAGGCCTTTACCTGTCGCGCCAAGCGCAGCCTCTTGGACCTGGAGCGGCGTCTCCATGATGCGCTCGATGCAGTCGGGCACGCCCGCGCCCATGGAGATCCGGTCGGTACTGAGTGGTTCGTCACGACCGTCGAGTTCCTCGACTCGGGTGCGCAGTTGGCCGGGCTCGAAGTCGTCAAGGTCGGTGATCCGGTCGATGTCGAAGAGGACGATGACTTCTTCGGCGGGCGTGCGGCGCTCGATGATAAAGCGTTCGCAGAGCAAGTGCAGATTGCCTACGACGAACTGGTCGAGGCGGCGCGCGAGCCGACGGCGGCTGCGGTTTGGAACCGATGCGGGAGGCTGGCTATCGGGCGTCGAGGAATCGAGTCGTCCGTTTCTTGCCGGCCGGCTCACGCTTCGAGGACGAGAACGGCCGGCTTGCCTGGGTACCGTGCGGACACGAGCACTGCTCTGCTTAGCTACTTCCCCCGGAAGAAGTGGGCTGTGAGCAGGGGCCGAGGTCTTCTCGGGCCGTGATGGCGCGCGTTCTATCGACGCGGGGTGTTGATGTCGTCGGTTCGATGTGGCTGCACAGCTGGCAGGACGCGCGAGGCCGATGGCGACATGGCGTGACGTCGCGGGTGGGCTGTTCTCACCGCTGCAGCTCGACGAGCTTGACGAGATTGTGGGCGAACACGCCGTGGGCGCACCAGGTGCGGGCGCCGGGGTGGCCGCGCAGGCGGGTGCGTCGCCATCGGCAGTCGCGTTTGAGGTGCGAGATGCGTCCTTCGCTTCCGGTGCGCCATTTGATGGCGTCGACGAAGTCGTCGGCGTGCTCGGTGCGGGCACGAGCGGCGGAGGCTTTGCCGGTGCGCGGGATGGCCACGGTGGTCACGCCGGCGGCGGCGAGGTCGGCCTCGATCGTCGAGTCCCAGTAGCCACGATCGGCGGTCACCAATGACGGGACGACTCCGAGGTGGTCGGCGACGCGTTCGATTGCCGGGCGTAGTAGCTCGGTGTCGGAGGGGTTGCCGATGTGCACGGAGTGATCGATGATCAGCCCGTCGATGGTGTCGACGACTTGGGCTTTGTAGCCGAACTCGACCGGTTTGCCGAGACGTCCTTTGCGGATCGGTCGGGCGTCGGGTTCGTGCAGCGACACCAGCCTGGTCGCCCCCGCCGGCTGGTCACCGTCGACTCGGCAGCGGGCCTGGTCGATGACCCGCTCGGTTCGTTTGATCAGCACGGCGAGATCGTCGAGCAGGCGACGCACCCGGCGCCGCCTCGCCTTGTACCCCAACGCTTTCGTCGCTTCGGTCACCGCTGCGGCGGCGAGGTCGGCGAGCTGACCGGTGATCGCCAACACTTCCGCTTTGGCTTCGTCGCTGCGCCGGCGCAGCCACACCCCGATCGAGTGCTGCAGCGCACGCGCCGCGCTGGTGCGGTCGAGGAAGGTGACCTTGACGCCGACGCCAGTGAGGCGACGCAATTGCGCAGCGATCCGCCCGACCGCCGAGGTCAACAGGCCCGAGTCGGTCGGGTACTTGATGTCGGCTTCGACAACGGTCGTGTCGGCACGGACCCGCGCCACGTCGACGCCGTCGCGCTGGTGGGCGGCGGCGAGCAGCTCGCCGTTCAAGGCTTCGATCAGCTCAGGGCCGCAGCGCCGAGTGAGCTTGCGGATCGTCGACTCGTCCGGCACGCTGGCTTCCAGCCCGATCCGGCAGAACCGTCGCCAGCTGATCGAGTCGCCCACCTCGGTGCACAACCGCTCATAGCCGAGCCCATAGCGGTACTTCAAGAACATCAACCGCAGGTACGTCTCGATCGGCACCGACGGACGGCCCTCGGTGGGGTCGAAGAACGGGCCGAACGGGACGAAGAAGCGGCCGTCGTCGAGCAGCGCGTCGATCTCGGCGAGCTCGCCCGACAGCACCCGCATCCCCGCCGGCAACAGCAGCTCGAACAACGAACCCTGCGGGCCTACAGTTCGCAACACGGTGGCCTCCACCCTTGTAACGGAAGGGTCGGAGGCCATCGTATGAACCCCGTCGCACCCAAACTGGGATGCTAAACTGCCAGCTCAGAGACTATTTCCGGGGGAAGTAGCTAGGGAGCGCACTCATGACGGCGTTGCAGGAGTCGTATCGCCCCGCCGACCAATCCGGCGAGGTGCTGGACACCACCGTCGGCCAAGTCCTCGTGGACGCCGTCGCGGAGGTGCCCGACACGGTGGCCCTCGTCGAAGGCGTCGCTGCGTCGGACCGGCGGCGCTGGACCTACCGGCAGCTGCTCCAGGAGGCGACCGGCGTCGCTCGCGGGTTGATGGCGACGACGCAGCCCGGGGAGCGGGTGGCGATCTGGGCCGGCAACTCGCCGGAGTGGGTCTTCGTCGAGCTCGGGGCGGCGCTGGCCGGCGTCACGCTGGTGACCGTCAACCCGGCGCTGACCGCGACCGAGGCCGAGTATGTGTTCCGCCAGAGTCGCTGCGGCGTGATCATCCACGACGACGAGTTCCGCGGCGGGTCGCTGCGAGATGTCGTCGCCGGACTTGCGCCCGAACTGCCCGAGCTGCGGGCGACGTTCCGCCTCGCCGCCCTCGATCAGCTGATCGCCGATGGTGACCCAGGCACGCCGTTGCCCGAGGTCGACGCCGACAGCCCGGCCCAGCTGCAGTACACGTCGGGCACCACGGGCACACCGAAGGGCGCGCTGCTGCGCCACCGCAGCATCACCAACGTCGCCCGGATGACGTTCGATCGAGCCGGGATCGGGCCCGGTTCGACGTACCTGACCCCTTTGCCGCTGTTCCACACCGCCGCCTGCTGCATCGGCGTGCTTGGGCCGCTGAGCGCCCGCGGCACCCTCGTGCTCATCTCGACGTTCGATCCCGACGTCACGTTGCAGCTGTGCGCCGAAGAGCACGTCGACGCCATGGGTGCGGTGCCGACCGTCTTCACAGCGCTGCTCGCCCATCCGGAGGTCACCCCCACGACGGCGGGCATGCGGACGCTGATCGGCGGCGGAGCGCCCGTGCTGACCGAGCTGATCCGGCGCATGGAGGCCGGCTTTGGCGCCCAGTTCATCAACCTGTTCGGTCAGACCGAGCTGTCGCCGGTGGCCACGATGGTCCTCCCCGACGATTCGCCGGAGGACAAGGCGGCGACCGTCGGCACGGCGCTCCCCCACGTCGAGTGCAAGATCGTCGACCCGGCGACGGGCGCGGTCACACCGATCGGCGAGCAGGGCGAGTTCTGCGCCCGCGGCTTCTCGACCATGATCGAGTACTTCGACCAGCCCGAGGCGACGGCCGAGACGTTGTCACCGGACGGCTGGCTGCGCACCGGCGACCTGTGCACGATGGACGACCGGGGCTACGTGACGGTGACCGGGCGGCTCAAGGACATGATCATCCGCGGCGGCGAGAACGTGTACCCCGCCGAGGTCGAGGGGGTGCTGCTGACCCACCCGGGCGTCGCCGACGTCGCCGTCGTCGGCGTGGCCGACGAGCGGTGGGGCGAGGTCGTGGCCGCCGTCGTCCGGCCGTTGGGCGAGCAAGTGCCGACGGCCGACGACCTGCGGACCCACGCCGCCGAGGTCCTGGCGCGGCACAAGATCCCGACCCAGTGGTTCGTCACCGACGGCTTCCCGCTGACCGGCTCCGGCAAGGTCCAGAAGTTCATGCTGCGCCAGCAACTCGAGGACGGCGCCCTGCAGCCGCTCTGATCCGCGGATCCGCGATCCCGTGGCGGAACGGTGTCGAAATCGACACCAAATCTTCGTCAGAACCGTCTGGGGTCTGTCAGGCGCCCTCGAGAAGGAGGCAGATGGCGGCTTGCTCGACCCGGTGGAGGGCGTCGAAGACCTTGGCGTCCTGGCCCTCGCTGCCGTCGTTGCGCTGCAGGTTGATGGCCACGGTGGCCGAACGCTCGCCGTCGGGAGTGGCGACGGCGAACTGGGTGAAGCCGACCGTGTTGCCGGTGTGGCCGTAGACCGTGCCGCACGGCGTGTCGTAGCGGAACAGCGACAGGCTGGCCGAGTTCAACGCCGGCCCCGGCGGTCCTGACTCGCCGCCGGGGATGAACAGCGTCTGCTGCTCGGCGCGGACCTCGGCGCTGTAGAGCTCGCCGCTGACGTAGCCGCGGATGAAGTCGTTCAGGTCGTTGGGTGTCGAGACGACACCGCCCGACGCCCACGCCCAGCCGGCGGCGAGGCCGTCGCTCACGTCCTCCAGCGGCTCACCTCCGGCGAGCGCATACCCGTGGATGAACGGCTCGGGGACCTCGACACCCTCGGGGAGCGAAGTCTGGTCGAGACCGAGTGGGTCGAGCACCCGCTCCTGCAGCACCTCGGCGTACGGCCGATCGGTGACGGCCTGGATCATGAGGCCGACGGCGATGTTGTCCGAGTTCGAGTACTCGTACTGGGTGCCCGGCTCGAAGTTGAGCGGCTCGTCGTAGGCGTACGTCAGCAGCTCCTCGGGGGGAGGCGCGACGTCGAGCGATGCGGTGACGGCCTCGCCGAACCCCTCCGTCTTGATGATGTCCGGCATGCCGCTCGTGTGGCTCATCAGCTGTCGCAGGGTGACGTCGGCCCACGCCTCCGGCAGGTCGGGCAGGAGCTCGCCGATGGTGTCGTCGAGCGACAGGACGCCCTCGTCGACCAACGAGAGCGCCGTCGCCCCACTGAACGCGTTGGCCACGCTGGCGACTCGCATGTGATCGTCGGCCGTCGGTTCCACGTCTCTGGTGATGTCGACGACGCCGGCGGCGTGGGTCGTCTTCTCGTCGCCGATCTGTACGACGCCGACGACGGCCGGAGGACCGCCGGGCATCGACACCAGCTCGTCCATCGCCCGGTCGAGCGCGGCGGTCAGGTCGTCAGGACCAGGTGCCGCACCGCCGTCGCAGGCCGTCGTCGAGGTCGAGTCGCTGGTGTCCGCGGCCGTCGTCGAGCTGCCGGCGTCGCCATCGGTCGCCGCCGTCGAACCGTCGTCGGGCAGGGTGAGGGCGGCGGCAGCCGTCGATGTCGGAGCGGCCCCCGTCCCGGTGTCCGACGTGTCGTCGGAGCACGACGTCACCGCCAGCACCAGGACCGGTGTCGCGGCGAGAAGTGCCAGTCGCCGTGGCGAAGTCGTCATGGGCGTCGGCGCTCCCTTGTTCCGCACCCGACGCCAGATGTCGCGCGCAACTACCACTGTGGACGACGCCAGGCGCGTTGACAACCGATCTCAGTCGCTTAGTGCCGACTGGACCCAGGTCCAGGGCGCATCCCGTCAGCTCTCGGTGTCGCGGAACGTGACGATGCTCTGGTCGAGGACCATCTGATCGGTGTGCTCGGTCGGCTCGAGACCGGGAACGGTTTCAAGTGGGATGCCCTCGGCCTCGGCGCGATCGAAGTCCTCGGTGCTGGCGCCCTGACCCGTGATCTCGAAGGGCTCCATGACGTACGGCAGCCCTTCGGACTTCAGCGGCGAGGCACTATCCATCACGTGGAGGTGAAGATGCGGGGCGATCGAACGGCCGGAGTTGCCGACCAATCCCAGGACGTCGCCCTTGCGCACCTCGTCGCCGACCTCCACCCGCAGGGAGCCCGGCTGGAAGTGGGCGTAGTTGACGAAGAACCCGTCACCGATGTCGAGCACCACGGAGTTCCCGTCGGCCTCGGCGAGCGTGATCTCGGGGAACGCTCCCGGCACCGCCTCGTCAAGCCCGTCGAGGGCGACGACGACCGTGCCATCGGCCACGGCGAGCGCCTCGTCGCCGTAGATCAAGTAGCTCTCCGGATCGGCGGGGTCGCCGACGTAGATCCGGCCGTCACCGTCGAGCTGCTCGTAGTCGATGGCGAAGCGCTGGGCGAGGTACGTCTGGCCGTCCACGGCCAGGAGTGCGTTGCGGTGCCGGGTGGCGTCGCAGCAGCCGTCGGCGGCGAGGTAGCCCTCGCCGATCATCGGTGGACCGAGGACGGGCAGGGTCCGAGCGTCAACGGTCGTCGGTGCGAGCCGCTCGGTCAGCGCCTCATCTGGCCCCAACGACACGTCCATCTCATGGGTCAGCTCGGCCGGTATGGCGGCATCGGGTTCGAGGATCACGTGCAGGAAGAGGGTCCCCGCCTGACCGGCGGCGAGCTCCGCCGAGAGCCCCGACACGCCGGCCGGCTTCAGCCGCTCGGCGACATCGTCGACGCTGGCGACGGCCTCGCCGGTCCCGGCGTCCAGCACCTCGACCCCGCCGATCGTCACCGGGCCTGGGAAGTAGTTCGTCAGCCTCAGCTCGTACACCAGGTGGATCCTGGCGTCGGAGCCCTCGAACGGGACCGGTGCCACGGGCACCGCGCCGACGATCGGCGTCAGCATCGGCTCCGCAGGGTCGGCCGGCGCTTCGCCGTCCGCGATCCCGCCGACATCGTCGGCAACGACCCCGTCCCCGTCCCGCTCGGCGTCGCCGGTGACCGTGTCGTCAGGCGGGGGCGATGTCATGGCCGCACTTTCCGTCGATGTCGGTCCGGACGCCGTTGCGCCATCCGACGTGTCCTCGGAGCACGCCGTCGCAGCCAGGACCGACGCCGCGATCGCCCCGATCAGTGTCAGTCTCCGTGCTGCAGGTCTCATGGGCTCGGCAGTGTGTCAGGAGCAACGACGTCGACCACCTGGCGGAAGACCGACTGGGCTGCGCTGGCGCTCGCTTCGGTGTAGTTGCCTTCATCGTCGAAGGCTTCTTCGCCGTAGTTCGCCACCACCGCCACGGCGAGCTGGCGCTCGGCCAGATAGCCGGCGGCGGCGTCCGAACCGGCGAAGTTCTTCGACTGCGTGAACCAGGGACCGACGTTGATCGCGCCGAGGGCGTAGTTGAAGCCGACGTTGTTCTCCCGGCACGCCGCACAGTTCGGATCGGTCTGCCCGAAGCCGATCAGGTTCGGTGCGGTCTGCTCCTCGAATGACTCCTCGGAGAGCAGCTCGCCGGTCCCGACGGCTTCCATGATCGTCGTGAGGTCGGAGATGGTCGAGACGCCGACGGCGCCCTCGTGCGTCGTCCACGAGGGGTTCCAGAACGTGGCGTCCTCGTAGAAGGGCACGTCGGCCGGGATCTGCAGCAGCCCCCGTCGCTCGGAGCTGAAGCTGTGCAACACGGGATCGGGGATGGCTGGCGTCGTGGGGTTCGTCGTGCCGGTCGCCCCGATCGGCTCGAGCACGCGTGCGCGCAAGGCTTCGCTCAGCTCCATCCCCGTGACCTGCTCGAGCACTTGGCCGAGGATCACGTAGTTGGTGTGGGAGTAGCCCCAGTTCGTCCCCGGCTCGAAGTCCATGGAGGCGACGCCGATGTCGATCAGCTCTTCGGGGGTCCACTGCCGGAACGGCTCGAACGTGGTTCCCTCGAGCACCTCGGGCTGGTACACGTAGTCGGCGTAGCCAGACGTCATGTTGGCCAGGTTCTGCAGCGTGATATCGCCGGCGCGTGGGAGGTCCGGGTACCAGTTCGACAGCGGATCGTCGAGGCTGACCTCGCCCTCGTCGACCAGCACCATCAGCAACGTCGCCACCACCGTGAAGCCGAAGGCGCCATAGCGGAAGTGCATGCCGGTCGTCGCCGGCACGCCCGACATCGACTCGCCGCGCGCCACCTCGTACGCCGGCTCGCCGTCGACCGTCACGCGCACCATCACGGCGCGCAGCGAGCTGGCGTCCATCGCCTGCTCGACCAGTGCATCGAGCTGCGCCGGATCGACGGCACCACCTAACGCCGGCGGCGCGGTGGCGGTCGAGCTCGCAGCTGCCGTCGATGCCGTTCCGACCGCGGATCCGACATCCGACGTGTCCTCGGAGCACGCCGTCGCGGCCAGGACCAGCGCCGCGATCGCGCCGATCCGGGCCAGTCCCCGTGGCGAAGTTCTCACGGCCGTCGGTGCTCCCTCACTGCGCCCGACGCCAGCCGTCGCGCGCGCCACCACTGTGGACTTCGCCGGCCCCATCGGCAAGCGACCTTGCTCGCCTCGCGCCGACTGGACCTGGGTCCAATCGGCTCCGGCGACGGCGGCACCTGCCGTGCGAGGCTGTCGGTGTGCGTCGCCGAGACCCTCCTCGGTCAACCGCGGCCCGTCGGCCACGCAGCGCGGCGCTCATCATCGCCGTGCTGACCGCCACGTTGGCCGGCGTCGAGATCGCGCTGGCCGCCACCGCCGACCTGGAACCGCTGTGGGCGATTGCCCTGCAGCCGGTGCTCGGCCTGCTGTACGTCGTCGTCGGGCTCGTGGCGTCGGATCGACGTCCGAGCAACCGGACAGGGTCCCTGCTCGCCCTCGGTGGTGTGTCTCTGCTGCTCGCCGGGTTGACGAACACGGGCATCGCCTCACTGACCGCCGTCGGGCTCGTGATGAGCACGGTGGCGCTCGCGGTGATCATCCACGCCCTCCTCGCCTTTCCGTCGGGGCGCCTCGACCGGGGGGTATCGCGTCGGATCGTCGTGGCCGGCTACGTCGTAGCCGGTGTCCTGCAGTCGCCGCTCTACCTGTTCACCCCCGAGGCCGCGCCGCTCGATGTGCTCTCCATCGCCGATCGGCCGGATCTCGTGGACGCCGGCGTGTGGTTGCAGCGGGTCGCCGGTTCGGCTGTCGTCATCGCCACCGCGATCGTGCTGTGGCGCCGGCTCAGGGACTCGTCGTCGACGGCGCGCCGGGTGCTGGGGCCGCTGTACCTCTACGGGCTCGTCGCCGTGGTGGCCATCCCGGTCATCCCGAACTTCGCCAACCCGTTGCTCGGGTGGGACCCGGTGCAGACGTTCGTGGCCCAAGCAATCGTCCTCGCGGGGCTCCCGCTGGCCTTCGCGTCCGCCCTGCTGCTCGGCGGCTTCGCCAGGACGGGCGAGCTGGCCGAGCTGGCGACATGGATCGGGGTCGAGGAACGCTGGACCGAGTGGCCGTCGGCGTTGGCCGAGACGCTGGGCGATCCGTCGCTGCGCCTGCTGTTCTGGCTGCCCGACCACGGGGCATACGCCGACCTCGACGGACGGCGGGTCGAGCTCCCTGCGCGGGGGTCCGGGCACGAGGCAATGGAGATCGAGGCCGACGGTCAGCCCGTCGGCGCCATCGTCTACGACCCACAGCTCAACCCCGACCCCGACGTCGTGCGCGCCGCCGGGGGCGTTGTCGCGATGGCGCTCGACCGGGACCGTCTGACGGCCGAGCTGCGCGTCGAGCGGCAGTCGCTCCAGGAGTCCCGGGCGCGGCTCGTCGAGGCAAGTGAGCACGAACGCCGCCGCATCGCCCGTGATCTCCACGACGGCATCCAAGCCACCCTTCTGGTCCATGCGCTCCACGCCCACCAGTTGGCCGCCGACCCTCAGGTCACGGCGGCCGTGACCGAGCGGGCGAGCCAGTTGCAGGTCGGGCTCGAACGCACGGCCCAGGAGCTGCGTCGCCTGGTGCACGGGCTCATGCCCGCGCTGCTCATCGAGCGCGGGCTGTACGCCGCGATCGAGGATCTCGTCGACACCATCCCGGTTCGCACCGACGTCGTCGTGCGCGGCGCTGAGCGACCACTTCCGGGTCCGGTCGAGACGGCGGCCTACTTCGTCGTGGCCGAGGCGCTGACCAACGCCGTCAAGCACTCGCAGGCCGACGCGCTGACGGTGCGGATCGAGCGCACCGATGATCGCCTCGACATCGAGGTCGCCGACAACGGGATCGGTGGGGCGGACATCGCCGGATCGGGTCTGCGCGGACTCGTCGACCGCCTCGGCGTGCTCGATGGCCGGCTCGTCGTCGACAGCGCCCCGGGGTCGGGAACTCGTGTGCGTGCGGAGCTGCCGTGCGGATCGTGATCGGCGAGGACGAGGCGCTCACCCGTGAAGGGTTGGCGCTGATGCTGCAGCAGGCCGGCTTCGAGGTGGTCGGGACAGCCGGCGACGCCGACAGCCTCGTCGCCCTTGCCACGGACGAGTCGCCGGACCTCGTCATCGCCGACATCCGTATGCCGCCCCGCCACAGCGACGACGGGTTGCGGGCGGCCATGCAGATCCGCACGGCCCGTCCCGCCACGGCAGTGCTCGTGCTGTCCCAGCACGTCCAGCGCAGGTACGCCGTCGACCTCCTGGGCGAGGATCCGACCAGTGTCGGCTACCTGCTGAAGGACCGCATCGTCGACGTCGAGAACTTCATCGCCGACGTGCGCCGGGTCGGCGAGGGGGGCACGGCGCTCGACCCCGCCGTCATCTCAGCCATGCTCTCGCGAACCCAGCGCCCAGACCGGGCCGTCGAACAGCTCACGCCACGACAGCGCGACGTGCTGGCCCTGATCGCCGAAGGGCGCAGCAACGGTGCGATCGCCCGGCAGCTCGGCGTGTCGGAGAAGGCGATCGTCCACCACGCGTCGAACATCTACGACGAGCTGAGCCTGCCGCCGAGCGAAGACGATCACCGGCGAGTGCTCGCCGTCGTGCGGTACCTGATGCGTTAGACGACCGCCCCGATGCCTCGTCCGGCCGGGCGCAGGGATGTCCGTGCCACGCTCTGCTTGTGGAACCGGGCGAGCGGATGTTCCTGTGGTGCGACGGCGGCCCAGCGATCGGACGCGCCGTGTCATACCCGCCCCCGGCCGAGATCGATCTCGACGACGGCATCTACGTCCTGGTCGACGACGGACCGGTGGAGCACTGGCACTACGAGTTCGTCGCCGACCGCCAGTAGGCGGCGTCCTCGTCAGGACACGGTTGCCTGTCAACCAGTCCGCGGAAGAAGAGGCCGTTCGATCCGGCGCAGCATCTCGTCGTAGAGCGTGACGTAGGACTCCTGGATGCGGTGGATCGAGGTTGAACGCACGACGCAGCAGGCGTCGAGCCCGGCTGCCGCCATGTCGCCGCCGTCGTAGCCGGCGAGGCCGATGGTGCCGAGCCCGAGCCGCTTGGCTTCGCGCAGCCCGGCCAGGATGTTGGGCGACGTGCCACTGGTCGACAGCGCCACCACGGCGTCTCCCGGTCGGGCCAGCGTCACGAGCTGACGGGCGAACACGACGTCGAAGCTGACGTCGTTGGCCAGCGCCGTCACGGTCGCCACGTCGTCGGAGAGCGACCAGCCCTTCGGCGCCAATGCCAGCGCGAGGTCGGCGGCGTCGCTGGCGCTGCCGCCGTTGCCGAACGTGAACACCGTCGGCGCGGCGGCGATGATCTGCGCCGCGACGTCGAGCTGGTCGTCGTTCTCCGCCAGTGATCGAGCACGCACGACGGTCGTGTCGGCCAGCTTCTCCTCGGTCGAGGCGATCGCCGCCGCGCGGGCGTCGGTTCCGGAGCTGGCACCGGACAGCATCGGGTACAGCGCGTCGAGCCCGGCGCCGCCGGCGCCAGAAGTGGTGGCTCCGCCCAGGAAGAGGTGGGTCAGCTCCCACAGCACGTGGTATGCGGCGAGCGCAGCTTCCTTGGCTGCGAACGGATCCTCGGCCGGCAGCTCGATCACGTGGCGGGCGCCGGCCACCGGATGGTCGGCCAGCGCGATGTCGGCCCGCCCGACGACGGGCGCGTCGCCGTAGCCGATCGCCAGCACCACGTCGTCGGGCCTGACCCGATCGGCGCCCACCGCCGCCGGCAGCGCCCGCCGCCCGACGATCACCGGGTGCAGGAACTCGACGGCGACGTGGCGGGCGTCGGCGCTGGCCCGGCCGTCTCCTACGGCCAGCAACCGTCCGCCACGATCGAACGCGCCCGCCAGGTCCACCGCTGCTGCGACCAACGCCGAGGCGTCCACGTCCGGTGACGGTAGCGAGCCTCGACGAGCGCCGGACCTACGATCGCGCTCCGCATGACGAAGCTCGGTGATCTGGAGCTCGACGAGCACCTGTCGAAGAAGGAGTACGCCCAGCGGCTCGAGATGGCCCAGCGCCGCCTGCTGCAGCTGCGCCTGCACCTCGGCGGGCAGATGGGCGCCGGCGAGCTCGGCCCCGGACTGCTCATCGTGTTCGAGGGTCGCGACGCCGCCGGCAAGGGTGGCGCCATCAAGCGCCTCGCCGAGCCGCTCGATCCGCGCCACTACCGGGTGTCGAGCTACGCCAAGCCGACCTACGACGAGAAGCGCCATCACTTCCTCCGCCGCTTCTACCGCGAGCTGCCGGGCCTCGGCGGCATGGCGGTGTTTGACCGCAGCTGGTACGGCCGGGTGCTGGTCGAGCGGATCGAGGGCTTCGCCACGACCGACCAGTGGGGAAGGGCCTACGAGGAGATCGTCAGCTTCGAGCGCACGCTCGTCCTCGAGGGGTTGGTTCTCGTCAAGTTCTGGCTGCACATCAGCGACGAGGAACAGCTCAAGCGCTTCGACCGGCGGGCCAACGACCCGCTGCGCCGGTGGAAGATCACCGAGGAGGACTGGCGCAACCGCAAGCGCAACGCCGACTACGACGTGGCCGCCGAGGACATGTTCGAGCGCACCGATCACCGCCTCGCCCCGTGGGACCTCGTCGGCGCCAACCAGAAGCGCTACGCCAGGGTGCAGGTGATCGAGACGCTCAACCGGCGCATCGAGGCCGGGATGCAGCGCTGGGGCACCCCGGTGCCACCCCAGTCGGAGCTCACCGGCTTGGACGACGAGTAGTCGAAGCGACCGCTACGAGTAGTACGGGTTCTCGCCGGTCTCGTGGTCGGTGAGGTCCTTGACGCGCTGGATGGCCGGGATGGCCTCGACCAGCATCGTCTGCACACCGTCGAGCATGGTCAGCTTGCTCATCGAGCAGCCGTGGCAGCCGCCGCCCATGGTGAGGTAGGCCGTGCCCTCACCGTCGTGGCCGACGTAGGTGACGAACCCCCCGTGGGCGGCCAGGGCCGGGTTGACCTCGGTGGCGATCATGGCTTCCAGCTCGGCTGACAGCACGTCGCCGGACGTGAGGCCCTCGACCACGGGCGCCCCTGGGCGGTTGGGGTTGCGGATCACCAATCCGACCGGCTCGGTGTGGTCGAGCGTGGCGCCCTGCAGCTGCTCCCGATCGCGCTGCGGGATGATCACCTTCAGCCCGTCGTGCGTGCGGACCTCGTCGGTGAACGCCGCCGTCAGGTATTCGTCGAAGCTCAGGTCGTAGCGGAACTCCTCGCCGGGCGCCGATGCGATCTCCAGGCGCAGCCCAAGCTGCTCGGCATCGGGCTCGGCGTTGCGCAGCTCGAGCAGCTTGTCCAGCGCCGTCGGCGTGATCTCGACGATCGGTGCGGTGGCGTCCGCGGCCCCGGCCAGCGGTGAGGTCTCGAGCGGGCTCTGCACTGGGCCAAGGCTACCGTCGTCCCTCCTCGCCGACCGTGGGCCTCCCGTTCTCTGGGTGAGCGAATACGTCGGATGCGCGCTGTTCGCTCACACAGAGCTTGACCCACGATTCTGGGTGAGCGAAAACGACAGATCTGCGCTGTTCGCTCACGCAGAGATGGACCTACCGGGCCAATCCGCCGCCGTCGACTTGGATGCGCTGGCCGGTGACGTAGCCGGCGCCGTCGCTGCAGAGCCAGACGACCACGGCGGCGACGTCGGCTGGCTGGCACACCCGCCCGAACGGCGTGGCGCGATCGAGCGAGCGGAGGTCGTCGAGCGACCGATCGCCGGTGAACGCCCGAGCCAGGCGCAGCCCCATGTCCGTCTCGACCAGCCCGGGCGCCACGACGTTGACGTGGACGCCGTTCGGCGCCTCCTCCTTGGCCAGCGTCATGGCCAGGGCCTCCAACGCCGCCTTGGCCATGTTGTACGGCGCGCCGTACCCGGCCATCGTCGCCGTCGCCTTCGATGAGATCATCACGATGTCGCCGCGCCGCGCCGCGCGCATCCCGGGCAGCACCAGCCGGGACAGGTGGTGGGCGCTGATGGCGTGGGTGGCGATCAGCCGCTGCACCTCCGTCGCATCGGTGTCGGCGACGGCCTGCCCGCGCGACGCCACGCCGGCGTTGGCCACCAGCAGGTCGACCGGACCGAGGTCGGCGACGACCTGCTCGACCATCGCCGCGTCGGCGTCGGCGTCGTCCACCGACACGCCGTACGCCACCGCCCGACCGCCCGACGCCGAGATCGCCGTCACCGTCGCGTCGGCCGCCTCACGATCCCGCCGGTAGTTGACGGCCACGGCTGCGCCCTCGGCGCCCAGCGCCTCCGAGATGCCCCGCCCGATCCCCCGCCCGCCACCACTGACCAGCGCGACCCGGCCGTCCAGCGAGCCCATGTGTCAACCTTGGCCGGTGACCGATGGGAGCCGCAAAGCGGTCCTCGCCGCCCTGTTCGCCAACGTTGGCATCGCCATCGCCAAGTTCATCGGTTTCGCCATCACCCGCTCGGCCGGCCTGCTCGCCGAGGCGGTGCACTCCTGCGCCGACTCCGGCAACCAAGCGCTCCTCCTCCTCGGTGGCAAGCGGGCCCGGCGGGCTCCCGACGCCGAACACGCCTTCGGCTACGGCCGCGAGCGCTACTTCTGGTCGTTCATCGTGGCCCTCGTGCTGTTCTCGATGGGCGGTCTGTTCGCCATCTACGAGGGCATCTCCAAGCTGCGCGACCCGCACGAGGTCGAGAGCCTTCTCGTCGCCGTCGGGATCCTGGTCTTTGCCATCTGCCTGGAGACGTTCTCGCTGCGCACCGCCTATCGCGAGGCCAAGCACCGCAAGCCGGCCGGCATGTCCTGGTGGACGTGGATCCGCACGAGCAAGCAGCCCGAGCTGCCGGTCGTGCTGCTCGAGGACATCGGCGCCGAACTTGGCCTGTTCATCGCCCTCGGCGGCGTCCTGCTGGCCAGCGCCACCGACGAACCGCGCTGGGACGCCGCGGGTTCGTTGTCGATCGGCGTGCTGCTGGTCGTCATCGCCATCCTGCTGGCGATCGAGATGAAGGGCCTGCTGATCGGCGAGTCGGCGTCGACCACCGATCAGGAGGCGATCACCGCCAGCCTCGGCTCGGCGCCCGGCGTGACCCGGCTGATCAACGTGCGCACGCAGCACCTCGGCCCCGACGAGCTGCTCGTCGCGGCGAAGGTCGAGTTCGCCGCCGACCTCTCCGTCAACGAGCTGGCCGAGGCGATCGACGGCGCCGAGCAGGCGCTGCGGGCGGCGGTGCCGACCGCCCAGCTCGTGTTCATCGAGCCCGACATCTTCCGCACTGCGTCGACGTGAGGGCGGTGCCGCTCGGCATCGTCCTCGTCCTGGCTGCCGTCCTCACGTTCTCCAGCAGCTCGTCGATCGTCAAGTGGGCCGAGACGCCCGGGTCGGTCCTCGCCTTCTGGCGCATGATCGGTGCCGTCGGGCTGTGGTGGGTGGTCGTCCTCGTCCGCCGAGCGGTCAAGGGCACGGCGCTGCCCTCCGCCACGACGTGGCGCCGCGTGCTGCCGGCCGGGCTGTTCTTCGGCCTCAACATCACGCTGTTCTTCACCGCCATCAACCGCACGAGCATCGCCCACGCCGAGTTCATCACCGCCCTCAGCCCGCTGTTCCTCGTGCCCGCAGGCGCCATCTTCTTCGGCGAGCAGCCGAACCGGCGAGCGCTGGCCTGGGGCGCGCTGTCGGTCCTCGGCCTGGCCATCGTGCTCTTCCTCGGCGGCAATCAGGGCGGGGCCACGTTCGGCGGCGACGCGCTGGTCCTCGTCGTCGTGTTCACCTGGGTCGGCTACCTGCTGACCGGCCGGCGAGCCAGAGCGACGGTCGACGTCGTCGACTTCATGTCGACGATGATGCCCGTCGGCCTGCTGACGGCCGCCCCGATGGCGCTGATCCTGGCCTGCGACGACATCTGGCCGCTGTCGACGAAGGGGTGGGTCGCCGCCGCGCTGCTCTCCGTCCTGACCGGCATGGCCGCCCACGGGTTCATCGCCGCCGCCCAGCGCGAGGTCGACGTCGGCACGATCGGCGTCCTCCAGGTCGCCCAGCCGGCGCTGGCCGTCGGTTGGAGCTACGTGCTGCTCGGGGAGGAGATCAGCCTGGCCCAGGTCCCCGGCATGGTGCTGATGCTCGTCGGGCTGGTCGCCTTCAGCCGGGTACAGTGGGGCGGCAAGAACACGGGGAGCTCGCGGGACCAGCGGGCTGAGAGGTTGGCTGCCGCCGCTGACCCGAGAACCTGAACCGGGTAATGCCGGCGGAGGGATCGGAGGAATGTTGGTCATGGCAGCCAAGACGGTCGTCGTCATCACGGGAGCCGCGCCGCTCGACCGGCGCGCCGTCGCCGCCGCCCCGGGCGACGCCATCGTGGTCGCCGCCGATGGCGGCCTCGACCACGCCCGCGCCGCCGGGATCGATCCGTCGGTCCTCGTCGGCGACCTCGACTCCGTCACCGCGCTCGGGCTGGCCTGGGCTTCGGAGCACACCACCGTCGTGCGCCACCCGGTCGACAAGGCGGCGACCGACACCGAGCTGGCCATCTCCTACGCCGCCGGCCTCGGCCCCGACCGGATCCTGCTGCTGGCCGGTCAGGGCGACCGCCTGGACCACGCCGTCGCTGCGCTGGGCGCGCTCGGTTCGCCCGAGCTGGTGGGCGTCGGGCACCTCGAGGCGTGGTGGGGCGGTGACCAGTTGCGCGTGGTCCACGGCCCGGGCTCGGCCGAGCTCGACCTGCCGGCCGGCACCACGTTCTCCGTGCTGGCGATGCACGGCGGCGCCGGCGGCGTGACCGTCGGCGGAGCCCGCTGGCCGCTCCAAGACCACGACCTCGGCCCGCTGGTCGGCCTTGGCGTCAGCAACCTGGCGGAGACGACCCCGGTCACCGTCGACGTCGCCAGCGGCGTCCTCACCATCGTCGTCCCGGGAGCACGGCAGTGAACCGCACC
This sequence comes from Ilumatobacteraceae bacterium, assembly GCA_051005355.1. GTDB lineage: Bacteria > Actinomycetota > Acidimicrobiia > Acidimicrobiales > Ilumatobacteraceae > JALZMG01. The sequence continues at coordinate 18,920 of JBPCJL010000382.1, forward strand.
GCACGCTCGTCCCTCGCCGCCGTCCTGCTCCTCGGCGCCCAGGCGTGCGGCGGCGACGACGATCCCGGCGCCGTGACCCTGCTGACCTACGACTCGTTCCCGGCCGAGGGAACGCCGCTCAACGATGCGCTCGCCGCCTTCACCGCGGACACCCGCATCGAGGTCGAGGTCATTCGCGCCGGCGACACGGGCACGATGGTCTCCAAGGCCGAGCTGACCGCCGGCAACCCGGAAGGCGACGTGATGTTCGGCATCGACAACACGTTCCTGTCGCGAATGATCGACGGCGAGGTCCTGGACCCGTACGAGGCCGAGGGGATCGATTCGATCCCGCCCGAGCTGCGGTCTCTGGTGCCCGGCGGTGAGGCCACGCCGGTCGACTTCGGCGACGTGTGCGTCAACTACGACGTCGCCGGCCTGGCCGAGCGCGGGCTCGAGCCGCCCGCCGACCTGCAGGCGCTCACCGCGCCCGAGTACCGCGACCTGCTCGTCGTGCAGAACCCGGCGACGTCGTCCCCGGGGCTGGCCTTCCTCCTGTCGACCGTCGCCGAGCTCGGCGAGGACGGCTGGCAGGACTACTGGCGGGCGCTGCGCGGCAACGGCGTGGCCGTCGTCGACAGCTGGGACCAGGCGTACTACGAGCAGTTCTCCGGGGCTAGCGATGGCGACCGTCCGCTCGTCGTCAGCTACGGCTCCAGCCCGCCGGCCGAGGTCGTGTTCGCCGACCCGCCGATCGACGAGCCGACGACGGGTGTCGTCGAATCGACCTGCTTCCGCCAGGTGGAGTTCGCCGGTGTCCTGCGGGGCACCGACGCCGGCGACGAGGCCCGCCGACTCGTCGACTTCCTGATCTCGCCGGCGTTCCAGGAGCAGGTGGCGCTGAACCTGTTCGTCTACCCGGCCAACGGCGAGGTCGCCCTACCGGAGGTGTTCACGGCCCACGCCGTGATCCCGGCCGAACCGGCGACGCTCGACCCGGCGACCATCGACGACAACCGCGAGTCCTGGATCGACGAGTGGACCGACGTGGTCCTGCGCTGAGGTCCCACCATCTGGGCGGGACCCGTCTCTGGGCGGGATCCGTCGCACCTGTCGGGGCGAAACCCGCCCAGAATCGCGTGCCGAGGTGGCTCGTGGCCGCACTGGTCGCGCCACCGGCGGTGTTCCTGGTCATGTTCTACGCCTGGCCGCTGGCCACGTTGGTCGCCCGGGGGCTCGAGCTCGAGATCCTCACCCGCCGCTCGACGTGGTCGGTCGCGTGGTTCACGCTGTGGCAGGCCGTGGCGAGCACGGCGCTGACGTTGGCGGCCGGCCTGCTGCCGGCCTACGTCCTGGCCCGCTTCCGCTTCCCGGGTCGGCGTCTCCTCGCCGGGCTCCTGACGGCGGCCTTCGTCCTGCCTACCGTGGTGATGGGGGCGGCGATGCTGGCGCTACTACCGACTGACTGGGAGCGCGGGATCCCGGCCATCCTCGCCGCCCACGTCACGTTCAACCTCGCCGTCGTCGTGCGTACGGTCGGCGCGGTGTGGCGGCACCTGCCACCTGACCTCGAGGCGGCCGCGGCCACACTCGGCGCGTCGCCGTGGACGGCTTGGCGGGAGGTGACGCTCCCGCTGCTGCGCCCGGCGCTGCTCGCCGCAGGGGCGATCGTCTTCGTGTTCACGTTCACCTCGTTCGGCGTCGTGCGCGTGCTAGGCGACGCCGGGACGGCGACCATCGAGGTCGAGGTGTGGCGGCGGGCGACGCAGCTCGGCGACGTGAGCGCGGCGGCGACGCTGGCCATCACGCAGCTCGTGCTGATCGCCGCCGTGGTCGCATGGTCGGCCCGCCAGCAGCGGGCGCACCGCCGGGCGTTGGCACTGCGGCCGCTGGCGGCGCGGGTGGCCCCGCGGCCCGGCCGGCAGCGGCGGTTGGTGATCGCCACCGCCATCGCCGTCGGCGCCGTCGCCGTCGCTCCGCTCGTGGCTCTGGTCGGCCGCTCGTTGCGCACCGGAGAGACCTGGTCGCTGACCGCGTGGCGGACGCTCGGCCGGCCCGACACGCTGCCAGGCGCCAGCATCGGCGTCGACCCTCTGTCAGCGGTCGTCTCCTCGCTGCGCACCGCCGTCCTCGCCACCGCCATCGCCGTGGTCGTCGGGACGCTCGCCGCCCTCGGCATCGCCGCCGCCCGCCGCAGCGGCCGACTGCTCGACGCCGGCCTGATGTTGCCCATCGCCACGTCCGCGGTGACGATCGGGTTCGGCCTCCTGATCACGTTCGACCAGCCGCCCTTCGACTGGCGAGCGTCGCCGCTGCTGGTACCGATCGGCCAGGCCTTGGTGGCCGTGCCGTTCGTCGTGCGCATCGTGCTCCCTGTGCTGCGCGGCATCGACCCCCGCCTGCACGAGGCGGCGGCGACGCTCGGCGCTTCACCTGCTCGCGCCTGGCGCGAGGTGACCGTCGCCCACCTGCGCCGACCGGTGCTCGTGGCGGCAGGGCTGGCGGCGGCGATCTCCCTCGGCGAGTTCGGCGCCACCAGCTTCCTCTCCCGGCGCGGCGCCGAGACGATGCCGATCGTCATCGAGCGGCTGCTCGGCCGGGCCGGGGCTGTGCTCCAGGCGCAGGCCTACGCGCTGGCGACGATCCTCGCCGCCGTGACCGTGATCGTCGTGGTGGCGCTCGATGCGGCCGGCGACCGCGAGCTGCCGACGATGATGGACGCCAGTGCTCGACGTCCGTGAGGTCACCGTCGCGTTCGGCGGCCGGCCGGTCCTCCAGGGCGTCTCGCTGCGCGTGGACGATGGCGAGGTGGTGGCGCTGCTCGGACCCTCTGGCAGCGGCAAGAGCACGCTGCTGCGCGTCATCGCCGGGCTGCTCGTGGCCGACCACGGTCAGGTGGTGCTCGACGGTCGGGACGTCACCGCCGTCCCGACCCACCGGCGCGGGATCGGGATGGTCTTCCAGGACGAGCAGCTGTTCCCGCACCGCGACGTGGCCGCCAACGTCGAGTTCGGCCTGCGCATGCCGGCGGGCGACCAGCGACCGAGCGCGACCGAGCGGGCGGCGCGCGTCGCCGAATTGCTGAACGTCGTCGGGTTGGCCGGCTTCGAACGGCGCCACGTCACCGACCTCAGCGGCGGCGAGGCCAAGCGCGTCGCGCTGGCCCGCTCGCTGGCGCCGGCGCCGCGCGTGCTGCTGCTGGACGGGCCGCTCACCGGGCTCGATCGCGAGCTGCACGACCGGCTGGCCGGCGAGCTGGCTTCAATCCTGCGGGCGACCGGCACGACGTCGCTGCTCGTCACCCACGACGCCGCCGAGGCGGAGGCCGTCGCGGATCGGGTCGTGCAGATGGCGGAGCTGGCCGGGCTCGAGATCGTCGAGTTGACGGCCGGGGAGACGCACCCGCTGCGCTCCGTCGTGCTGCGGACGGGCACCCCGACCAGCGAGGTGGTGTGGAAGGGCGACGACGAGCCGACGACGATCCACCTCGGCGTCCGCGCGGCCGGCCGGCTGGTCGCCGTGTCCACGTGGATGCCCGTCGCCGACGGCCAGGTGCAGCTGCGCGGCATGGCCGTCGACCCGAGCCAGCAGGGGTGCGGCATCGGTGCGGCGCTGGTGGCGGCCGGGATCGAACGCAGTCTGAAGGCTGGTGCCACCGGTGTCTGGGCCAACGCCAGGGACACGGCCCTCGACTTCTACCGCCGCCACGGGTTCGAGGTCGAGGGCGACGGGTTCGTCACCCGCGACACCGGCCTCCCGCACCATCGCATCCGATTCGTTCCGCTTCCGCCGACTGGCGACACCCAGGACGTGTAGGAGCGAGCGATCGTCCATGTGAGCGAGCGTCCGGGTCGAACCGGCACGGCAACGGCAGGACCACGCGAGCGAACGATTGTCAACGGAGGTGCAGGTGCCCATCGACCCGGAGGCGCAGGAGTTGCGCCGGCGCGCCGTCGACCTGCGGCGGCTCGCCGCCCGCATCGACGCCGTCCGCCTGCAGGAGGTCGAGGCTTGGGCGGGGCCGGACACCTGGCGCAGCGCCGGCGCCGAGCAGTGCCGGGCCCGGGTTGCCGGCGACGGCCAGCCGTTTGTGCACGCCGCCGACGAGCTGCGCGAGCGGGCGTGGCGCCTCGATCGCCAGGCCGACGCGCTGGATGCCCTCGCCCTTGCCGCTTCTGTCCTGCCCAACCCGCTGGGGTGAGTCGATCCGCCAGGACAGAACCGCTCACATGACGCCGGCTGGCCCCAATCCGGGCAGGGACAGGCGGCCGTAGAGCCAGGCCAAGCGATCGTGCGGTGCGGCGGCCAGCGCCTCAGGCGGAAGCCCGGTGATGCCCATCGGCCGACGAGCGTTCCAACGCATCTCCATCTCGCGCAGCTCGAGGCGGACGAACTCCGTCGGCCAGCCGTCCGGTTCGGCGCCGATGTCCAGGTCGACGAGGTGGACCTCGACCTCCCGGCGACGTGCGGCCGGCAGGTAACGGACCGCCAGTTCGCTGCCTGATGCCTCGCGGCCGCGGCCCTCCCACGCCTCGTGCGGGGGCGCGGCCCACGCCTGGTCGAGCCGCCAGATGGTTCGGCGCACGTCGTCGACCTGCTCGGTGGCGGGTCGGGCGTGCCCGGCCTCGATCTCGGCGTTGCGACCGGCTGTCCCTCCCGGATAGCGATCGACGACCTCGCCCCGGCCGGCCGCCTCGAGGACGCGGACCATGCTGTCGGCGTTGCGGGCCAGGTGCGTCAGCACGTGACCGACGGTCCAGTCCGGCAGCCGGCTCGGTCTGGCGACGTCGAGCCGGCCGTCGGCCAGTGCCTCGTCCAGCGTGGTGAGCAGCCGCTGATGCGCCGCCGCAGCGCCGGCGACGTCGCGGTCGAGGTCACGGTCAGGGTTCGTCACGATGGAGAACGTACGGGTGCCGTGCCAATGTGTGCCTCATGCAGCTCGGCATGATCGGCCTCGGACGGATGGGCGCCAACATGGTGCGCCGCCTGGAGAAGGCCGGCCACCAGTGCGTCGGGTACGACATCGACCCGACGCCGGTCGACGAGCTGGCCGCCGAGGGCATGGTGGGCACCCACTCGATGGCCGACTTCATTGCCCAGCTGACCCCGCGCCGCCACGTGTGGATCATGGTCCCGGCGGCCTACGTGGACACGACCATCGCCGGGCTCGTGGCGCTCCTCGAGCACGGCGACACGATCATCGACGGCGGCAACTCGTGGTACCGGGACGACATCCGGCGCGCCGAGCCGCTGGCCCGCGACAACGGCATCGACTACGTCGACGTCGGCACCAGCGGCGGCACGCACGGCCTCGAGCGTGGCTACTGCCAGATGGTCGGCGGTCCGGACGCCGCCATCGAGCGGCTGACGCCGATCTTCGACTCGCTGTGCCCGGGCATCGACGCCGCCGAGCGGACGCCGGAGCGGCTTAGGGATGGCCAGCCATCGCCGGCCGAGAAGGGCTGGCTGCACTGCGGCCCGAACGGCGCCGGCCACTTCGTCAAGATGGTCCACAACGGCGTCGAGTACGGGCTGATGCAGGCCTACGGGGAGGGGTTCAACATCCTCGCCACCGCCAACATCGGCGCCGAGGACCACCCCGTCGACGCCGAGACGGCGCCGCTGCTCGAGCCGCGGTACTACCGCTATGACCTGGACCTGGCGGCCATCGCCGAGGTCTGGCGGCGGGGCTCGGTGATCTCGAGCTGGCTGCTCGATCTGACGGCGCAAGCGTTGGCGGTCGACCCGCAGCTGTCGATGTTCGAGGGTCGGGTCAGCGACTCGGGCGAGGGTCGGTGGACGATCCAGGCCGCCGTCGACGAGGGGGTGCCGGCGCCGGTGTTGTCCGCCGCGCTGTACGCCCGGTTCGACTCGCGGGGAAGGGCCCAGACGTCCGACAAGATCCTGTCGGCGATGCGGGCCGGCTTCGGTGGGCACGCCGAGCAGAAGGACACCAGTCGATGATGGAAGTGGGAGAAGTCACGTGAACGGGGCGATCGGGTCCGGGAACCAACCAAAGGCCGACGCGTTGGTCCTGTTCGGGTCGACGGGCGACCTGGCCAGGCGCAAGCTGTTCCCGGCGCTGTACTTCCTGGCCAAGCGGGGGCACCTCGACATCCCCGTCATCGGCGTCGCCCGGAGCGACTGGACCGACGACGACTTCCGCACCCACGCCAAGGAGTCGATCGAGCAGTTCGTCGACCAGCCGCAGGACAACGTCATCGAGGACGTCCTGCGCCAGCTCGACCTGGTGCAGGGCGACTACTCGGCGGCGACGACGTGGCAGGAGCTGGAAGCGACGCTCGATCGGCTCGGCTCGAAGACCGCCGTCTACTACATGGCGATCCCGCCGGACATGTTCCCGACCGTGGCCGAGTCGCTGGCGTCGGTCGGGCTCAACGAGCGCGGGCGCATCGTGGTCGAGAAGCCGTTCGGGCGCTCGCTGGAGTCGGCCCGGTCGCTCAACGAGGTGCTGCACACCATCTTCCCCGAGGAGCGGATCTTCCGCATCGACCACTACCTCGGCAAGGAGGCGGTCGAGGACCTCCTGGTGTTCCGCTTCTCGAACATGGCGCTGGAGCCCATCTGGAACCGCAACTACGTGCGCAGCGTGCAGGTCACGATGACCGAGACGCTCGGCGTCGAAGGACGCGGCGCGTTCTACGAGACCGTCGGGGCGACGCGGGACGTGCTGCAGAACCACGCCCTGCAGATCGTGTCGCTGCTGGCGATGGAGCCGCCGGTGGGGCCCGAGTCCTCCTTCCTGCAGGACGAGAAGGCGAAGGTGCTGGCGGCCATGGAGCCCATCGACCCGACGTGCATGGTGCGCGGGCAGTACGTCGGCTACCGGGACGAGCCGGGCGTCGATCCGCAGTCGGATGTGGAGACGTTCATCGCCGTGCGACTCATGATCGACTCGTGGCGCTGGGCCGGCGTGCCGTGGTACGTGCGGGTCGGCAAGTCGCTGACCGACAGCGCGTCGGAGGCCGTGGTCGAGCTGCGGGAACCGCCGCAGCTGCTCTTCGACGAGGCCGGTGGGCCGATCCCGAAGCGCAACCTGGTCCGGTTCCGGCTCGGCAAGCGCGACGGCGTGACGTTCACGCTGCAGGCCAAGACGCCCGGACCGCACCTCGACAGCCAGGAGG
>JBPCJL010000383.1:0-4822 GCA_051005355.1 Ilumatobacteraceae bacterium
AGGTCAGCCCGGTCGCCAGGCGGATCCGATCCGGGTCGTTGGCCACCCCGCCGAGCACCGACCAGGCGAACGGGCTGTGGTCCTGCTCCGGCAACCACGGGTGGTAGTGATCAGAGATTGCGACGAAGTCGAGCACGGCCTCCTCGGCCGCAACGGCCTGGCGGACCAGCTCGCCGGCGCCGTGCAGTTCGGACATCAGCTTCCAGCCGTAGGTCGTCATTGGGGGCGCTGTTCCCGCCCGCCGCCGCCCGTACACCTGGGCGGCGCGTTTGTTCGACCGGCGCAAGGGGCACAAGTCGCCGTGGCTCCACGTCAGACCGCATCACGCGCGCGCATTTCCTCAACATCCACCTCGGCAACGAAGCGGACTGGCACTCGTCGAGCCTCGGCCCCGCCGGATGCGCTGGCGGTGTTGAAGGATGACCACCGCACAGTCGAGGCGCTGTTCAGCAAGTTCGAGTCGCTCGGCAAGCGAGCGCACAAGGGCCGCGCCGATCTGGTGGAGCGGATGATCGACGCGCTGTCGGTGCACGCCGCCATCGAGGAGCAGGTGTTCTACCCGGAGGTGCGTCGGGCGGTGCCGGCGGCCGAGGACGAAGTGCTCGAGGGCCTGGAGGAGCACCACGTCGTCAAGTGGACGCTGTCGGAGCTCGACGGCATGGCGCCCCAGGACGAGCGCTTCACGCCCAAGGTGACGGTGCTGATGGAGAGCGTCCGCCATCACGTGCGCGAGGAGGAGAAGGAGATGTTCCCGCAGGTCCGCAAGGCCCTGCCGGCGGCGCAGCTGCGGGATCTGGGCGACCGGTTGCGGGCGGCCAAGCAGACGGCGCCCACCCGCCCGCATCCACGCTCACCTGATACCCCGCCCGGCAACGTGGTCGCCGCCGCGCTCACGGCACCGCTCGACGCAGCCGCCAACGTTGCCCAAGCGGCGGCCGAGCGGGTGCGCGACCTCGTCACCTGAACGCCACCACCCCTCTCGGGCCACGGATCGCCGTGGTGCGGATGCTGCCGGGCCTCGGCGACCTGCTCTGCGCCGTGCCGGCCCTGGCCGGGTTGCGGCGGTTGCTGCCAACGGCCCATGTCACGTTCATCGGGCGCCGGACGAGCCGATGGTTCGCCGACCGGTTCCCGGACCTCATCGATGGCTGGATCGGATGCGATTGGTGCCCCGGCCTGGTCGAGAGCGCGGACGACCCGGGCGCGCTCGCTGGCGTCCTCGCCGAGGCGGGCCGCCGGCCGTTCGACGTGGCGATCCAACTGCACGGTGACGGTACGGCGACCAACGCCTTCACCGCGGCGCTCGGTGCTCGCCACTGGGCCGGCCTGGCCCGCCGACCCGCCGATCACCGGCGCGCCGTGCCTGCCGACACCCACGAGATCGACCGCTGCGTCGAAGCCGTGCGCGCCACCGGGCTGCGCATCGAGCCCGGCCCGTTGCTGGTGCCGTTGGGTCCGGACGACGACGTCCCCGAGGAGGCTCCACGCGGTGCGTTCGTCGTCGTCCACGCCGGCGCCAGTCGGCCGGAGCGGCGGTGGCCGGCGGCCTCGTTCCGCGCCGTCTCGACCAGAATGTTGGATCACGTCGATCACGTCGTGCTGACGGGCGGTTGGCAGGAAGCCGACGTCGTGGCGGCGGTGCGCTACGGGGCCGGGAGCGGCGATGCGTTCGCCGACGGGTTCGTCGACCTGCACGGGCGCACGGACCTCAGCGCACTGGCCGCCCTCCTGGCGTCGGCGCGCGTCGTCGTGTCCAACGACACCGGCGTCGCCCACTTGGCTGCCGCAATCCGCGCCCCGACCGTCGCCATCTTCGGGCGGGCTGACCGCAGCCGGTTGGAACCGCCCGGTGCCACGTGCGTCGGCGGCCGTCTGGCACTGGGTGCTGGGGAGCCTGCGCTGGCGGGCTCGTTCGACACCTCCGTGGCCGCTCAGGACCGACTCTCGATCTACGGCACCGAGTGTGCGTCGGCGGGCCCGGACGGCAGCGGCCCGTCATTCGAGGGCGGGCGGGCCCTCGCCCGGTAGCCTGACGTTCGCTGAGGTCCGCTGGCCCGCCTTGAACGCCCGGGGTCGACTGTCTGGCTTCACCAACCCGAATGGGGAGGTAGCCATGATGGACGGCGACGGATCGCAGAAAACCTCTGGTGTCGACGAGCTGGCGCGCACCGTGGTGACCGATGACGTCAACCTCAGCGAAGCGCTCGGTCGAGTGGCTGGGACTGGTTCTCGCCTGCTGATGAACTGTGCCGGCGCCAGCGTGACCCTGGTCGACCGGGGCCGCGCCATCACCGTGGGGTCGAGCAACGAGCTGGCCCAATCGCTCGATGACGCCCAGTACGCCGCGGATGAAGGGCCGTGCCTGTCGGCCGCCCGGGACGGTGTCATGGTGCGGATGATGGACGCACGTGGCGAGTCCCGTTGGCCTCACTTCGCCACGGCCGCGCTCGAGCACGGGGTGCGCAGCTCACTGTCGACGCCGCTGACGCTCTCCCGCGAGGAAACCGTCGGTGGGTTCAACGTGTACAACGTCGAGAGCGACGGCTTCAGCGACGACGACGAGCAGCTGTGCCGCAGCTTCGCGAACCAGGCGTCGGTCGTCGTTTCGAACGTGCAGGCCTACTGGGCCGCGTTCGATCTCTCGAACAACCTGTCCAAAGCGATGGAGAGCCGAGCGACCATCGAGCAGGCCAAGGGCATCCTCATGTCGACCCAGCGGGTCGGAGCCGACGCCGCGTTCGAGTCGCTCCGTCAGCGGTCGCAGGCGGAGAACCGCAAGTTGCGAAGCGTCGCCGACGACGTCATCCGGGAGGCCCTCGAGGATGAACGTGCATGACGCCTTCCTGGACACGGCCCGCCGACAACTGGGCCTGTCGGTGTTGGAGCTGTGGACCGAGTACTTCGCCCTTGGCGGCCGCATCGACGCCAACGGTTTGGCCGCCTATCTGCGCGCCGCGAGCGACCTCAGCGATACCGAGCACAACGTCATCGCCCACGCGCTGAACGAGCGGTTCCAAGCCAGTGGCTCGGACCACCCGGTGGCCTACTTCCCGACCTGAGGGGCCACCTCAGCCGGGATCAGTGGAGCGTCGACCGGTGTAACCGGTACGACTGTCCCCCGAAGGGGGGCTTTTTGTACGCGTCGTTTCGATCGGTTCGCACCGGGTAGCGGTGCTCGTGCGCCTTCAGCAGTGAGGGCCGACTCGTCCCATGTAGATCGAGGAGTTCCCTGCCCGATGTCGGTCCCCGCACCCAATCGTCGGCGCATCGACGCCGCCGAGACCACCGAGGAGGCGATCGCCCGCTACCGCCAGACCGGCGATCGAGCGACGCGCAACGAGGTCGTGGAGGGCCACTGGTGGCTGGCCATGGCCGTCGCCCGGCAGCTGAAGCGCAGCGGGGAGGACCTCGAGGACCTCGCTCAGGTGGCGATGATCGGCATCCTCAAGGCCATCGAGCGGTTCGATCCGCAGTTCGGGGTGACGTTCCGGACGTATGCCTCGGCCACGGCCCGCGGCGAGGTGCGTCGTCACTACCGCGACGCCGGGTGGTCGGTGAGCGTGCCACGGCGCCTCAAGGACCTGCGCTACGACGTCGGCGCGGCCACCGAGATGCTGCGCGAGCAGTACAGCCGCTCGCCGACCAGCGCCGAGGTGGCGGCGTACCTGCGCATCTCCCGCGACGAGGTCGACGAGTGCATTGCCGCCGGTAGCAACTTCCGGGCGCTGTCGCTCGAGCTGCCCACCGGAGAGGAACGCCCGGCGGCGGGTCTGCGCCAGGACAGCTGGGAGGAGCAGCTCGTCGGCGCGCTCGACGCTTCGTCCGAGCTGGTCGAGCTGTTCGGGAGGCTGCCGGCCCGCTTGCAGCAAGTCCTCGTGTTGCGCTTCATCGAGGAGCGCAAGCAGATCGAGATCGCCAGGATCATCGGCGTCAGCCAGGTTCACGTGAGCCGCCTGCTGCAGCAGGCCCTGGCCAAGCTGCGCGACCTCGCCGAGCGCCGCCCCGCCCCCGCCTGAGCCCGCACTTCCGATTCTGACGAAGGTTCGGTGTCGTTCTCGACACCGAACCCACCATGGAACTCTGTCGACCTGCTCGGTCCGGTGTGGGGCGCACGGGCGGCCCTGCCGCACCTGCGCAAGGACGGCGGGGCCTTACGTCGTGGTGTCGTCGGAGCTGGCCAGGCGGTCCTTCCCGCTGGCGTCGTCGTACAGCGCGGCCAAACATGGCGTCGACGGGTTCGTGGAAGCGCTGCGCGTCGAGCTGCAGCACGAGGCGAAGGAGCGCAACGGCGATGGTGAGGTGTCGGTCACCCCAGATCATGCCGGCTGCGGTCGCGACACCGTTCTTCGAGCATGCCCGCAGCCGGCTCGGCGTGCGGGCATCCGGTCCGCCGCCCGTCTACGACGCCCAGACGATCGCCGACGCCGTGCTCAAAGCGACCGAGCACGGAGGGCGCGACGTCGCCGTCGCGTCTGCGGCCAAGGTCCAACGGGCGCTGCAGCGCCTCTCGCCACGGATCATGGATTTCTTCGCCCGGGTGACGGCGTCCCACCTGCAGCAGTCGGATCAGCCGAAGTCGGCGGGTGACGACGCGCTGTTCGACGCGCCGAACGGCGACGACCGCATCCGTGGCGTCGTGACCTACCACGCACCGCTGAACATTGAGTGAGTCGACCGTTGGCGACGCGATCGTCCGCAGCGCTGGTCACGGTGAACGAAGAGGCTCTTGAAGGGGGTGGTGGGCGGCCCGTCCGACGGGTTCGGCTCGTGGGGGGGGGGAGGGGGGGTCGGGGAGAGGGGAGCTCTCGCCCCCCCCGGTCGG
>JBPCJL010000384.1:0-5290 GCA_051005355.1 Ilumatobacteraceae bacterium
GCGTCGTCGTGGTCGGCGGCAGCGTCGTGGTGCTGGTGGTCGTCGTCGACGGCGACGTCGTTGTCGACGCGGTGGTCGACATGGCGGTCGTGGTGGTCGTCGACGATGCCGGCGGCGTCGAGATCGATGGCGACGTCGTCAGCGCTGCGGTGGTCGTCGCCGTGGTCTGCTCGCTCGACGAGCCGGTGCCGCTGCAGGCCGCCGCCGCGACGCACGCGCCGACGACAACCACGGCCACGGCGCGCACGACCGAACCGTACCGAGCAGTCGTGTCGGGATCGTGGCACGAGTGTCCCCCTGCCGGCCGCCGCCCTGCTCTACCATCCCGCCGGTGTCCGGCCGGTGGTGGGCGAGGTGGATCGGCGCCGGCGCGTGCGCGACTGCGCTCGTGGCGTGCGGCGGTCCCCGCCGCGAGCTGCCGCCGCTGCAGGCATCGGCGTCGACGGCGCCGGTCGAGATCGCCAAGACGGCCGACACGGTGGGCACCGTCGAGATCGATCCGTTCGGGGCGGACGTCGCCGCCGAGGCGGTCAGCGCAACATCGGTCGTCGATGAGACGCCGTCACCGCCGAGCGGGTCCTCCGATCCAGCCAGCGGTGACGTGCCGACGAACGGGGTCGACTCGACCTCGCCGCCGACGGCTTTGGAAACCACGACAACGACACCACCCCCTTCGCCGCCCGGCACGTTCAGCGTGCTCGTGACGGGAGACCTCCTCTCGCACATCCCGGTCGTCGACCGGGCCCACGAGATCGCCGGCGGCGTCGGGTACGACTTCGGCCCGATGTTCCGGGTGGTCCAGCCGACCATCGCCGCCGCCGACCTCGCCATCTGCCACCTGGAGACTCCGATCGTGCCGCCGGGTGATGAAGTCGACCCGGTGCCGCCCGATTACGGCATCCCGCCGGAGATCGTGACGGCAATCGCCGGGGCCGGGTTCGACCGCTGCTCGCTCGCCTCCAACCACGCGATGGACAAGGGAGCGGCCGGCATCGAAACGACGTTGAACACCTTCGACGCCGTCGGGCTCGGCCACACCGGCATGGCGCGCACTCCGGACGAGGCCGAGCCGACGGTGTTCGAGGTCAACGACGTCGACGTCGCCCACCTCTCGTACACGTTCGGCTACAACGGGCGCCCGGCCGCCGACGGTGAGTCGTGGCGCTCCAACCTGATCGATCCGAACCGCATCGTCGCCGATGCCCAGGAGGCGCGGTCGAAGGGTGCTCGCTTCGTGATCGTGTCGATGCACTGGGGTGTGGAGGGCACGACCGACGTCCTCCCGCAGCAGCGCGGGTGGGCCGAGCAGGTCACGGGGAGTGGCGCGGTCGACCTGATCGTCGGCCACCACGCCCACGTGCTGCAGCCGATCGAGCAGGTCAACGGGCGATGGGTGGTGTACGGGCTCGGCAACTTCCTCAGCGCGATGAACGAGTCGACCGACTGCTGCGGCATCCGCGGCCAGGACGGGATGATGGTGCGGGTCCAGGTTGCGTCGCGCCCGGACGGCACGTTCGACGTCGGCCAGCCGCAGGTCATCCCGACGTACATCGATCGATCCGACTACACGATCCTGCCCGTCAACGCCGCCTTGGCCGGCGAGGTCGGCATCGGCGCCGTCGGCGTCGGCGCCCTGCAAGCATCACTCGAGCGCACCACGGACGTCGTCGGCCCCTTCATCGTCTCCCGCTGATCGAGCGCCGCTCGGGGCGGTGATGTCACACATCCGGGCGGCAGTGGGCTTTCCATGGTCGTGACGTTCGACGAGTTCGCCCGGCGTGACGGCGCCCGGCTCCGGGCCGGGCTGGTCGCCGCTTATGGCCCCGACGTGGGTGCCGACGCAGCCGCAGAGGCGCTGGCCTACGGGTTCGAGCACTGGAATCGACTGTCGTCGATGAACAACCCCACCGGCTACCTCTACCGGGTCGGCCAGACCGAGGCGCGGCGCCAGTTCCGACCGGGCGGCTACCTGCCTGTGCGGCCGGCCGCCGGGATGCCCGACTTCGAGCCGGCGCTCGCGCCGGCGCTGGAGTCACTGACGGAGCCGCAGCGCGTCGGCGTCGTGCTCGTCCACGCCCTCGGCTGGTCGCAGGTCGAGGCGGCGGCGCTCCTCGACGTCGACGTGTCGACGCTACGCACGCACATCGCTCGCGCGATGACCAAGCTCCGCGCCGCCCTGGAGGTGACCTCAGATGTCTCGTGACCTGATCGATCAACTGGAGGCGTACGGTCGGACGCTGGAACGCAAGACCGGTGAACCGATCACGGGCGATCGTCCTCCTGCGCCGGACGTCGGCCTCCGCCGACGCTGGGCGGTCCCGATCGGCGTGGCCGCATCGGTCGTCGGCCTGGTCGCCGGACTGTTCTGGCTGGCCGGACGCGACGGCCCCGAGCCCACCGCCGACACCGTGCCGGCCACTGAGGCGCCCGCGACGCCCGTGCCGAGCGTGGAGCCGTCGACCACGACGGCGGCGACGCTCCCACTGCTGCCGCTTGCCGACGCCATCGGCCAGGACGCGCTGGGGCTCACTGCCGACGGCGGCTGGTCGCTCGACGAGCGTCGGGAGGAGCCGCTACGACGAGGTACGGGGACGAACTGCCCGGACCTCTTGCAGCTCGGTGAACTCGATGGCCGCCCGACGATCTACGAGCGCTACTCCAGGATCGGGCCGACGGACGTGAAGCTCGACGTGACGTACATCGATGCCGGAACGGTCGACGCCGCCGTGCTCGTGGTCAAGGACGCCGATGAGCGGCGCGGCTGCGACGCTCCGCCGGCTCGTAGCTCCTTGCCGCCGACAGTCAGCGACCTCGACGTCGGTGGCTTCCGCATCGGAGACGAGTTCGCATTGATTGCCGTGCGCAGCAGCGGCAACCTGGCGATCACCTTGGAGGTGGAAGGTCAGCTCGTCACCGACGAACTGATCGCCGATCTGATCGACCGCGCCGCCACGCTGCTCGAACAGCAGCCGTCGGTCGGACCGGGAGAGGCGGTTGCGCCGGCCGACGTCGACTTCTGCGTCTTCTACGCCGAGCTCTCGGGCGAGCGACCCGAGTCGTACGTCGGGTCACAGCAGCACCTCGACGACATCGGTTCACTCAGCAACGTCGCACCGGTGGACCTGCAGTCCGACCTCCAGCAGCTCCAGGACTTCCTGCAGGACAACGTCAGCCCCGATCGACCCGAGTCCCAGATGGGTGACGACTGGCCAGTGGAGATCCGCGCCGCCATCGAGCGGATCCAGACCTTCGTCGACGACCGCTGCTGAACCGCACGAGGTGAATGACACAGAGACCCCTCACCTCTCACCTCTCGGCGAGGCCGAGCGAGCAGGTCAGTCGCAGTTGTAGCCGTACTCGGCGGCGACCTCGGGAGCGACGTAGCCGAGGTCCAGGATCGGGGCGGGGTCGCCAGCGGTCGCGAACAGCTGGGCGGCGGTGGAGGTCAGGTCGTCCTGCCCCGCCGTGGCGAGGATCGTGGCCGCCAGGTCCTGCTGCAGGGCGGCTCCATCCGTCGCCGGCGCCGTGGTCAAGCCCTGCGCCGCCTGGTCGGCCAGCGCACCAACGGCAGCCTCGTCCAACCCGAGCCCCTGGAGCGCCTCCGCCGCCGTCTCGGCCCGCTGGCGCAACGGGTCGGCCAGGGCGAACAATTCATCGGGCGCCGCCGCCAGGTACGGCGTGAGCACCCGCACCAGCAGCGGGGCGAAGGCGAGATCGGCCACGCCCGCGTCGGTCGGCGCCTCGCTCAGCGCGGCCTCGGCGTACGCCGTCACCGCCGCCACCGTGTCGGTGATCGTGGCGCAGAACCGGCCCGGATCGCCACCGGTCAACGCCGTGATGACGGTGGCCTCCTCCAGGTCGGCGGCGTCGACCGCCGGCACGGAGGTCGTCGTCGACGACGTGGCATCGGGCGCCGAGGTGGACGACGGTGCCGCAGTCGGCGTCGACGGCGCCTCCTCATCGTCAGCCACTTCGTCGATCAAGATCGCGTTGAGGTCAGCGACCAGCTCGACGACGTTCGACGCCTGCGCGAAATCGGTGGCGATGATGTTCGGCAGCGCCCCGCGCTCGCGGAGGCAGCGTTCCATCCGGTCGCGCACCACGTCGTCGGCGTTGGCCTTGCGAGCCGTGCCGGGGTCCGGGCCCCTGGTCGTCACCCAGTGGTTGATGAGAAAGAGCTCCCCGTCGGTGCCGCCCCGGTTCGAGGCGCAGTCGAACGCCTCGATCGAGTCGTACGAGAACGGCGTCTCCTGGAACCACCCTTCGTAGGCTGGCTGGTACCAGGCCGGCCCGCTGTTGCCTCCACCGTCCTCGGCGAACACCACGAGGTTGGTGCCGGCGTCCATCAGCTCCTGCAGTGTCGGCAGCGGCTGACCGAGCTGCAGCGTGGCGATCCTGTCCTCCAGACCGGCGTCGATGAACGCCTGGGCGGTCTCGTCCGGAGTGGTGGCGTCCTGGATGACGATGAGCACCACGTCGTCGGGATGGGTTTCGACGAACCGCTTGATGTCGTCCAGCACGCTGGCGAAGGACACCGCACCCAGCTCGCAGTAGTTGTGGCAGAGGAAGATCGCGCTATCGGCCCCCGCCGCCGCCGGCGCCCGGGCGGCCAATGTGTTGGCCCGCTCGACGACGCCCGGGTCGGCACCCTCGAACTCCGGGTTGGCCAGCTCCTGCGCCCGGTCCGTCAACACGACCGGAGTCTGCGAGCCCGGCAGCCGGGCCCGGGAGGGCACGCCGTAGTGGGTGTCGAACAGCAGCGCCCGGATGCCGCTGTTGAGCTGATCGGCGATCGGCCCGATCTGCTCGCCGAACAGCCAGCCGGGGTACAGCGCCGAGGACATCGAGTTGTGGGTCCCGGCGAAGATCACCTCGTCGAGGCGACGGTCGCACAGGTCCTCCGAGCCGTTGCACCCCGACGGCGCCGAGTCGGCCGCATCGGCGGCCGAGCGCGACGTCATGACCACGACTCCGACCGTCAAACCGGCCAGCAGCAGCAGGACGGTCCCGATGACGAGCGGCGGCCGCCACCACGATCGGCCCTTGGCCGGCTCCTCGGCCATGCGGGCGATCAACCGCAGCAGCTCGGCCGTGCCGAGGTACGTGAGCCACAGGCCGGCGACGACGGCTACCACAACCGACACCACGGCCAGGTTCAGGATGATCAGGAACCCGAACACGAGCCCCAGCGCGCCGACGAGCAGCGTCCCCACCCTCGTCTGGCGCCGGTCCTCGAGCCACCGCCCGATCCGGCGCCCGACGTGGGCCGGCGTGTACAGCTGGTCCGATC
>JBPCJL010000385.1:0-13130 GCA_051005355.1 Ilumatobacteraceae bacterium
GGTCGCGGCCATGCCGTCGGGACCTCCCCCGGGCTGTGATCGAACGGCGGACTCTACCGTTGGATCGTCACCTCGGGCGTGTCCCCACCGGCGTCGTCGACGATCAGTTCCTCGGCCAACGTCTCGCCGGCGATGAGGTCACGGTGGGCGAGCGCCGCCGCCGCCCACACCGCATCGGCGCGCACGACCACACCGATCCGGTCGGTGACCGCCAGGTCGGCGTCGCGCCGCGCCTGCTGGATCAATCGGATCAGATCGCGCGCTCGACCCTCCTGCTCCAGGTCTGGCGAGACGTCGACGTCGAGCACGATCACGCCAGTGCCGCCGCCGAGCGTGGCACTGGCGCCGTCGCCCTCGGCCACCATCGTCAGCGTGTACTCACCGGGCTCGAGGCGATGGCCACCGGCGACCACCTCGTCGCCCTCCAGCGTCCACTCCCCCGCCTTGACGGCGCGGATCACGTCCTGGGTATGCCGGCCGAGGCGGGGACCGATCGTCGCCGGCACGACCTGCAGCACCTGCCCCGCCACCGAGCTGAGATCGTCCGTGAGCCGCACATCGCGCACGTTGACCTCGTCGGCGAGGATCCCGACGAAGGGGGCCAGCGACTCGGCGTGCGGCGTGGCCACGGTCAACGTGGCGAGCGGAAGGCGCACCCGCCGACCGTGGGCCTTGCGCACGGACAGTGTCGCCGAGCAGATGTCGCGGACGTGGTCCATCGCAGTCAGCAGTTCGTCCTCGGCGGGCAAGCCGGCCGCATCCGGCCAATCGGTCAGGTGGACGCTGACTCGACCATCCTCGCCCTGATGCAACCCGGTGTAGATCTCCTCGGCGACGAAGGGCAGCAGCGGCGCAGCGACCCTGGCCACGACGTCGAGCACCGTGTGCAGCGTGTCGATGGCGTCGGCGTCGCCGTCCCAGAACCGCGGCCGACTGCGGCGGATGTACCAGTTGGTGAGGACGTCGACGAACGCCCGCATCGCCGCGCAGGCGCCGAACAGGTCGTAGGCGTCCATGGCCGACGTCGCGTCCTCGACAAGGCGACGGGCCTTGGCCATCACGTATCGGTCGAGCACGTGCGGTGAGGCGGCGTCGGCGGTGCGCACCGTGCCGTGACGGCTGGCTGCGTTGGCGTACAGCGTGAGGAACGACCACGCGTTCCACAGCGGCAGCAGGGCCTGGCGGGCGGTTTCGCGCAGGCCGGCGGCCGTCACCGAGAAGTCGCCGCCGCGCAGCACCGGCGACGACAGGAGGTACCAACGCATGGCGTCGGCGCCGTAGGAGTCGAAAACCTCCATCGGGTCCGGGTAGTTGCGCAGGCTCTTCGACAGCTTGAGGCCGTCGGTGCCGAGCAGGACGCCGTGGCTGACGCAGGTGCGGAACGCCGGCCGGTCGAACAGCGCCGTCGCCAGCACGTGCAGCGTGTAGAACCAGCCCCGGGTCTGCCCCGTGTACTCGACGATGAAGTCGCCGGGGTAGTGGTCCTCGAACCACTCCCGGTGCTCGAAGGGGTAGTGGACCTGGGCGAACGGCATCGATCCCGACTCGAACCAGCAGTCGAGGACCTCGGGGACGCGGCGCATCATCGATCGACCCGTCGGGTCGTCGGGATTGGGGCGAACCAGCTCGTCGACCATCGGCCGGTGGAGGTCGGTGACCACCACGCCGAAGTCGGCCTGCAGGTCAGCCAGCGACCCGTAGACGTCGACGCGGGGGTATGCCGGGTCGTCGCTGCGCCAGACCGGGATCGGCGAGCCCCAGAAGCGGTTGCGGCTGATCGACCAGTCGCGGGCGTTCTCCAGCCACTTGCCGAAGCTGCCGTGCTTGAGGTGCTCCGGCACCCACGTGATCTCGTCGTTCAACTCGACCATCCGGTCGCGAAACTTGGTGACCTCGACGAACCACGACGAGATGGCGCGGTAGACGAGCGGCTGGTGACAGCGCCAGCAATGCGGGTACGGGTGGTCGTAGGTCTCGTGGCGCAGCACCACGCCGTCGTCCTTGAGCCGCCGGATGACGTGCGGGTTGGCGTCGAAGACGTGCTCGCCCGCCCACGGCCCGACGGCCGCGGTGTAGCGGCCGTGCTCGTCCATCGGCACGATGGTCGGGATGCCGACGGCGTTGCAGGCCAGCTGGTCGTCCTCACCGAAGCCGGGTGCGAGGTGCACGATGCCAGTGCCCTCGTCCGTCGAGACGAAACCGGCGCCGAGCACCTGGAACGCCTCGCCGGTCCCGTGCGCCGCGGCGTCGGCGAAGAAGTCGAACAGCGGCCGGTAGCGCCGACCGATCAAGTCAGCGCCCTTCACACGCGCGACGAGGCGGCCATCGGCCAGTTCGGCGCCGTAGGCCTCGCGCCTGGCGTCGGCGAGGACCAGTCGGCGACCGTCTCGTTCGACGACGGCGTACTCGACGTCCGGGCCGACGGCGAGGGCAAGGTTCGCCGGCAGCGTCCACGGGGTCGTCGTCCAGGCCAGCAAGCGAGCATCGTCGAGCTCCGACGGTTCGTCGGCGGGGAGCAGCTCGAACTCGACGGTCAGCGCCGGGTCCTGCCGGTCGCGGTAGACGTCGTCCATGCGCGTCTCGGTGTTGCTGAGCGGCGTCTCACAGCGCCAGCAGTAGGCGAGGACGCGGAAACCCTCGTAGATCAGGCCCTTGTCCCACAGGGACTTGAAGGCCCACATGACGCTCTCCATGTAGTCGAGGTCGAGGGTCTTGTAATCGTGGTCGAAGTCGACCCAGCGGGCCTGGCGCTCGACGTAGCGCTTCCACTCGTCGGTGAAGCGCAGGACACTGGTCCGACAGACGTCGTTGAACTCGGCGATGCCGAAGGCGTTGATCGCCGGGTGCCCGGCGATGCCGAGCTCCTTCTCCGCTTCGACCTCGGCCGGCAGCCCGTGGCAGTCCCAGCCGAACCGCCGGGACACGACCTGGCCGCGCATCGTCCGATAGCGCGGGACGGCATCCTTGACGAACCCGGTCAGCAGGTGCCCGTAGTGGGGTAAGCCGTTGGCGAACGGCGGGCCGTCGTAGAACACGAACTCGTCGGCGCCTTGCGCCTCGCGCCGGGCGATCGACTCGAAGAACGTCTGCTCGTTCGCCCAGCGCTCGAGGATGGCTTCCTCGAGCCGGGGAAAGTCCGGCTGTCCGGCGACGCGAGGATACGGGTCGCGCAAGTCCGGAGGCATGCGCAGCAGGCTACGGACCCGTCAGCGGCGCTCGCTCCACCCTTTGTCGGCCGGGTCGCGGTCGGGCGGTGGCAGGCCGTCGTCAACGTCGTCAACGTCGTCAACGTCGCCAGCGGCGGCGGCGTTGGCCTGCTCGGCCTCGGCGACGCGCGTGATCTCGCTGATCTCGCTGGTCTCGCTGTCAGCGGCGCGGTCCCCGTCGCCGCCGGACGAGTTCGACTCGCTCGCCGCCGCCGACAGCAGGGGTCGGCGCATGTCGGCCAGGCCCGACGGCACGCGCTGACACAGCGCCTGCAGCTCGGAGGTGGCCTCGACGATGCGCTCGCGCTGGGCCATGATGAACTGCTCGAGGTGCTCGACGTCCGACTCGAGGAAGTCGCGCCGGGCGACCAGCTCGTGGACCTCCCCCTCGACGCGCACCCGCTCGGTCTCCCCCTCCCGGGTGGCGTCGTGCTTGGCCGCCTCGATCAGCTCGGCCGCTTCGGCCTTCGCTCCGTCGAGCTGGCCCGTAGCGTCCTCCCGGGCGGCGGCCAGCACGCGGTCGGCCTCGGCCTGCGCGTCGGCCACCGCCTGGTCGGCCGTGCGCTGGGCCAGCAGCAGCGTGCGCGAGATCGTCTCGCTCTCCTCGACGCGGCCGCGGGTCCCCTCCGCCGCTGGCGCGGGCGTCGGCACGGCTTCGGTCGGTGGCCCCTGCGACAGCTCCTGCAGCCGGGCCACGGCGGCACGCGCCCTCGCCTCCATCGCCGTGGCCTCGTTCTGCGCCGTCTCGAGGGCGCTGGCCACGTCGCTGACGAACGCGTCGACCTCGGCGGGGTCGTAGCCGCGCCGAGCCGTCCGGAAGCTGGTCTCGCGGATCCGCTGGGGGCTGACTGCCATCGGCTCAGCCCTCGTCGTCGTCGATGCGGTTCGCTCGCGACGGAGCCGGCTTGAGCAGGTACACACCCGTCGCCACCTTCTCCATCGATCCGTCGAGCGAGTAGCAGACGCCGCTGGCGAAGTCGATCAGGCGCCGGGCCACGTCGCGCTCGGTCGACTCGAGGTTGAGGATGACGGACTGCCCGTCCTTGAACTTGTCCGCCACCTCCTGGGCCTGGTCGAAGCGGCGTGGGCGCACGGTGGCCGGCTCGGCGTTCGACGGTGCGTTCGAGCCGCGGGTGGCGGTGGAGCGGGGTTGGGGGCGTGACACGGTGCCGGACTCCTCCAGGGTGGGCTGACTGGTCCGGCGGACCGGGGACTCGAAGTCGCGGGAGGGGAAGCTCGGGCGGCTCGGCGCAGCACGCCCCACGGCTTCGTCGGGCTCGGCCGGCCAATCGCGGCTGGATCGACTTCCGCGGCCCTCATTGTCACGTCGCCTGCCGCGCGCGCCCGCCGGCTCCGGCTCGTTCTGGTCCTCGTAGTCCTCGTAGGCCTCGTCGGGCCCGAGTCCGAGGTAGTCCATCGTCTTCTTCCAGATCGACATCGGGTCCTCCTGCGGCGGGCAGGCTATCCCACCGTCGCCGTAGCATCAGGTGATGACCACGGTGCTGGCGACGACTGACGACCTGCCAGAGCTGCGCGCTGCCCTCGATCGCCGGCGAGAGCTCGGCCTGGATCTCTACGACGAGGTGTGGGAGGGCGTCTACCGCATCGTGAACGCTCCCGGTCCCCGACATGCTGCGATCCAGGCCACCCTGCTGGCGATCCTCGAGCCGTTGGCGGAGGAACGCGGCATCGTCGCGCTAGGTCCGGCGAACATCGGCGTGCCCGATGACCACCGCATCCCCGACGCGTGCCTCGTCGAGCCAAGCGTCATCGGCACGAGCGCCTGGTTGGAACGTGCCGAGCTCGTCGTCGAGATCCTCTCGCCGGACGAGCCGTCTCGCGCCAAGATCGACTTCTATGCCGCCCGTGCCGTGGCCGAGTACCTCGAGATCGACGCCGACATGAGCGACGCAAGCCTGTGGGCACTGTCTTCTGATGCCGCCCCGCAGCTCGTCGACCGCTCTGGCGTGCTGCCCGAGCTCGACCTGGCAACGCTGAGGGAACGTCTCCGCCGGCGCTGAGCCTCGTCATCGCGATCCGAACAGGGCGGTGCCGAGGCGGACTTCGGTCGAGCCTTCCTCGACGGCAACCTCCAGGTCGGCGCTCATGCCCATCGAGCAGTGGGCCAACCCCAGGTCGTCGGCCAACGTACGCACCAGCCGGAAGGCTGGGCGCGCCGCCTCCGGGCCACCCTCCAGCGGGCCGACGGTCATCAGGCCCTCGACGCGCAGGCCGGCTGCCGTCGCCCGCTCGACGAGGGCGGCGACGTCATCGGGGGGGCAGCCGCCCTTGGTCGGCTCCCCCGTCGCATCGACCTGCACCAGCAGCCGGGCCCCCGGTGCCCGGCGGGCCAGCTCGTCGACCAGGGCCGGCCGGTCGATGCTCTCCCACACCGCCACTGCGTCGGCCAGCGCCCGCACCTTGTTCGACTGCAGGCGCCCGATGAAGTGCACATCCACACCGGCCTCTTGCACGGGCACCAACTTCCTGCGCAGGTCCTGGGCGTAGTTCTCCCCGATCGCCGTGCACCCTGCGGCGGCCGCGGCGGCGATGGCGTCGCCGCCGAAGCCCTTGGTTACCGCGAGCAGCAAGACCTCCGGGCCACCGCCAGCCGCGCGCATGCGATCGTGCGCCGCGGCGACGCGTGCGGCGACGGCGGCAGGGTCGGTCAGCGCAGGAACGACGGGACGTCGAAGTCGTCGTCCTCGGCCGGCTCGAGCGGATCGGCTTCGTCCTCGGCGAACAGGTCGGAGATGGTGCTTGGCGGCTTGGCCCGCTCCGCCGCGGCCGACCCGATGTTGTCGAACCGGTCGAAGCCGGCGGCGATGACGGTCACCTTGACCTCGTCGCCCATCTCGTCGTCGATCACCGTGCCGAAGATGATGTTGGCGTCCTGGTGAGCCACCCCGTGGATCACCTCGGCCGCCGCCGTCATCTCCATCAGGCCCATGCTCGACGGACCGGTGATGTTCAGCACCACGCCCCGGGCACCGTCGATCGCCGCCTCGAGCAGTGGACTGGAGATCGCCGCCTTGGCCGCCGTGACGGCCCGTTCGTCGCCGCTGGCCTGGCCGATGCCCATGAGCGCGGAGCCGGCCTGTGACAGCACCATCTTGATGTCGGCGAAGTCGGTGTTGATCAAGCCCGGCGTCGTGATCAGGTTGGTGATGCCGGAGACTCCCTGCAGGAGCACCTCGTCAGCCATCTTGAACGCGTTGAGCACGCTCGTCTTGTCGTTGGCCACGGTCAGCAGCCGATCGTTCGGGATGACGATCAGCGTGTCGACCTTCTCCTTCAGCTTCTGCACGCCGGTGTCGGCCTGCACGGCCCGGCGCCGGCCTTCGAAGGCGAACGGGCGGGTGACGACGCCGATGGTCAAGGCGCCCAGGCCGCGGGAGATCTCGGCGATGACGGGTGCTCCGCCGGTCCCCGTGCCACCACCCTCGCCGGCGGTGATGAACACCATGTCGGCGCCCTTGATCATCTCCTCGATCTCTTCGTGGTGCGCCTCGCCGGCGGCCCGGCCGACCTCCGGGTCGCTCCCGGCCCCGAGCCCTCTCGTGAGGTCCCGGCCGATGTCGAGCTTGAGATCGGCGTCGCTCATCAGCAGCGCCTGGGCGTCGGTGTTCACGGCGATGAACTCGACGCCTTTCAGCCCGGCGTCGATCATGCGGTTGACCGCGTTGACGCCGCCGCCGCCGACGCCGATGACCTTGATCACGGCGAGATAGTTCTGGGGCGCGCCGGCCATCAGCGGAACCTCCCTGTCGGTCGTCCAGCCTGCATCCTCGCAGACGCAGCCGGAACTTTGCTGGATATGAACTTCAAGAGCTCGTGACCTCGTCCGTCGAGACGTCGACGACCGTGACGGCGCCGTCGCCGCGGCCGGTGTTCAACCAGGTCTGCAGGCGCACGAGCTTGGCCACCAGCTCCTGGCCGGCGCCGAAGCGCACTTCGACGCCGTCGGTGAGCAGCAGGCGCACGTCGCTGCCGTCGTTGTTCACGCTGACCGAGGCCGCCACCGCCCGCATCTCCGGCGTCAGCGCGTCGAGCAGGCTCCCGGCGGCGCGGAACCCGGGCGGGGCGTATTGACCGGCCGGGACGTCCGGTGTCGCCTCCGAGGTCACGAGCAGGTGACCGACCGGCGCCTCCCCGACCACCTCCAGCACGCGACCTTCGGGATCGATCGTGCGGAACGAGCCGTCGGGCCCTTCAAAGCTGGCCACCCCCGTGCGCTCGCGCAGCTCGATGTGCGCGCCGTGGGGGAACTTCGTGGTGACCCGGGCGTCCTGCACCCACGGGATCGCCTCGAGCGCCACCTCGGCGGCGTCCGTGTCGACGCGCAGGACCGGGCTGCCGCGCAGCTCGTCGATCACGGCCTCCAGCGCCGCCGGGTCGGTGCGGTCGGCGCCGTCGACCTCGACGTCCTCGATGGCGAAGAGGCTCGACCCCAGCACGGCCAGCGCGGCGACGATCAGTGCCACGGCGAAGAAGACGATCAGGAACCACTTGAGCCGCTTGCGGCCCTTGGCCCGTTTGACGGCGATTCGCCGCTCGCGCATCCGGGGCTCGATGCGCGTGGCCGCAACGGCTTCTTCGACGCTGATGCTGTCGGTGGCGGTCGAGTCATCGATGAGGATCCGCCCGTCGGTGACGATCTGCGCCGACATCGCCTGCGTGTCTGCACCGGCCGACGCCGCCAGCAACGGGTCGCCAGGGGGCATCGACGAGCCGGGCTCGTCGATCACGTCGACCGTCGGGCCAACGGGCGCCGCCTCCTCGACGTACATCTCGACTTCCGCCGGCGGTGGCGGCGCCGGCCCACGGAGAACCTTCGGTGAAGCGGTCGGGCTGGCCGACAGGAGCTCGTCGACCTCGGGACTGGTCAGGTCGACGCGCTGGCGCCGTTCCTCGTCGACGGTGTCCGCCGAGAACGCCCGCAGCAGCTCGTCGAGCACCTCCGGCGACGGCGCCGCCTGTCCCGGCAGGTCGTTGCGCTTCATGCTGTGAACCCGACGAGGCGGATCTCGCTGCGCAACCGGTAGCCCAGCTCCTCGGCCACCCGTCCGCGCACGGCGTCCATCACGGCGCGCACGTCGGCGGCGCGGCCACCTTCGGCGGCCTGGATGAAGTTGGCGTGCTTCTCCGACACCCACGCCGTCCCGATGCGCAGCCCGCGCAGGCCGAGCTGGTCGACCAGGAGGCCGGCGCTGACCTCGCCCGGCACGGGGTTGACGAACACGGACCCGGCGTTCTGCCCGCCCGGCTGGTGCTCGCGCCGCCATCGCACGATGTCGGCGATCATCGCCTCCGACGCCACGCGGTCGGCCCGGTGCAGCCCGAGCCGCGCGCCGACCACGACCTGCTCGTCGGTCAGGTCCGAGCCGCGGAACCGCAGCCCGATCCGTTCGACCGGCCACGAGGTCGACGTCGGCTCGGGCGCCGCCAGGTCCACCACGTCGACGTCGAGGACGCACGCCGCCATGTCGGACCCGTGGCCACCGGCGTTCATCTTCACCGCACCGCCGATGGACCCCGGCACGCCGACGGCCCACTCGAACCCGCCGATCCCGGCCGCCGCAGTCCGTCGGGCCAGCGTGGGCAAGGCCACCGCCGCCCCGGCGCCCACGGTCCCATCGTCCCCGTCGCCCAGTTCGATCGCCGTGGCCAGCTCGGTCAGGCTGACGGCGATCCCCGGGAACCCGGCATCGGCGACGAGCAGGTTCGATCCGCGTCCCACGACGAGCACCGGCAGCCCGGACGCCGCCCGTGCCACGCCGACGAGCGCCAGGTCGTCCGCCGTGCGCGGGCGGGCCAGCAGCGCCACCGGTCCCCCGACCCGGTACGTCGTCAGCGGTCCGAGCGGCACGTTGCGCCCGGCGATGGGCCCGAGCACGTCGGCCGCGATGTCGACGGCGTCGATCTCGACGTGGGTCACGCCGACCGCCTGGCCGCCCGGCGGGCGATGACCTCGTCGGGCAGGGTGGCGATGTCGCCGCAGCCCATCGAGATGCAGACGTCGCCCGGTCCGGCCTCCCCGGCGAGGAAGGAGACGAGGTCGTCGCGGCGCGGCAGCCACACGATCCGTGCGTTCGGGTGGGCGTCGAGGACGGCGTCGACGATCAGCCCGCTGGTGACCCCGGGAATCGGCGTCGTCCCCGAGGCGTAGATGTCAGCGATGGCCACGACGTCGGCACCGATGAACGAGTCCGCGAAGTCCCGGGCCATCGCCGCGACGCGCGGGTAGCGGTTCGGCTGGAAGGCGACGAGCACGCGCTGCCAACCGTCGCCGCTGTCACGGGCGGCGGCGACCACGGCGGCGATCTCCGCCGGCAAGTGGCCGTAGTCGTCGACGAACGTGGCCCCGCCGTCGACCCCGCGTATGTCGAAGCGCCGACCGACGCCGCCGAACCGCTCGAGGGAGTGGGCACAGGCGTCGAACGAGGCACCGGTGGCCATCGCCATCGCCATCGCCCCCAGCGCGTTCTTGACGTTGTGGGCGCCGCGCAGCGGCAGGCGGACGTCGCCGAGGCGGGCGTACCGGTCACCCACGCGCCGCTCCACGGTGAAGCTGAACGAGCCGGCATTGGCCCGGACCTCGACGGCGCGCAGGTCGGCGCCGGCGGCCAACCCGTACGTGGTGGCGTCGTGCCGGGCGGCGAGCTGCAAGGCCATCGGATCGTCGGCCCCGACCACCTTCGGCCCCGGCACCTTGGCCAGGTACTCGTCGAAGCTGTCGACGATGGCGTCGTAGGTGCCGAAGTGGTCGAGGTGATCGACCTCGACGTTGGTCAGGATGGTCGCCGCCAGCGGCAGCTCGAGGTGCGTGCCGTCGCTCTCGTCGGCCTCGACCACCAGCCACTCACCGCCGGTCCAGTGGGCGCCGGTGCCGGCGTCGTTGACGTCGCCGCCGACCACGAAGCTGGGCGCCAGGCCGGCTTCGGCGAGCATCAGCATCAACATCGAGGTGGTCGTCGTCTTGCCGTGCGTGCCGGCGACGGCGATCGTCTTGGCACAGGCGCAGATCGACGCCAGCATGCCCGAACGCCGCAGCGCCAGCACGCCGAGGCGCTGAGCCGCCTGCCACTCGACATTGCTCTCCGGGATCGCCGAGGAGGCGGCGACGGCGTCACAACCGTGAACGACCGCGGGGTCGTGGCCGACGTGGACGTCCACGCCGGCGGCCCGGACCCGCTCGAGCGACGGCTGCTCGCGCACGTCGCTGCCCGACACCCGATGGCCCATTTCGGCCAGAGCGATTGCGATGGCGCTCATGCCCGGTCCGCCCACGCCGATGACGTGCAAGCGCAGCGGCCGCGACAGGTCGAGCGGCGGTGCGGGCGGAGCAGGGACGACAGCGGTCACGGTGCTCGCCAGGTTAGGAGTCGCCGTGTGGGGTCTCTCGGCAATCAAGTCGCCCGACGAGCGACGTTGAGCAAGAGGCCGGCGGCGATCATCGACACGAACAGCGAGGAGCCTCCCGCCGAGAAGAACGGCAGGGTCAGGCCGGTGACCGGCATCAGTCCGGTCACGCCGCCCAGGTTGATCACCGCTTGGGCCCCGAACCACGCCGTGATCCCGCCGGCCAGCAGCATGCCGAAGCGATCGGGCGCGGCCAGCGCGGCCTGCACGCCGAACCACGTGAGCAACATGAACCCACCGACGACGGCGACGGCACCGACCATGCCCAGCTCGTCGGCGATCACGGCGAAGATGAAGTCGCTGTGGGCCAGCGGCAGGTAGCCGAGCTTCCCGTTCCCACCGCCGACCCCCGAACCGGCCAGCCCGCCGTCGGCGATGGCCAGGAAGCCCTGGTAGGTCTGGTACGACAGCTCGTCGCGATGGCCCGTGATGTCGAGGAAGGCGGTGAACCGCTGGTAGCGGAAGGCGCTGGACACGACGAACCCCACGGCCACCGCCGCCGCCATGGCCGCCGTCACGATCATCGGCGACAGCGGGACGCCGCCGATGAATGCCACGGCGAGGACGATCGTGCACATCACGATGGCCGACCCCAGGTCGCGCTGGACCAGGCAGGCGCCGGCGGTGAGCATGGCGAGGAAGGCGATCGGCGGCAGGCTCCGGCGCACGTCCGACAGCTGGTCGTGGCGCTTCGCGAGCAGGCCCGCCGTCGCGATCACGACCGCCAGCTTGAGGAACTCCGACGGCTGGAACGTGAACTCGCCGAGGGCGACCCACGCCCGGGCGTCGTTCACCTCGGCCCCGATCCCCGGCACGAACGGCAGGACCATGACAGCCACCGCGCCGATCAGGCCGGGCACGGCGAGTCGACGCAGCCATGGGAGGTGCACCCGCACGGCGACCAGCAGGCCGACCAGGCCGAGCACGGCCCAGGTGACCTGGCGGTTGAAGATCCCGTACGGGCTGTTGCCGCGGCTGGCCTCGACGGTGGCCGACGCCGACAGCACCATGACCAACCCGAGCATCACGAACATCGCCACGACGACGGCGATCACGTAATAGCAGACGGGCGCCGGTCCCCCCTGCACAGCCCACACCGACGGCCCGGCAGGGCGTTCGCGGCGCAGCTTGGGCGTCGGCCGGCGCACGGGCACGTGGTCCGGGCCACCATGCAGGCGCTCCAGGGCGCTGCGCCGCCGGTCCCTGAGCCGCGGCGCCGCGACGCTCATTGGCGCACCCTGACGTCATGCGACGCGTTCGGGCCAGCGGCGGTGCGCCAATGAGCCGAAGACGATGCCTGATTGTTCGCTCGGTCGAAGACTCGCTCGCTCACTTTGTCGTCTCCGAAAGGCGGCGCTGGACCAGCCGTCGGAAGTCGTCCCCGCGTGCCGGGTAGCCGCCGTCGGGGTACCAGTCGAAGCTGGCGCAGCCGGGCGACAGCAGCACGACGTCGCCGGGACGAGCCGCTGCACCGGCCTTGTCGACGGCGTCGGCCATCGACTCGGCCGTGATCAGCGCGGCGCCGGCGAACGCCGCCCGGACGTCGGCGGCGTCGCGCCCGATGGCCACGACGGCGCGGATCCGCTGTCGCTCGTCTGCCATCGGTGCCAGATCGAGCCCCTTGTTCTGCCCGCCGGCGATGAGCACGACGCGCGCAAAGGCCCGGATCGCCGCCGATGCGGCGTGCGGGGTGGTGGCCTTCGAGTCGTTGTACCAGCGCACGGCCCCGTCGTCGCCGACCAGCTCGATGCGATGGGGCACACCCGGGAACGAGGCCAGGCCGGCGGTCACCGCCTCCGTCCCGGCCAGCCCCGACTCGAGCACCAGGGCGGCGGCGGCCAGGCCGTTGGTCACGTCGTGGGGCAGCGCCCGGCGCAGCGTCGAGACCGCACCGAGCGCCCCCTGCGGCCCGCGCAGCTCGCCGCCCGGCGACACGTCGTAGTCGGCGTCGTGCAGGCCGAACGTGCGCGTGCGGCCCGGTGCCGCCGCGAGGTGGCGCATCACCGTCGGGTCGAAGACGGCGCCGATGGCCACGTCGGTCGGGCGCTGCTGGGTGAAGATGCGGGCCTTGGCTGCCTCGTAGGTGGCCACCGACCGGTGCCAGTCGAGGTGGTCGGGAGCGAAGTTGATCCACGCCGCGACGTCGCCGCGGAAGCGCTCGGCGGTGGCCAGGCGGTGGTTCGTGCACTCGACGACGAACGCCTCGAGGTCGTCGTGGTCGATGGCCTCGATGAGCGGTACCTCGGTGTTGCCGGCGGCAACGGTGGACACGCCGCCGGCGCGCAGCATCTCGACGGCCCAGAGCGTGGTCGATGTCTTGCCGTCGGTCCCGGTGACGGCGAGCACCGGGCGCGGGCCTCCGGCTCGCTCCTGCTCGAACCCGTAGGCGATCTCGATCTCGCTGCGCAGCGGCCGCGCCGCCCGCTGGGCGGCGGCGAAGACCGGGTGCGACTCGGGAATGCCCGGCGAGGGCACGACGACGTCGCTGGCGCGCACCATGAC
>JBPCJL010000386.1:0-17107 GCA_051005355.1 Ilumatobacteraceae bacterium
GCCACGGAGCTCGACCTCGACCGCCCGCTGGTGGTGGCGGCCAACCGGCTGCCGGTCTCGCGGGCGCCGAACGGGTGGGCGCCCAGCCCGGGCGGGTTGGTCAGGGCGCTGATGCCGCTGCTGCGGGCCAGTGGCGGCACGTGGGTCGGTTGGACCGGCGAGGCCGATGACGCGCCAGAACCGTTCGAGCTGGACGGCGTGCACCTGCACCCCGTCGCCGTCAGCGCCGACGAGGTGCAGGGCTACTACGAGGGCTTCTCGAACGACACGCTGTGGCCGCTGTACCACGACGCCCTGCGGGATTCGACGTACGACTTCAACCACTGGGAGGCCTACCAGGCCGTCAACCAGACCTTCGCCGACACGCTGGCCTACGAGGCGCCACAGGACGCCATCGTGTGGATCCACGACTACCACCTGCAGCTGGTGCCAAAGCTGCTGCACGAGCAGCGCCCCGACGTGCTGATCGGCTTCTTCTTCCACATCCCGTTCCCGCCGGTCGAACTGTTCATGCGGTTGCCGTGGCGCACCGAGGTGGCTGGTGGGCTGGCCGGCTGCGACCTCGTGGGGTTCCAGCGGCGGAGGAACGCCGACAACTTCATCACCGTCTGTGACGAGCTGCTCGGCACCCACCCCCACGTCGGGTCGTACCCGATCTCGATCGACGTCGAGGAGCTGGAGGCCGTCGCCGCCGGGCGGGCGACACGGCAGCGCTCGAACCGCTACCGGACCCGCCTCGGCGAGCCCGAGGTCGTGCTGCTCGGCGTCGACCGGCTCGACTACACCAAGGGGATCAGCCAGCGCCTGCGGGCGTACCAGTCGCTCCTCGACGACGGCACGCTCAACACCGAGCGCTGTGTGATGGTGCAGGTGGCCACGCCGACGCGCGAGGGCGTTGAGCACTACCAGAACGAGCGCTACGAGATCGAGCAGCTCGTCGGGGAGATCAACGGCGTGCACGGCCGCCTCGGCTTCCCGGCGCTGCACTACCTCTACCAGTCGCTGTCGCTCGAGGACCTCGTCGCGCTGTACCGCACCGGGGACGTGATGCTGGTGACGCCGCTGCGCGACGGGATGAACCTCGTGGCCAAGGAGTACGTGACGACCCGGCTGGATGGCGACGGGGTGCTCGTGCTGTCCGAGTTCGCCGGCGCCGCCGACGAGCTGACCGATGCCGTGCTCGTCAACCCGCACGACGAGAAGGCGCTGCGCGAGGCGATCGTCACGGCGGTGGAGATGAACCGCCACGAACGCAGGGCCCGCGTGGCCCGGCTGCGCGACGTCGTGCGGGGCAGCGACGTGCAGGGCTAGGCCGAGCGCTTCCTCGCCGACCTCACTGCAACGGCGGGCGGACGCTCATGACCGAGCGAGTCTTCGAGCGAGGGCATCATCAGGGACGGTCCTCAGGTCACAGGTGCACCAACGACGGCAAGAGCTCGTCGCACGACGTCAGGGAACTGCACCAGTGACCGAGACGGCTACGTCGGGTCGCGGGTCCGAGCGTCCGCACCGGCCCCCGGCCACCGAGTCGTTCGACGACCCGTTGACCGTGGCCGCAGAGGCTGCCGCGCTCGAACGACCGTTGCTCGTCGGGCTGGACGTCGACGGCGTGCTGGCCCCGATCGTCGTCCACGCCGACGACGCCGAACTGCTGCCGGGCGTGCTCGAGGCGATCGGTGCACTGGCCGACCGGACACCGGTCGCCATCGTGTCCGGGCGCACGGTGGAGGACCTCAGCCGGTTCGGCTTCCCTGACGTCGTCGACATGTTCGGCCTGCACGGCCTGGAGCGGCGCGACGAGCGCGAGGTGGAGCTGGAGGTGCGGGAGCAGCGGCGGCTGGAGCGACTGGCCGCCCTGGCCGATGCCGAGGCGGCGTTGGCCGGCGACGGCGCATGGGTCGAGCTGAAACCGGCCGGTGTGGTGCTGCACGTGCGCGAGGCCCACCCGGAGATCGGCGCTCGCTCGGCGGAGCTCTTGGCGCAGCGGGCGGCCGACGTGACCGGCGCCCACATCAAGCCCGGGCACGGTGTCGTGGAGCTGCTGTGCCGTTCGACGAGCAAGGCCACGGCGATGGCGGAGCTGCAAAGGGAGTACCGCGCCCGCCACATCGCCTTCGTCGGCGACGACCGCACCGACGAGGAGGTCTTCGCCGCCATCGCCGACGACGGCTGCTCGATCCGCGTCGGCCCCGGCCCCACCGCCGCGCAGCACCGCTTGGCCGGCCCCCCCGAGGTCCTCGCTTTTCTCACCGCTCTGGCCAACGCGTTCTGACCCACCCCGATCCGCTTCTGACGAAGAATCGGGGTGGTTTTCCACCCTGATTCCGCCACGGAATGCGAGAACCTCGGATGAGCAAGTTCTCATCGCCGTCCCACGGTCGTCTCATGCCCGGCGCGCACGCTTGACCACGCCCCACCACGCCCCAGGAGGACGTCAAGATGCAACCCACCCACCGATCTCGCCGCCGGAGCGCGGCCGTCGTACTGGGCGCCGCCGCCATCGTCGGCACCACGGCGGCCTGCAACCCGAACCGCCTCGACGACGGTCGCCCCGGCATCGGTTCGAGCTCCAACTCGAACGCGAACTCGAACAGCAACTCGTCCAACAACAGCTCGAGCAACTCGAACAGCAACTCGTCCAACAACAGCTCGAGCAACTCGAACTCCAACTCGTCGAGCAACTCGAACTCGAACAGCTCCAGCAACTCGAGCTCCAACTCCAACAGCAACAGCTCCAGCAACTCGAGCTCCAACTCGTCGAGCAACTCGAACTCCAACTCCAACAGCAACAACTGACGACTCGCCATGAAGCTGCGACGACCCGTCGTCGAGTTCCTGTGCCGGGACGAGGACCGGGGAGTGATCCCCGATCCCGTCCCGGCGCGTGGCGCGCTCCCCGACTGGTACCGCCGGCTGCCAGGCATCGATCAGGACGAGCTCTCGGCGACCAGCGACGGCGTGACCGTCAAGCGCTGCTTGCCGTTCCTCGACGCCATGACGACCGGCTGGATGATCCCCCTCGCCGCGACCGTCCGCCTGCACGTGCGTGACGACGGCAAGATCGTCGACGCCGGCTGGGAGTTCGACCGCACGATGGTCAACAACCACGGGCCGTGGCAGGTGGCCGGCAACCCCTACGAGCCGCTGCCGCCCCTCAAGTTCCACAACTACTGGACCCTTCGCACCGCCCCTGGCTGGAGCTGCCTGTTCGTCCCCCCGCTGAACCGGCCGAACGCGGTCGTCGAGATCCTGAGTGGGATCGTGGACACCGATCGGTTCGCCAACGAGATCAACTTCCCGTTCGTCGCCGTCGCTGACGACGGCGTGCACGTCCTCGAGCAGGGCACGCCCCTGGTCCAGGTCATCCCCTTCCCGCGCCGACCCCGGCGGGCGAGCCGACATCCGGGGTGAACGCCCCGCCGAGCGCGACGAGCGGATCGCCACTCACCGTGCCATCAAGTCGGCCGGTGGCTGGTACCGCCGCGACGCTCGCGCCGCCCGCTGAGGCTCCATCCCTGTCAGGTGGGCGGCGGCACGTCAGGCGGCGAGGCGATACCCCATCCCGCGCACCGTCTCGATGACGTCGTCGCCCAGCTTGCGACGCAGGTAGCGCACGTAGACGTCGACGACGTTCGAGCCCGGGTCGAAGTCGTACCCCCACACGTGCGAGAGCAGTTGCTCGCGTGACAGCACCTGGCCGGCGTGGCGGAGGAACACCTCGGCCAACGCGAACTCCCGCGCCGTCAGCTCGACGATGCGTTCGTGGCCCGTGGTCCGATCGACGACCGACGCCCGCCGGGACCGCAGGTCGAGGCTGATGCCACCCGACAGCAGGACCGTCGTCTCGGGCGTCGCGCCATCGCGCAGCCGCAGCCGGATGCGCGCCAGCAGTTCCTCGGAGCGGAAGGGCTTGCGAACGTAGTCGTCGGCTCCCCCCTGGAGACCGGCGACGGTGTCCTCCACGCCATCGCGCGCCGACAGGATCACGACCGGCATCGTCTCGCCCCGCGAGCGCATGTTGCGGAGGACGTCGTGGCCGTCCATGCCCGGCAGCCCGAGATCCAGCACGAGGAGGTCGAAGCTGTCGTCACGGGCCCGCGCCAGCGCGTCGGGACCGGTGCCGACGGCGACGGTGCTGTACCCGCCAGCGCGCAGACCCTTCTCGAGGAACGAGACGATGCGCTCCTCGTCCTCGGCGATCAAGATCCGGGTCACCCGGGACCGCCGGGGCGCGAGAAGGGGGTCGGCGCCGGCAATGCGCCCAAGGCGCCGCCCGGCTGATCGGTCCGTTGCGCCCGCATCGCCTCCATCGCGATCGCCACTGTGGAGGTCGCTCCCTGGCCGGGGCGGCTGAGGACCGAGACCCGTCCGCCGTGGGCGCGGGCGATGGCGTCGACGATCGAAAGCCCCAGCCCCGATCCCTCCGGTCGCCGGGATCGGCTCGTCGCCGCTCGGGCGTAGCGGTCGAAGAGCGTCGCCATGGCGCGCGGCTCGACGCCGGGTCCGGTGTCGCGCACCCACAGGTGGAGTTGCGGCCCGACGATCGCCACCCCGGTGCCGATCTCGTCACCGGGCTGCGTGTGCTGGACCGCGTTGGTGGCCAGGTTGAGCACGGCTTGGGCCAGGCGATCCGGATCGGCGCGGACGACGAGGTCGCCGACCGGTGGGGCGGCGTCGAGCACCCACGTCCTGGCGCCCAGTCCACGCATGCGGTGGTGCAGGTCGAGGGCCAGCTCGCCCGGATCGATGTCCCGCAGGAGGAGGAA
The DNA here is from genome assembly GCA_051005355.1 of Ilumatobacteraceae bacterium. Taxonomy (GTDB): domain Bacteria; phylum Actinomycetota; class Acidimicrobiia; order Acidimicrobiales; family Ilumatobacteraceae; genus JALZMG01. Next base: position 4,767 of record JBPCJL010000386.1, read on the forward strand.
GTCGGGCTGCACGGCCTTGGCCAGCGTGAGCAGGTCGGACACGTACCGGCCCATGCGATCGAGCTCGTCCGTCACCAGCTCGACCGTGTGGGCCCGCTCGATCGGATCGTCCTCGAGCGTCTCGAGATGCCCCCGTGCGATGGTGATCGGGGTGCGCAGCTCGTGGGCCACGTCGTCCAGGAACTGGCGCTGCGACGTGAAGCTGCGGTCGAGGCGTTCGACCATGTCGTTGAACGTCGTCCCCAGCTCGGCCAGCTCGTCGTGGCCGTCGACCGGGATGCGAGCCGACAGGTCGGAGTCCGAGATCCGTCGCGCCGTCGACGTCAGGTGGCGCACGGGTCGCAGCACTCGCCCGGCCAGCGTCCACGCAAGGGCCGACGTGACGAGCACGGCGGCGATGCCGACGTAGGTGATCAGCCGGACCACGTCGTCGACCTCGCGGTAGTCGTCGGCCGGGAAGCTGGCCACGACGAACACCCCGACCGGCCCCTCGGCCGACCCGACCGGCACGGCCAGCGCACGGACCTCGCCCACTCCGGGGAGCCCCGAGCGCAGCGTCGACTTCGTCGGCCCGTCGACCTGCCACGCCCGCGCGAACAGCGGATCCTCCAAGAGTGGCGGCGCGCCGGTCGAGGTGTCGTAGGGCCGTCCGTCGACGATCGTGTAGAAGGCCTCGTCGTCCGACGGCACGCTGCGCGAGAGGAACGTGTCGAAGATCGCCCTCACGTCCGTACCGAACGGCTCGCCGGTCGTGGGATCGATGCCGCCGGCCAGGGCGCGCAGCTCTTCGACCTCCTGCGCCTGCTCCTGCTCGAACTCGGCGTCGGCCCGGGCCAGCTGCACTTGTCGGGCCACGACGATGGCCACGACCAGGGCGACGGCGAGGAGGAGCACGTACCCGGCCACGAACCGCAGGCGGATGCTCGATGCGAAGCGGCGGACGGTGCGCACGACCGGCGGCATCCGGCGCGGCCGCGAGGAAGCGATGCGGGCGATCGATCGACCAACGGCGACATCAAGGTCGCATCAGTCATCGGCGTCGTCGTCGCCTGCTCCGCCTTCGCCGCCGGCGCCGCCGCCGCCGTCGTCATCGTCCTCGTCATCATCATCGTCCTCGTCGACGCCGCCGGGGTCGGCACCGCCGCCGTCCGCCGGCGCATCATCGTCATCGTCACCATCGTCATCGCTGGCGCTGCCCTCGCTGAACACCTGCGGCTGGTCGTCATCAACGTCGTTGCCGGCACCGGTCACCGAAGTGCCACCGCCGTCGTCGTCGCCGACACCGCCGCCACCGCCGTCGAAGCCGTCGTCGTCGTCCTCGGTGCCATCGTCGTCGCCGCCCACTCGGGGTGGCGCCGCTGGCGGTGGTGGCGGCGGAGAAGGTGGTGGTGGTGGTGTTGGCGGCGGCGGCGGGAGAGTCACCGGGGCGGTCGTCGTCGACGTGGTCGAGGTGGTCGAGGTGGTCGACGTGGTTGACGTCGTCGAGGTCGGGGACGTGGTGGAGGTCGTGGCCGCACTCGAGGGAACGGCCAGTGCCGCCGGGGCCTCCGCCGTCGATGGACCGCTCAGGCGGATCGCCTCCACCGAGCTGGGGGCGTCGGGCACGAGGTTGTCGACGGCGATGGCCAGGCTGGCGAAGCCGAGCGCGATGACCGACACGACGCCGAACGACGGCAGGTGGCGGACCAGGCGGTGCATGTGTCGTCGATGGTGGAGGACACACGCATGCCCAAGATGAGACGTTGATGAGAAGTCTCTCATCTTCGGCCCACGAGGAGAACGCTCCAGCGGCACGCCGGATGCCGGCGATGTCGGTGCGCACGATCGTCTCCCGACCCCCGCTCGGTGGAGCGATCGTCTCGGATCCGCCGCTCATCTCAGGTGCACCTACCGTTGGTGCATGGCGATCCCCGCACGAGGCGTGACGGGAGCCAACGGCCCCGCCATCGAGCGCGATCGTTTGACGGCCCTGCTCGCCGCCGAGCGACGGTCCTACGCCGACCGCAACCCACGCTCCCGAGCAGCCGCAGCGGCGAGCGGCAGCCTCCTCGGCGGCGTGCCGATGACCTGGATGGCCAAGCAGGCCGGAGGCTTCCCGATCTACCTCCATGGAGCGGCCGGCGCTCGCGTCACCGACGTCGACGGCCACGAGCTGGTCGACTTCTGCCTCGGCGACACGGGCGCGATGGCTGGGCACTCGCCCGGCCCGACGGTGGCCGCCGTGACGCAACGACTCGCCGCGCTCGGCGGAGCGACGACGATGATGCCGACGGAGGACGCCGCTCTCGTCGCCGCCGAGTTGGCCCGCCGGTTCGACGTGGCGCGATGGAGCTTCGCGCTGTCAGCGACGGATGCCAACCGCTGGGCCCTGCGCATCTGCCGGGCCGTGACCGGTCGCCCGCGAGTCCTCGTCAACAGCTACTGCTACCACGGCAGCGTCGACGAGACGCTCGTCGTCGCCCATGAGGGCACCGCACGATCACGGCCGGGGAACGTCGGCGCCCCGTGCGACCCCGCCCTGACCAGCCGGGTCGTCGAGTTCAACGACGCCGAGGCGCTCGAGCGCGAGCTCGCCCACGGTGACGTCGCCGCCGTCCTGATGGAGCCCGCTCTCACCAACGTCGGCATCGTGCTGCCCGAGCCCGGCTACCTCGAGGACGTACGCCGGCTGACCCGAGACGCCGGCGTGCTGCTCGTCAACGACGAGACGCACACCATCTCGGCCGGGCCCGGCGGGTGCACGCAGGCGTGGGGGCTGGAGCCCGACGTGGTCACGGTGGGCAAGGCGATCGGCGGCGGCATCCCCGCCGCGGCGTTCGGGCTGACGGAGGAGATCGCCGCTGCCGTGACGGCACGCCAGGATCTCGACCTGATCGACACCGGCGGAGTCGGCGGGACGCTCGCCGGCAACGCGCTGTCGCTCGCTGCGATGCGCGCCACGCTGTCCGAGGTGCTGGTCGACGAGGCGTTCGAGCAGATGATCTTGCTCGGTGATGCGTACGCCACCGGCGTGGAGCGGATGATCGCCGCCCACGAGCTCCCGTGGTCGGTCGCCCAGCTCGGCGCACGGGCCGAGTTCCGCTTCGTCCGCCCCGCGCCCCGCAACGGCACGCAGTCCAACCTCGCCGCCGACGACGAGCTCGACGACTTCCTCCACCTGTACCTGCTCAACCGCGACGTGCTCCTCACCCCGTTCCACAACATGGCGCTGATGTGCCCGGCGACGACCTCCGCGGACGTCGAGCTGCTCCTCGACACACTCGACGCCGCGGTGCAGACGGTGCCGTGGCAGTGAGGGCGGACACCAGATCCGATTCTGACGAAGATTCGGTGTCGTTTCAGACACCGAACCCGCCACGGAACGTCAGAAGCCGGGCAGAACCTCTTGTTCGGGTCGGAAGGTGCGGGGGATGCTCTGCCACGGGACGTAGTGGTCCATGAAGACCCATGACCGGCGGTGGATGACGGACGGGCCATAGGCCTGCAGCGCCGCCTTGTGGACCGGGCACGGGTACCCCTTGTTCGTATCGAACGACCACGCCGGGTAGTGCTCGGCGTGATCGCGCATCTCGCGGTCGCGCACCACCTTGGCCAGGATGCTCGCGGCGGCGACGCTGAGGCAGCGGAGGTCGGCTTTGACCCGGCGCTCGACGTGACCAACGTGCGGCGACACGAAGTCCCATTTCCCGTCGACCACGGCCGCATCGGGCGTGACCCCGAGGCCGGCCAGGGCGCGCGCGGCGGCCAGCTTCTGCGCCGCCGTCATGCCCAGCTCGTCGCACTCGACCTGCGAGGCGGCGCCGACGCCCCATGCCACCGTCCACGAGGCAATGCGGTCGAACAGCCGCTCCCGGTCGCGCTCGGTCAACAGCTTCGAGTCGCGCACGCCGTTGACCCGCCGATCGCGCGGCAGGATCACGGCGCCGACCATCAGCGGTCCGGCCCAGGCGCCCCGGCCGACCTCGTCGACGCCGACGACGACGTCGTGACCGAGGTCCCAGAGCTCTCGCTCGACCGATCGGGTCGGCGCCCGCTTCTTGGAGATCGTCGGCGCCCGCCGGCGCCCGGCCCGGGCGATCGGTGCGGTCACCGGATCACGACGGCCGGGTCGCCGGCCTCGATCGCGCCGACAGTCGTAAAGCCCGCGGCGCGCAGGTCGGCGGCGGCGGCCGGGTCGACGCAGGCCAGCAACCCGCCCGACGTCTGCGGGTCGAAGCAGATCGCCTCGACCGCTGCCGATGCGAAGCTGTCGAGGTGGCCGGCGACGTAGTCGCGGTTGCGGGCGTCGCCACCCGTGCGCACGCCGCGTTCGGCGGCCTGGAGCGCGCCCGGATACGTCGGGAGCCCAGCGCCGTCGATCATCAGGCGGACGCCGCTGCGTTCTGCCACCTCCCACCCGTGCCCGGCGAGGCCGTAGCCGGTGACGTCCGTGACGGCGTGGACCGCATCGCCGAGCGCGACGAGCGCTTCGGACGCCGATCGATTGAGGCGCCGCATGTGCTCGGTGGCGATCCGCCGATCGTCGTCGTTTCCGCCGGCTAGCGCCAGGCCGGTGCCGAGCGGCTTGGACAGCAGCACCACGTCGCCCGGACGGGCGCCCGACTTGCGCAGAACCCGGTCCGGGTGGACGAGTCCCTGCACGGCAAGGCCGAACACCGGCTCGGGGTTGCGGATCGTGTGCCCGCCAGCAACCGTGCCGCCGGCCTCGGCGACGACGGCGGCGGTGGCGGCGAAGATCTCGGCCATGGCCGAGCGCGGGAAGTGCTCCGGGAACGCCGCAACGTTGATGGCCAGCACGACGCGGCCGCCCATGGCGAACACGTCGCTGCAGGCGTTGGCGGCGGCGATGGCGCCGTACTCGGACGGGTCGTCGACGAGCGGTGGGAAGAAGTCGGTCGTCGAGACGAGGGCCGTGTGCTCGTCGATGCGGTAGATCGCGGCGTCGTCGAACGGGGCCAACCCGACGAGCAGCGACGGATCGGCCGCCGCCGGGAGCTCGCGCACCAGCTCGGCCAGCACGCCCGCCCCCCATTTCGCCGCACAACCGCCGCACGACGTCCACTCGGTCAACCGCAGCGGCGTTGGCGGTTCATCGGCCCGACCGGCCGGCGCCGCCGTGTCGTCCGCCGTCGCCGTCACCGCGGTGAGGTTACGTGTTGGCGGCGCCACGAGGTGGGCGATGAGCAGCGTGCGCCCATCAGGCGCACACCGCTCATCGCGGCGTGCGCCACAGGGCTTCGCCGGACTTCGCGGTCGTGCGCCAGGTGGGGTCGACGGCCGGCGCAGTCAGCTCGACTGCGTCGCCGGTCTGCTCCCACAGGACGGCCGGGTGCTCGCCGTGCCAGCGGACGGCGAAGGACAGGGTGGTCGACGGGCCCGCACGCAGGCCGTGAGCCTCGAGGTTCGCTCCACGCCACGAGGCCGGGATGCCGTCGGGGAAGAGCACTCCGTTGCGCACCAGCCGGCCTTCGACTGCGACGACGGCGAGCAGGCCGTCGCGCGACTCCCCCGACGGTGGCGAGTCCGTCCGGCCGGCGGTGATGCGGGCCAGGTCGGCCAACGCCCGGCGCTCGCCGGCAGCGGACAACGCGACGGCCGCGCCGTCGAGGGCCGCCCCGGCCTCCCAACCTTGACGCGACGCCACCGCCTCGGCGGCGAGGGCGACGGCCGGCACCAGTGCGGCCAGCCCCTCATCGGTCAGCTCACCCATCCGCACCAGCTCGCCCACACCGACCAAGTAGGTGACGGGGTCGTCGTTGGGATCGACCAGCCCGGTGAGCAGCAGATCGCACCGCGCCGCGACCACCCGCTCTCCCAGGGCCGCCTCGGGTAGGTCGAGCCGGCTGGCTCGCTCGGCCATCGCCACCCATCCGCGGGCCACCGCAGCGGCATCGGCCAGACGGTCCGGCAACCGTCCGGGACTCGGTGCGGCGTGGCCCAACGCGACGGTGACGCTCGAGCGGTGGCCGATCGGCAGCAGCGTCGTCGAAGCGGCCGGCAGGTCGATGCCCTCGATCGGCACCGTCGTCGGCGGACGTGCGGTCAGCAGATCGGCTCGCGTGAAGGCGCAGGCGATGGGCAACGGCGAGTCGTTCGTGACCTCGACGCAGGTCAACCCGCCGTCGTCGGGCACGGACCAGACCCGCTGGACGGCGTCCCCGCCGGGCACACGCAGCCGGGTCTCGTACACCGGCGCACCGAGCAGGCGGTGCTGACGGACCGCCACCTCCGTCGCCGGTGTGTGCCACCGATCGTCGGCGGCGACGTGCCAGTCCAGGCGGGACCCTGCGGTGCCGTCCCACGGCTCGATGCCACCCCACTCCGACACGTCGGCACGCCACGGCTGGCCGAGCACGCCGGTCACGCCGCCCACGCCGCCCACGCCGCCGAGGCTACGACTCCGCCTCGCTCGTACAGTGAGCGCCGTGGAGGCGGCCGTGCTCATGCCGGTCAAGCGGTTCTCCGCAGCCAAGGGCCGTCTGTCCGGACTCCTCGACGGGGACCGGCGCGCCGAGCTGGCCCGCTGGTTGGCCACCCGGGTCGCCGCTGCCGCCGACCTGCCGCTGTTCGTCGCCTGCGACGATGACGAAGTGGTGGGATGGGCCGACGGAGCGGGCGCCGAGGTGCTGTGGAGCCCGGGCCTCGGGCTCAACGGTGCCGTCGACGCCGGCCGGGCCACGATGACCGACAAGGGGTTCGAGCAGGTGGTCATCGCCCACAGCGACCTGCCCCTGGCGTCGAGCCTGGCGAGCCTGGCCACGCCGGGAACGATCTGCCTGGTCCCCGACCGCCGCCGCGACGGCACGAACGTCCTCAGCCTGCCCCACGACGCACCGGTGGCCGCCTCCTACGGCGGCGGCTCGTTCTCCCGCCACCTCGACCAGGCGATGCGATCGGGCTGCCGGGTCGAGGTGCGCGCCGACGCCCGGCTGGCGATCGACGTCGATAACCCCGACGACCTGCGGCACCCCGCCGTCGAACCATTGCTTCCCTTGTGGCTGCGAACGATCCTGGCCAGCCCTCACTAGGCGCGCTCGACGAGGCGGCGGCGGTGACGACGTTCGACCGTGCTGCGCCCGGCTCGGTCCTCGCCATCGGTGCGCATCCCGACGACGTCGAGTTCGGAGCCGGAGGCACCCTCGCCAAGTGGGCCGCCGACGGCTGCGTCGTCCACCACCTCATCCTCACCGACGGATCGAAGGGCACGTGGGATGTGGCCGCCGACCTCGCTGCGCTGGTCAGCCGGCGGCGAGTCGAGCAGCGCGAGGCGGCGCGGCGGCTGGCCGGCGATCGCGCCGGCGAGGTGCGCTTCCTCGAGCGCATCGACGGCGAGCTGATCACCGATCCGGCCACCACCAGCGACGTGGCGTGCATCATCCGCGAGTTGCGGCCCGAGGTCGTGATGGGCCACGACCCGTGGAAGCGCGACCGGCTCCACCCCGACCATCGCCATGCGGGTTGGTTGGTCTGCGACGCCGTCGTGGCGGCGCGCGATCCGCACTTCTTCCCGGAGCACCGACTCGCCCACCATCGTCCGGGCGCGCTGTTCCTGTGGGAGGCGGACGTGCCGAACCACGTCGAGGACGTTTCGCTGTTCATCGACCGCAAGCTCGCCGCCCTCGAAGCCCACGAGAGCCACTTCGAGTCGACGATGCACGCCGTCGACGCCAGTCAGCTCGACGCCTTCCGCAGGAGGATCCGCACCCGCCTCGCCGAGCTCGGCGCGCCGCACGGCCTCACCGCGGCCGAGGTCTTCGCCGTCGTCGAGCCCTGAGCGCCGCCGCACCGGGTTCTGTGGCGCGATCGGTGTGGAAAACGACACCGAATCTTCGTCAGAACATCGTGCTCATGTGAACTGGCCGGGGCGGCGGCCGGGGCCCGGGGGGCCGGCGAACGACTGGGCGATGGACATCCACTCCTGCGCGGCGCGCCCCTCGATCTCCAGGTCGACGTCGTCGAGGTGGCGCCGCTGGGTCACCACGAGGCAGAAGTCGAGCGCCGGGCCGCGCACGTGCTCGTCGGCGTCGGGCGGACCCCACGACCACGTCTCGCCGTCCGGGCCCGTCAGCTCGACGAGGATGGGGGTGTCGTCGGGTTGCCGGCCGTTGGCCACGTGGCTGAACCGGCGGGCGCCGACGCCGATGTGGGCGACGTGGCGCAGGCGATCGGTCGGCCGACGACGGCGGCCGAGTCCGTCGGCGACGTCTTGTCCGTGGGCCCACGTCTCCATCAGCCGCGCCGTGATGAACGAGCGCGCGCTCATCGCCGGCCCGTACCACGGGACGCGCAAACGCGGATCAACCGTGCGGGCGTGCGCGACCAACCGCTCCCGATCTCGCTGCCATCCGGCAAGCAGGTCGGCCGGGGCCAGCGTGCGTCCGGCCACGACGGACGGGTCGGGTCCCTCGACCACTGCCTGCAGGAGCACGGCGGCATCAGCGGCGAACTCGTCCGGGTCGGTCAGCGCCAGCAGTGCTCGCTGGTCGAAGAACCAGAGGTGGCTGACCTGGTCGGCCACGGTCCAGCCAGCGGCCGGTGTCGCTGTCGACAGGTCGACGCCCGCGACAAGATCAGCGAGGTCGTCCTGCTCCGCCGCGAGGTCGTCGCACAGGGTGTCCATCGCCGCATCTTCGCTGACTGCGGGACGGGTTGCCGTCGTCCCCCGCCACCGGGGGACGATCGGGGTCAGCTGGAGGACTTCTTGGCCGCAGCCCGCTTCTTGGCCGGCGCCTTCTTGGCCGTGGCCTTCTTCTTGGCCGGTGCCTTCTTGGCGGTGGCCTTCTTCTTCGCTGGCGCCTTCTTGGCCGCCGCCTTCTTCTTGGCCGGAGCCTTCTTCGCCGCCGCCTTCTTCTTCGCTGGCGCCTTCTTGGCCGCAGCCTTCTTCTTGGCCGGAGCCTTCTTGGCCGCCCGCTTCGTCGAGCTCGCCTTCTTCACGACCATGACTACTTCTTTCTCCTCGGGTTGAGCGCCGTCTTGAGCGTGGCGCTCGGCGTGAACTTCATCGCCGTCGACGCCGCGATCTTGACCGGCGCACCGGTCTGCGGGTTGCGCCCGGTACGGGCCGCCCGCTTGCTCGTCGTGAACGAGCCGAAGCCCGGCCACGCGACCTTGTCGCCCTTCTTGGCCGACTTCACGACGTGGTCGAAGAAGGCGCCCAGCGCACGCTCCGCATCCGCCTTCGAGACGCCGGCGGACTTCGACACTGCGTCGATGACCTCTGCCTTGGTTGCCATGTCTCCCTTTCGAGATGTCTCCGTCGGAGCTCGATCGCCCCTCGCTGCCCACCTGGGCTGGCGCAATGGAAGTGGTCATACGGTTGAGGCGCAAGCACCAATCAAGTTGCATTTGCAACTGACCCATCCGCCGACACGCCGAGTACCTCCCGCAACCGCTCCGCTACGGCTTCCGCCTCACCTTCCGCGTACCGCCGGCGAGGCCAGAAGAACCCGCGCAGGCCGTCGCCCTTGGTGCGCGGCACGACGTGGACGTGGACGTGGGGCACGCTCTGGCTGACGACGTTGTTGATGGCGACGAACGTGCCCTGGGCGCCGAGCGCCGGCGGGATGGCGGCGGCGATCACCTGCACGCGTGCGAAGAACGGGCCGACCTCGGTGAGCTCGGGCAGGGTCACGACGTGGCGCACGGGCACCACCAGCACGTGCCCCGGGAACAGCGGTGTGCGGTCGAGGAACGCCACCGCGACATCGTCCCGACGCACGACCTCTGCCGGTGCGTCTCCGGCGACGATGGCGCAGAACACGCACTCCGTGGATGGCTTCGGCACTCCGGCATCGTGCCAGTGGCATCCACCACCCGGAAAGGGCGCCGCGCTACAACAGGACGCCGTTGGACGCGACATCTTGGGGGCTGCGCCCCCAAACCCCATCACCGGCCGGCTCGCTGGCGCTCGCTCGGCCGGGTGCCGCCTTCGGCGTCACAGCCCAGAGGACCCGACGTCGGCGGGCGGAGCTTCGCCCTTGACCGACCTGCTCCCGGCCGGGTCCGTCGTCGTCCCGCCGGTCGTCCGCACGAGGGTCGTCCTCGACACCTCCGTGCTCATCGCCGATCCATCCTGCGTCACGTCCTTCGACGGCGTCGACGTCGTGATCCCGCTCATCGTGGTGGAGGAGCTCGACGGCTTGAAGACGCGGCCCGACGACGTCGGTCGCGCCGCCCGCACCGCACTGCGCACGATCGAGGACCTGCGCGTGCGCAACGGCGGTTCGCTGGCCGAGCCCGTGCCGCTCGGCGCCGGTTCGTCCAGCCTGCAGATCGAGCTGAACGGAATCCGCAAGCACCTGCTCGTCGAGCATGGGCTCGATCCGTCCAGCTCCGACAACCGCATCATCGGCGCGGCGCTCGGGCAGGTCGAGCGAGGGTCAACAACGATGCTCTCGAACGACGCCGCGCTGCGGATCAAGGCCGCCCACCTCGGCGTGGCCGCCGCCGAGCACCTGCCTACGCGCCGCCCGCTCTCCTCGTTGGCGACCGGGTGGTCCACGATCGAGGCACCGGCGGGACTGATCGACGAGCTGTACGCCACCGGCGCCGTCGAGCCGACCCGTGCCGGCGCCGACGTCGTGCTGGCGCAGAACGAGTTCGCCGTGCTGCGCGCCGGCTCGCAGTCGGCGCTGGCCCGCCGGATCGGCGATCGTCTCGAGCTGCTCGGGCACAGCGCTCCCGAGGCCTGGGGCCTGCGCGCCCGCTCGAAGGAGCAGCGCTTCGCCCTCGAGCTGCTGCTCGATCCCGCCATCGAGGTGGTCGCTCTCGACGGCCGCGCCGGGACCGGCAAGACCTTGCTCGCCGTGGCCGCCGGGCTCGAGCAGGTCGTCGAGGACGGGCGCTACGAACGCCTCGCCATCTACCGGCCGCTGGTGCCGGTCGGCCGGGCGGACGTCGGGTTCCTTCCCGGCGGGCTCGACGAGAAGCTCGATCCGTGGATGGCGGCCATCCACGACGCCGTGGTCGCCCTCACCGATCGGGCGTCGGATCGCGATGCCCGCCAGCTGGTCGACGAGCTGACGGCGCGCGGCCAGCTGTCTCTCGAGTCGGTGACGTTCCTGCGCGGCCGATCGCTGCAGCGCCAGATGGTCATCATCGACGAGGCCCAGAACCTAGAGCCGACGACCCTGCGGACGATCCTGACGCGAGTGGGTCGGGGGACCAAGGTCGTGTTCACGGGCGACACGAGTCAGATCGACGCGCCGTACCTCGGCGAATCGAACAACGCGTTGGCCGTGCTGACCCAGGCCTTTGGCGGCCAGCGGTGCTTCGGCCACATCACGCTCACGGCGTGCGAGCGCAGCGATGTCGCCAGCCTGGCCGCCGAGCTCCTCTGACGAGGGCCCGGGAAACTGGGCGCCCATCGTGCCAACGCAGATTCTGGGTGCGTTGGCTGCCGGCGTCTGGCGGACAGGGCGCCCAGAACGAGCGCTAGCAGGATCGGCGCCCAGATCGGGGCATTCCACGGAGTCGGGCGCCGTAGCGTCGAGCCGTGGTGTTTCGCCGGCGGCGGTCCGCGCCGCCTGACCCAATCAACCAGATCGATCCGGAAGCGGTGCCGAACCGCTATCGGCCGCCGGTCGTGGACGCCCTCGCCGCTCGACGCCGCTTCGGCGAGCTGGTCGAGACCCTGCGCCCGGGCCCGCTGCAGGACCCGCCGCGCCAGCTCGGACCGCGCGTCGACACCGGCGTGCTGGCCGTCTGGCGGACCGCGGCGCAGGCGCTGGAGCTCGAACGGGTCATCGACACGCTCGATGCGTCACGGGTCACCGACGAGCTGAAGCGGGCTCGGCGGGGCGGCGCCGACGCCACCGTCGTCGATGCGCTGGCCGCCCGGTTCGCCTCAACGCAGCGATTGCTCAACTCGTTGGAGGAGCTGCACGAGCACCTGCCGGTCGTCGAGGCCCGCTTGGGCACCGCGGTCGCCCGCGCCGCCGAACTGACCCTGACGTCGTCGGCGGCCTCGGCGACGCAGGAGGTCGGCGCCTCGAGGAGGACCTGGACGCGTTGGTCTTCGACCTCGACGCCCTCGGCCGGGCCACGGACGAACTGACGCCTGACGCCTGACGCCTGACGCCTGACGCCTGACGCCTGACGCCTGACGCTGCGCCATCGGCGATCGAAAGACCTGTTCAAGGACCGACGGTTCGGCCCGTGCCGCAGTGAGCATGACACCCCAGGCCGGCCGTGCCCGGCCCACGCCGAGGAGCGGAGTCTTCGGAGCGAGCGAGGCGATCAAGGACCGACGGTTCGGCCCGTGCCGCAGTGAGCATGGCACCCCAGGCCGGCCGTGCCCGCGGCGCGATCGATGATCTTGTCCAGCTCGCCCCGGTCGAGCC
>JBPCJL010000387.1:0-7831 GCA_051005355.1 Ilumatobacteraceae bacterium
TCACCAGGCACGGTCCTCAGGTCACAGGTGCACCAACGACGGCGAGAGCTCGTCGCATCACGTCAGGGAACCGCACCGGTGACCGGGCCGGTGCGCATCGCCCCGCCGCTCCCGGAGACGGCCGGCACCGGCCGGCTTCCCGGGCCCGACGTCGTGCGCGCTGTGGCGCTGATCGGCGTGGTGGTCATGAATTACCACGGCTACCTCGTCGTCCGTGGTGGTGCGCAGGGAGACGATCTCGTCGACGAACTGTTCGACCCGTGGACCGGCCCGCTGTCGACGCGCTTCGCCTCGACGTTCGTCCTCGTGGCGGGAGTCGGTGTCACGCTGCTGACCCGCCGGTCGATCGGCGATCGGGCCGCCGTCGCCGCTCGCCGCCTCACGCTGGTGCGGCGGGGACTGGTGCTCTATGCCGGCGGGCTGCTGCTCGACACGATCTGGAACGGCACGATCCTGCCGTTCTACGGGGTCATGTTCGCGGTCGGCGCGGCACTCTTCACGCTGGCGTCGCGCTGGGTGCTGGCGGTCGGCCTGCTGGCCGCCGTAGCCGGGGCGGGGCTGGCGTGGCTGAGCACCCAGCGGGAGCTGGACGGCGGGGAGGTCAGCTGGTTCCTCGGGGGTCCTGTATCAGGCCCGGCGAAGTGGGTCACCGACATGTTCGTGAACGGCACCCACCCGCTGCTGCCCTGGCTGGCGTTCTTCTGCACCGGCATCGTGCTCGGTCGGGTGCTGCGGACCGATTGGTGGCGGCGGGCGGCCATCGGCGGCGGGCTGATCCTGTTCGCCACGGCGTCACTGATCTCCTCCGCCGTCTCGGCGGGGCCGCTGGCCTCGGTGCTGTCGAGCACCGACCCCTACGACCGCGGCCTGCTCTACGTCACCAGCGCGCTCGGCACGTCGCTCGTCGCGTTCGGGGTGCTGTCGTGGCTGGCCGAGCGGTTCACGTCGAGCGTGCCGATCGAGCTGCTGCGCAACGCCGGCGCCATGACGTTGACGCTGTACGTCGCCCACGTGGTCGTGTTCAACCTCGTCGTCGACTGGCTGGGCTGGATCCGCCCGACCGGCCTCGACACGGCGCTGCTGTTGGCCGGCGGCTACTGGGTCGTGGCCATCGCCGCCGCCGCGTGGTATCACCGCCGCTTCGGCACCGGCCCCGTCGAGCGCGTCTACCGCCTCCTCGGCGGCTGAATCGCGTTCCGTGGCGCGATCAGTGTGGAAAACCAACCCGAAACTTCGTCAGAACGCGAGGCGGCTAGAGCTCGGCGAAGGTGTCGCACTGGCGGGGATCACCGGTGTCGAAGCCGCGGCGGAACCACGACACCCGCTGGTCGGACGAGCCGTGGGTCCACGATTCCGGGTCGACACGACCCTGCGTCTGCTGCTGGATTCGATCGTCGCCGACGGCTGCCGCCGCTTCGAGCGCCTCGGTGATCTCACCAGGCTCGAGCTGCTGGCGGTCCTCGGCGTCGCGCGCCCACGCGCCGGCGAAGCAGTCGGCCTGCAGCTCGAGGGCGATCGACAGCGTGTTCGCCTGACCCGGGTTCTGCTGAGAGGCGCGGTTGACCTCGCCGCTGGTACCGAGCAGGTTCTGGACGTGGTGGCCGTATTCGTGGGCGACGATGTACTGCGCAGCCAGATCACCGGTGGCGTTGAACTGCTCCTGCAGCTGGGTCAGGAACCGGAGGTCGAAGTACACCAGCCCGTCGGCCGGGCAGTAGAACGGCCCGACCTGCGACGACGCTTGGCCACAGCCCGTGTTCGTGCTGCCGGAGAAGATCTCAGTCGTCGTCTCCTGGTACTGGCCACCGAAGGACGGGCCGTAGGCGCGGATCCAGTACTCGGCCACGTCGTCGGTGGCGCCGCAGATGATCTGTTTCTGCTCCGTGTCGCACTGGTACGGAACCTGCTGCTCATCCACTGCGCCGCTGGCGCCGGAGCCAATCGCACCCTGAGTGCTGCCGAGCAGGCGGGGCAGGAAGATGGCGGCCGCCAACACCAACAGGCCGATCAGCCCGCCACCGGCCTTCATCGGGATGCCGAGGCCACCGCCGCCACCACCGCCGAGTCCGGGGAGACCGAACCCCCCGCCGCCACCGCCGCCGCGACTACGGACCCGACTGGTGCTGCTGCTTCGAATCCTCGTCACGGCGCCACAGTACGTCCGGTGGCCGGTCGTCCCGCCGCCGCCCGCTGGCGGGCGACGCGTTCGCGCTGCATGGCGCGCACGGCCACCGCGCCGGCTCCGATCAGCGGGCCGCGATCGCCGAGGCGGGTCGGGGTGATGCGGGCGTGCCGGCTGTACGGCAGTCGGCAGAGCGTGCTCAGCTCGTCCTGGGCGGCGTTGAAGAACGTCGCGGCGAAGCCGAGGGCGACGCCGCCGCCCACGATGACCAGCTCGAGGTCGAGGAGGTTGCACAGTGACGCCACCCCGCGCCCGACGACCCGACCCGTGCGCTCCATGATCTCGTAGGTCGGCTGGGTCGGCGACCGTCCCGTGATCGCCTCGATCGCCACGCCCGAGGCCTCCGCCTCGATGCACCCGCGCGCCCCGCAGCCGCAGCGCCGCCCGTTCGGGTCGACGATGAAGTGCCCGACATGGCCGGCGTTGCCGGAGGCGCCGTCGACCAGTTCGCCGTCGACCACCACGGCGCCGCCGACACCGGTGGACACGGTCAGCACGCAGTAGTTGGCGTAGCCCTTGGCCGCCCCCTGCCACCCCTCGGCCAGCGCCAACGCCTTGCCGTCGAGGTCGCCGTAGACGCGCTTGCCGGTCAGCTCGCGCATCCGCGCCCGCAGCGGGAACTCGCGCCACGCCGGCAGGTTGACCGGCGACACGGTCTCGCAGTTGCGGGTGATCGGGCCGGCCGACCCGATGCCGATGGCCGAGAGGCGTACGCGGTGGCGCTCGGCCGCCTCCAGCTGCTGCTCGACGATCGTAGCCAGCGCCTTGAAGTGGGCTTCGGGACCGACGTCGGGGTCGACGAGCACGACGGCCCGGTCGACGAGATCGCCGCGCGGCGAGACCAGTCCGGCGGCGAACTTCGTCGCGCCGATGTCGATGGCCAGCACGACCGGCGGCGGCTTGGCCGCTGGTCGCAGCGGCACGGTGTTGTCGTCGCCGCCGCCCCGGCGGTCGTGTGGGGCGGGCGGAGGGAAGTGGGACGTGGTCGGGGCCAATCGATCTCTTCGGCAAAGTTAGGGTGCGCCCATGGCTGCGGCCCAGGGTCACGTGTGGGTGAGGGTGGTGAGGCTGGCGGGGCTGGTGCGGCCACGTTGAACGGCCGGCGGGGGTTCATGTTCCCACGTACGGCGACGGGCCGTTCATCGTTGGTCCCGCCGCCACCGTGGCACTACAGCGGCACGATGCTGACGATCGAGCTGCGTACGGACCCGGCCGCGGTCGCCGAGCTGCTGCCAGCGCCGCTCGAGCCAGCGGAGGATGACCCCGGCGCGGTGGCCGTCATCTGGGCCGACTGGCAGAGCTGCAGCGATTCGTTCGAGGAGCTGCTCGACCCGGTGCGCGCCCAGTACCTTGAGACGTTCGTCGTGGTCCGCTGCAGCTACCGAGGCGAGACGTACAGCCGCTGCGCCTACATCTGGGTCGACCGCGACTTCGCCATGGTGCGTGGGCATCACCAGGGCTACCCGAAGAAGCTCGGCGAGCTCTTTGTCACCAGGCCGGTCACGGTCGGTGTGGCTGGACCCCGGCTGGAGCCGGGCGGGCGGTTCGGCGCCACGTGCTCGGCCTACGGGCGGCGGCTGATCGACGCCACGTTCACGATCACCGGGACGGCGCCGGCGGCGGGGTTCGTCAACGGCCACCCGATGCTGCACCACCGCGTGTTCCCGTCCATCGAGAGCGACGGCACCGACTCTCTGCACGAGCTGGTCACGATGCGCGGCTACGACGTCGAGGTCGGCCCGTGCTACTCCGGCGAGGCGACGCTCGAGTTCCACGAGTCGCCGGTGGAGGAGCTGACCCGGCTGGCGCCGATCGAGATGATCGGCGGCTACTGGCAGGCCGTCGGCACGAACTGGCGAGCCGGCACCACACTCGAGCGAATGTGAGCGAGCGTCCCGGGTGCAGCCCCGAACTAACGGTGGCGTCAGGCGAGCGAACGATCGACGAGGCGCCATGACTGGCCCCGCACCGGACGGCGACCTCGGTCCCGCCGACGCCGACATCGCCGACCCCGACACGTACGTCGACGGCGTCCCGCACGCCACGTTCCGCCGGCTGCGGCGCGACGACCCGGTCAGTTGGTGGGGCGAGGATCACGCCGGCGGCGGCGGGTTCTGGGCCGTGACACGTCATGCCGACCTGCTCGCCGTGAGCCGCGACGTCGAGCGGTTCTCCAGCGCGCACGGCATCCGCCTCGAAGAGATGGATGCCGACGAGACAGCGGCCCGGCGCACGATGATGGAGCTCGACCCGCCCCAGCACACGGCTTACCGGCGGCTCGTGTCGAAGCCGTTCAGCCGGCGCGAGGTGTACGCCTACGAGCAGGCGATCAGGCTGTTGGCCCGGGCCGTGGTGGAGGACGCGCTGGCGGCTGGGCCGGCGTTCGACTTCGTCGACCGCATCGCCAAGCAGCTGCCGATGCGCATGCTCGGCACGCTGCTCGGGGTGCCGCAGGACGACGGGCCGTGGCTGGTCGAGCACGGTGACGCGCTGCTCGGCAACACCGACCCGGAGTTCACGACGCATCCGGTCGGACTCGTCGACACCGAGGAGTTCCGGCTGATGCCTTTCCGCAGCCCGGCGGGGATCGAGCTGTTCCGCTACGCCCAGGAGCAGGCCCGCATCCGCCGGGAGCACCCGGCGGACGACGTGATCAGCGACCTGCTGCGCCCCAAGGTCGACGGCGAGGTCCTCAGCGATCACGAGTTCAACAACTTCTTCACGCTGCTGGTGGCTGCGGGCAACGACACGACGCGCTACACGATGACGGCCGCAATGAAGGCGCTGATCGAGCGGCCGGAGGTCCTGGAGTCGGTGCGCAGCGCGGTCGAGCGGAGCGACGCCGAACTCGTGGCGTCCTTCGCCGAGGAGGTGCTGCGGTGGGCCTCGGTCACGATGCACTTCCGGCGCACGGCCACGGTCGACACGAGGCTGGGCGGTCGCGAGGTGCGGGCCGGCGACAAGGTCGTGATGTGGTTCGTGTCGGCCGACTACGACGAGGACGTGTTCGCCGATCCGTTCACGTTCGACATCCGCCGATCACCGAACCCACAGGTCGCCTTCGGGCTGCAGAGCCCGCACCTGTGCCTGGGTGCCCAGCTCGCTCGCCTCGAGATCAAGGTCCTGTTCGAGGAGCTGCTTCCCCGGATCACCGACGTGCGCATCACCGGGCCGATCGACCGCCTGCGCAGCAACTTCATCGCCGGCATCAAGCGCCTCCCCATCGAGGTCACGCCGGCCTGACCCGCCCGCCGACCGCACCGAATCCGCAGAGTGCGGCTGCGTTGACGTCGCACCGCACGAAATCCGCAGAGTGCGGCTGGCGTGCCAGTTTTCTGCAACCTGAGCCGCACTCTGCGGATCTGGTGCGGCGGCGGTCAGCGATCAGGCGACCTCGATGCTCACCTTGGAGTCGTCGAAGGCCCAGCGGCCGGTGATCGGTCGGGCGTCGGGCAGCGGGTCCTCGTAGCGCCACGCCACGTCCTCGGCGCCGTCGACCGAGCCGTAGGTCGCGTCGCCCTTGTACGGGCAGATGCTCGTCGTGTCGCTCGGGCCCAGCTCGACGCGCAGGTCGTCGGGCGACAGGTACCAGCGGTTCGGCAGGCCCGTCTCCGACAGCACCAACGGGGCGTCGGACTCGGCCAGCACGGTGCCGTCGAGCGTCACCCGAACGTGGCGCCGGGTCGGGCGCGTGTCGACCCGATGGAACGGGTCGCGCAGGTGGCCGAAGACCTGCTCGTCCTCGTCGAACCAGGCGTCGGCCGCCTCCCAGTACAGGGCGCGATAGTCGGCGAGCCACGGCACCGCCTCGATCGGCTGGGGGTAGCTCCACACGCCGTTCTCGCGCACGATGTCTCCGACGCGGATCGTGTGGTACGAGGCGTCTCCCTTGAACGGGCAGTGGGTGTGGTGGTCGGTCGGCTCGAGCCGCGAGTCGTCCATGTCGACGACCGGCACGTACAGCTGCGGCAACAGCGCCGTCTCGTGCAGCAGCATCGCGCCGTCGGTCTCGACGAGGACGGTTCCCGCCAGCTCGGCCCGCACCCGGCGGGGGAAGGCGCTGAAGAAGATCTTGTGCTTCGGCCCGTCGATCAAGAAGTTCACGGTCGGCGGCGACTCTGGAGCGAGCGGCCCCTTCGACATGGTCAGACTCATGCGACTCGCGTGCCCCGGCTGCTGCCGGCCCAACCCTGCGCGGCGGCGCCAATACCGCGACGAGGTGGCGTTCGTCCACACATCAGCGCGATGAGCGATCTGCGGCCTTTGGCCACACATCGCCGTCGGGGAAGGCATCGACCGTCTCGGCTCGTGCCGCAGTGAGCATGAGAGCTCAGGCCGGCCGTGCCCGGCCCAGGCCGAGGAGCGGAGTCTTCGGAGCGAGCGAGGCCCATCGATTCAGTAGAACGGCAGGTAGCTGTCGAGCTCCCAGGCGGTGATCTTCTCCGGATCCCAGTCCTCGCCGGTCGCCTCCCAGCGGGCGACCTCGTGGCGGCGCAGCGTCAGGTAGGCGGCGACGAGCTCCGGCCCGAGAGCTTCCGTCAGCACCGTGTCCGCCTCGACCGCGTCGAGCGCCTCGGGCAGCGTGTGCGGGGTGTGCCGGTCGGTGTTGGGCTCGGCGTCGGCGTCACCGATCTGCGCGTCGCCGCAGTCGGCACCGTCGACCACCCCGAGCAGCGCGGCGTCGAGCGTCGCCGCCGCGGCCAGGTATGGACTGGCCGTCCCGCACGGCATCCGGTTCTCGACGCGCGTCGCCGATCCTCGCTCGGCCGGCACCCGATAGGTGGCGAACCGGTTGTCCAGCCCCCAGTTGGCCCAGTAGCCGGCGATCAGCCCCGGCATCAACCGCTTGTAGCTGTTGATCAGCGGCGCCGACAGCCCGGCCACCGCTTCGTGGTGGGCGAGCAGCCCACCGATGCTCTGCCGGGCGAGGGCGCTCAGACCGTCCGGACGCTCCGGGTCGGCGAAGGCGTTGGCCCCGCCGGACACCGGGACGACCGAGAAGTTCACGTGCAGCCCGGAGCCGACGGACATGGCGTCAGGGCGTCCGAGGTACGTCGCCAGGTAGCCGCGACGCGCCGCCAGCTCGCGCGTCATCTCCTTGACCAGCACGGCCTGGTCGGTGGCATCCATGGCCGGGCCGTACGTCAGGTTGATCTCCAGCTGGCCGGGCGAGAACTCGGTGAGCACGCCCTCGAGCCCGATGCCCATCGCCTCGACGGCGTCGAAGTACTCGAGGGCCAGCCCGGTCGGGTCGCCGCCGAGCCCGACGCCGTACACGCGATGGCCGGGCCCACCGGCCGGCCTCCACCCGCCCGGCACCGAATCGTCCGGCTGCATCAGGTACAGCTCCAGCTCGAAGCCGAGCTGCGGCTCGAAGCCGATCGCCCGCCAGCCGTCGACGGCGCGGCCGAGCGCGGCGCGAGGGCAGATGGCCAACGGTCCGTCGCCGTAGCGCAGCTCGCACACGGCGACGTCGGTCTCCGGTTCCCAGCCCGGACGTCGCGAGTCCTCCAGCGGCACGGCGTCGAGGTCCGGGAAGCCGGCGTCCGATGCGTAGCCGGCGATGGGCAGGATCTCGCCCTGCGGCGTCATCGACAGCGTCGTCACGGCGTGGTGGGTGGCGTGGTCGAACTTGGCCGCCGGGATGTA
>JBPCJL010000388.1:0-10626 GCA_051005355.1 Ilumatobacteraceae bacterium
CCATCATCATGCTCATCAACGACCTCGACATCCGCGTCGTCAACGCCACCACCGGCGAAATCATCCGCCAACTCACACTCGACCCGGACCGCCGCTACCACGGCACCGGACGCGCGATCGGCGGCCCACGACGACCCTACGGACCCCGAAAAGCGAAACCAGCCGAACCCTGATGGGGGTTCGGCGGTTTCCGATGTCTCGCGACATCACACGTGCGCCCTCGGCAGTATTCGAACCTGCGCACACGGCTCCGGAGGCCGATGCTCTATCCGTGAATTTCCCCTGCTCAAAGCGCACGCATCAGACGTTGGCGTAAGCTCCTCCCATGACCCTCCCAATGCTGCCGCTGACTGGTCGGCCGCTGGCCGACGTCGCGGTCTACAGCGTGCAGAAGCGGACGAGCGAACGCAACAAGCGGCCGTGGGTCGTGCGCTGGGCGGTCCGAGGTCGCCAGCGCAGCCGGGCCTTCCGGACGAAGGTGGAGGCGGAGCGCGTCCGGTCAGGGTTGCTGATCGCACAGCAGTCGGGGGAGACGTTCGACGACGAAACCGGCGAGCCGATGTCCTGGCAGCCGCTGCCCGATCAGATGCAGGTGCACGAGTGGGCACGACGGTGGCTCGGTGAGCAATGGGCGGAGTGGGCACAGCGCACTCGCCGGTCGGCGATCGAGGCACTGGCGCGATTGATCCCCCTGCTCGTACTTCCGACCGCACCCGCACGGCCGGCTGGGCTGCGGAACCAGCTGGTGCGGTGGCTACCGCCGGACGGTGAGCGGCTCGACGACCCGTCGGCAGCCTGGCTCGGGCAGTGGAGCCTTGAACTGGGTCAGCTCAACAGATCCGTACTCGCCGCCGTCGATACCGATCTCGGGGTGCGGGATGACGGGGATCCGCTGTCGCCGTCGACGGCTGGGCGATTCCGCAAGGTGTCGCGCGCCTGCATCCGTCGTGCGGTCGACCTCGGTGTGCTCGACACGGACCCGTGGCCCCAGCCGGCTCGAGGTCGATCGCGACGGAAGGCAACGCGACTGAAGCGGGCCGTCGCCGTTCGGTCGCTGCCGGACCCCGAGACGATGCGGCGCGCCATCGACGCGATCGTCAGCCACCAGCCGGCGAGCCGCACCTATAAGGTGATGACCGCCGTGGCGTACTACGCAGGGCTGCGCCCCTCCGAGGTCGTCATGCTGCGTGCCGCAGCCCTGCACCTGCCGCGTAGCGGCTGGGGTCGTATCGACGTGACCGAAGCCGATGTCGCTTTCGACGAGCCGGGCGAGCCGAAGACCGGCCCGCGATCCGTGCCGATCCCGGGGCCGCTCGTCGAGACGCTGCGAGAGTGGATCGACGACCGCGGCCTCGCCGAAGATGCCCTGCTGTTCCGAACCCGGACCGGTGGTCGCCCGACCTCGTCGAACTGGTCGCGCGCCCTGCAGCGGAGTCTGCGGGCGATCGGGCATCCGCCGATGCGGATCTACGACGGCCGCCACGCCACAGCCACCACGTGGCTGCACGCTGGGGTGCCCCTGGGTGAGGTGGCCAAGCGGATGGGTCATAGCGTCCAGACGTTGGTGTCCACCTACGTCGGTGCACTCGACAGCGACGAAGCCCTGGCCAACGACCGCATCGACACGGCGCTCGGTATCGGGACCTCACGAGGTGGGACTGGCGCACGGCGTCGATCCTGATGCACCGGTTGTGCTGTACGTCGATCTGACGTACAGTTGCCACGTGGAAACCAAGACCGCCCGCTGGACGCTGCGGGTCACGCCCGCTCAGGACGCAACGATCCGGCGCGTGCTTGACCAGACGGGCGAGTCGCTGAACGAGTACGTCGTCCGCCACGCCGTTGCGGCGGCCCAGATCGACCTTGCTGACCGGCGAGTGTTCGCCATCGATGATGCGGCGTGGACCGAGCTGCAAGCGCTGCTGGACCGTCCGCCAGTGCCCAAACATGAGCTGGCCAAGCTCCTCGCCAGCGATTCCGTTCTCGAATCTCGTCAGTGATGCCCCGGTGGGTCGGGCCTGAGCTGCTCGATCAAAGCCACACCGTCGAGGGGTTCGACTGCGGCGACGACGCGCTCAACCGATGGATTGCCGAGAAGGCGTTGCACAACCAGACCGAGGGCGGGAGTCGGACGTGGGTGGTCACCGACGGCGATCGGGTCGTCGCCTACTACGCGTCGAGCACCGCAGTCGTGCTGCGTGCGGGGGCGACCGGGCGGGCGCGACGCAATCAGCCTGATCCACTTCCGGCCGTGCTGCTGGGCCGCCTCGCCGTCGATGCCAAGCATCTGGGTGAGCGTCTCGGGGAGGCGCTCCTGAAGCACTTCATCATGAAGTCGCTCGAGGTTGCTCAGGTCACCGGGGTGCGAGTCCTCTTAGTCCACGCGAAGGATGAAACCGCTGCGAGCTTCTACCGCCGCTACAACTTCGAGGCGTCCCCGATCGACGACCTGACGATGATGCTCCTGGTCAAGGACATCCGACTGTGAGGCGCCCGAGGCGGAGGGTGCAGCCGGTCGCCACGGGCGCGAGTACGGATCTGCCGCTCGGTACCCGTCTGGCCAGCGCCCCAGCGTCGTTCGGTGCGGACGTTCGGTGCCCGCCCAGGAGGGAGGGGCGGTCGAAGGTCAGCGCACCGAGCGCCGAATCGGGCGCCGGCTCCCCGTGGGCGACGCGCGTCCACACCCGATGCCGATCGGCAGATCTGCTCGTTTCGATGGGTCGATCAGCGTCAGGAACGCTTGCTGTCGCGAGCACGCAGCGACCTCGCCGGCCAACCGCTCGGGCGCCTCGCCCTGGCCAGCAGGGCGACGGTCCGCCGCTGGTACTGCTCGGCGGGGCCTTCTGCACAGGCGCAAGCTTCGACGGCCTGTCACGTCTGCTCGCTGGGACTTCACCGTGGCCACGCCCGACCGGCGAGGCCGCGGTCGTCGGCCGCCAACAATTTGGAGCATCATTCGACGATGCTCGGAGGACTTGTCAACCTTGATCCGCTGGTCGGATCGGGCATTGGGGTGCTGGGCGCGGTGGCATGGATGCGTCGCCGAGATCGTGTGTTGGGTGCGACACTCGCCGCAGTCAGCATCAGCTGGCTGGCACCGGCGGTGGCTGTCGGTCACATCGGCACGATCTTCGTCCATCGCGCGTTCTTGGTGCACGCCGTCTGGTTGCGGATTCCGGCGAACGGCCGACAGCGATCGGCCTGGGGAGCCTCTACGTCCGCGCTCCTCTCGCTCCTGTATGTCGTGAACCTCTGGCTGCCGTGGGCCGACGGCCTCGCCGCCGGATCGATCAGCGTCGCACTGCTCGCCGTGCTCGCCGCTCAAGCCAATCGCCGAAACTTGCGTATCGCGGTCGGCGCGGCGGGCGTGATGTTTGCGATCGGCATCGGCGGAAGATCGGCGACGTTGTTCACCGCCACAGAACGCTTGACCGCGTACGACCTTGCGGCGATGCTCGTCGCGGCGATGCTCGTACTCGATCGGCTCGCTACACATCACCCGGATCAGATCGTCGAGGCGGGTCGCAGCGGCCGACTCGTCGCCGGTGGCGCGGGCGCCCCGTCTCGTTTGACGGTGGGGTTTGAGGACGGCGTGGGATGGTTCCGATCGCTCTCGGGTGACCGCGTCGAACCATCGACCGACGAGCGCCACTTTCGAATCGATCTCGGCACCGACGTCGGCCACGTGTTGGTGATTCACGATGACGCCAAGTTCGATGACCCCGTGGTGCGAACCGAACTCGAACCCGGCCTTCGCGCCCTTGCCCTCAACGTCGCGCTTGCACGGCAGCTGCAAGAACAAGGGATCGCCGCTGAGGCCTCTCGACGACGGGTATTGGAGGCCGACAAACGCGCATACGAAGCCGTGGCGAGTGATGTGGAGATCGGGGTCGTTCCCCACCTCGACCGGATCTCGCGAATTCTGGAGTCCGTCGATCTACCCGCTGAACAACGCGCAGAAGTGACAGAACTGGTGAGCAGCATCCGACACGAGGTGGGCAGCTTGGCGAGCGGCGACGATCCCCTCGACTTCGGAGCCGGACTGGCCGCCAACTTGCGCGAGTTGGCAGCGACGAGCCGGATTCCAGTCGACCTCGTGGCGTCTACCGACATCGTGGACCACACGGCGTGCCGCGCGCTCTACCTCGTCGCGTCCGAAGCTCTCACCAACAGCGCCAAGCACAGTTCCGCGGGTCGGATCAAGCTGTCATTGCGCCGTGATCAGGACACGCTCGTCTTGATCGTCGAGGACGACGGCACCGGTGGTGCCGCGATTCGTTCGGGCGGCGGAATCGACAACGCGCGTGAGCGTCTGCAGGCACTCGCCGGCGAGCTCAGGGTCGAGGCCGCCCCGGCAGGCGGAGCGAAGTTGACCGCCCGCCTGCCATGCGGCGACCCAGCCTCAATCGGATGAACTGACCCGAGTGAACGGGAGGGCGTAGTAGACGTCGCGCTTCGAATCGTCCAACTGTTCGAGGGTCAGCGTGTCGCCCACGAGAGTCCACTTGAAGACGTTGATGCCGTTGGTGCCGGGGATGATCCCGTCAGGTCCTTGCGCCACCACCATCCTGCTCCCGTCGACCTGGTAGACGCCGCCGGTATTCGTCACCTGGAGCACTCCGTCGGGACTGCGGACCTCGACCTCGAACGTGCCGTCGTGGAGGTGCAGTTCGACGAACTCACGCGATTCCGGCCCGTGACAACACCCGTCGATCTCATCGAGGACCGCCGGATCGAGCTGCACGCGATAGCTCCCATTGGGCAGATCCCCGGCGCGTGGAACGACGTCGGCTCGCGAGGTGGGTATCTCCTGGCCAGAGCCCGGAGCCACGGTCGCCGGCAGACACGTTGTCGTTGGTGTCTCCGACGCTGGTCCTGCCGCCTTCCTCACCTCGGCGAGGAGCGCCGAATCGCTGCCGTTCTCGAACTCGGCGATCACCGGCTGCACGGCCGACATCATTCGCTGGAGGTCGGTGCTCGAAATCGAGGAGATGAACAGGCCGGAGTCGCACGCTGCCTTCAGTCCTTCTGATTCCCTCGGCCGCTCGGCGACGGTCTCGGTCAAGGCTTGCGACGCCGCTGATGTCAGGATTTCGGCGTCGTCGCCGAGCTCGGCGATGACGTCAGATCTCGCAGCGAGCACGTCGAATTTGGTGTAGAGCGTGAAGTTGGCCGCCATGACCGGTGCCTGGCCAGGCTCCGGTATCGGTTGCCTGTCGAGCCGGGCCACGCTCGTGTCGGTGAGCCCCACATCGCCGTTGAGCACGGCGACGTTGAAGTTGGGCCCCGACTGGTCGACTGGTATCGCTCCCAGCGCCGTCAGGACCCCGAACACCGTGGCGCTTCTCGGCGTGCGCACGGAGCGGCCTTCGAGATTGTCGAACGACGGCTCCGCACCGTCGAGCGACACAAGGTGCCGCAGACCGTCGGGATACAGCCCGAGGCCGACCATCGTCGCCTTGTCGAGCCCAGCGAGGAGTTCGGTCGCGACCGCTGACTGGGCGATGTTGTCTGCCTGCTCCTCGGTGTCGGCTACACCCGGGAGTTGGAGCACGTCGAGTGAGGTGACGCCGGAATCATGCCAGGCTCCGGCGCGGGCGAGAACCAGGTCGTACTCGCCGCCTTGCACGGAGCGGATCACGGCCTGATCCCACCCCGCGACCTCCTCGACCGGCAATCCGAAGGTCGGCTCGATGATGATCTGCCCGTCGCTGAGGGCGTCGACGTGCTCGACGAACCGCTGCACGATCTGCCCGCCGGTGTCGTCGGCACGCTCGTTGGTCGCCAGCGTGAGCGTGACCGGGTCGGGCCGATTGCCGGCGCGATCGGTCGTGGATTCGTCGGCCGCACAACCAACCAGCACGAGCAGGCTGACGGTTCCGGAGACCACTAATTTGGTGAGTGTCATGGTGCGCTCCTTTCCCTCGAACGGTAAGGCCACTGGGCGATCGTGACTACGGTGCGCACACCGATTGTGACCTGGGTGGTCCCTCGGGGCCACTCCGGGTTGGCACGGATTCGCTTGCGCATCATCGATGTCAAAATGCCCTCGTGACGATCCGTTCGATTGCGCTCACGATCGGCACCGCCATCCTCATGGTGTGGGCAACCTTGGTGGTGTGGACCGTGCCAAGCCCGTTGCTCGACCAGCCCGGGCCTCGCGCTGTCACGGTGAGCGCGCTTGCCTGCATTGCGACCGCCCTGCTGGTCGCGACACAGGTCGGTCCGGTCCTCCCGGTCGCAATGTGCGCGCTGTCGGTCGTGGTGCTGCTCGCTCCGACGGCCGGTGCGGCCGTGAACTCGCCCACGGTGCATGTCGTCAGCGCAGCGGTGGCAGTGCTCTTCCTTCCGCTCGTCGCCGCCGCCAGCATGGATGCGCGTGCCGCCGTCGAACGAGCAACGTTGGTGGGGTGCTGGTTGGCGGCGCTGTTGCTGCTGAGCGCCGATGTTTTCGTCCGGCAGCCACTTGCCGAAGCGCATTGCTGGCCACAGTGCGACATCAACCCCATGCACATCGGCGGCTCGCTGCGGATGATCTGGTTCGCCCGTTGGCTGGTCGTCCTGACGGCGGTCTCGGTGGCGGCTCTGCTCGCGTGGGCGGCGTCCATGCGAGGAGACGGGGCGAGTGCCCAACTGGGACGGGTGTCGTACGCCGCGGCGCAGTGCGTCTTCGCGTTCAGCATCGTGCGCCGCCCGATGATCGATCGAGGCAGCCACGAGGCGCAGAGCACACTCGCCCTGGCTGCGGTGCTCACCGCGCTGGGCGCACTGGGGGCGTACTGGAAAGCAATCGGAGTGGTGCTGACTCGGCAACGCGTGCGTGTTCTGACACGTGATCTGCAACGGTTGAGTCAGCCAGGGGGTGTCGAAATGCTGCTCAGCCGAACCGTCGACTCGTCGGCGGTCTCGGTGCACATCTCACCGTCGCTGATGAGCGTCGCAGTGCCATGGGGCGCGACCACGACCACGGTGGGTCGCGGTGACGAGGTCTTCGCGACCATCACTCACTCTCCCGATGTGTCCGACAAGGTCAGAACCGCGCTGACTCCAGTCGTGGTGACGGTGCTGGAGAATCAGCACATGTTGTCCGCAGCGGAGCTCCAGTTGACCGAGTTGCAGTGCTCTCGGCGGCGAGCCGTCGAGCAGTCAGATCGCCGGCGACGACAGCTGGAGCGAGATCTGCACGACGGTGCGCAGCAGCGCCTGTTGTTCCTCGGCATTCGGCTCGACGACCTGCAACGTTCACGGTGCGGCGACCACGCCGATGTCTTCAAGGAGGCGGTGAACGAAGCAGGGATCGCACTCGCCGAACTGCGCCGGATCGCGCACGGCGCGATTCCGCCCATCCTGCACGAGGAAGGACTGATGGAAGCGCTGCACTCGATGGCTGAGTCCACCGAAGCGACAGTCGATGTCACGTTCGACGTCACAACGGGGGGTCAGCGACACCCCGCGCACATCGAGCGGGCCGCGTACTGCTTCGTCGCCTCGTGCGTGGCGCGCGCGACCGCCATAGGTGCCGCGTCGACAGAGGTCGGCGTGTTCGACACTGATGGCACCTTGCGCGTGGAATGCACGATTTCAGCGTTCCCCACGCCAGATGAACTGCCGTGCCTCGACTTCGACGACGAGGAGACTCTCGACCGAGTTGGCGCGTGCGGCGGAGCGGTGGCAACGCAGATGCTTGCGAGCGGTGTACGTCACGAAGCGGTCTTCCCGTGAAGGTGGTGCTGATCGAGGACATGCTGCTGCTTCGAGACGGCCTCAGTCGGTCGCTGCGAGATCTCGGGATCGACACGGTCGGGGAAGCTGGGTCCGGCGTCGACGCGGTCGAACTGATCGAACGCACCCGACCCGATGTCGCCATCATCGACATTCGCATGCCCCCGACTTTCACCGACGAAGGGCTGAAGGTGGCGGCGCAACTTCGTGCGAGATTTCCCCTTCTGGGGATCTTGGTGTTGTCGCAGTACCTCGAGACCGCCTACGCCATCCGACTCCTGCGAGACGCACCGGAGCGTTCCGGATACCTGCTCAAGGATCGCGTCATGCACATGGCGACCCTCGTCGACGCACTCACCAGGATTACGGAGGGCGAGACGGTAATCGATCCCACGATCGTCTCTCGGGTGATGGGGCGGCGACGAAGGGGGCCTGGCGCGCGCCAGTTGTCGAATCGTGAAGTGGAGGTCCTCGCCCTGCTCGCCGAAGGTCTGTCGAATCGGGCCATTGCCGAGCGCCTCGTCATCAACGAGCGCACGATCGAGACACACATCAACCAGATCTTCGTCAAGCTCGGACTCGAGACGTCGCCCGAAACTCACCGGCGAGTGTTGGCCGTGCTCACCTTCCTCCGATCGGCTTCTGCTGAAGAATGAGTCCGCAGGATGATTGGCTCAGGCTGACGGTCATGGAGGGTCAGCACGGACCCGGCGAAGGTCACCCGAGCGCAGGCCAGGCTCGGCGCGCTAGCCCCCGCGAGCGCGGTAATGCCGCCCAGATTGCCCGATCGGGAACGTCAGCGTCGACTACCGGCTTCTCGTCGAACCCCCACATACCGACGGTGCGGCGCTGATCGTGCCGGACGTCCGTGCGCTCGGTTCGCCGGCTGGGGACGCACCGAACGCGCAGACACGGGCGTTCAGCGGGAGGCGCCGGCGACGAAGGTGGCGACGATGTAGGTGGCGTGTCGGTCGAGGGACTGGCGGCCGCGGTCGTAGCGCATCGTGGTTCTCGGATCGGCGTGGCTGGCTGCCTCCTGCACGTCACGCAGGGGTACGCCGGCGTAAAAGGCTGCGGTGATGAACGCGTGACGCAGAGTGTGCGGACCGACCCGCTTCGTGATCCCGGCGCGACGGGCAACTCGGCGCACGATCCGCCCTGCCGCATGGCGATCGAGTTGGCGGCCGTCGGGCTGGGTGAAGATCGGACCCTCGAGCTGTTCGCCGATCGCCAGGTCAACGGCCCGTGCCACCCGAGGGGCGAGCGGCATCGTCGCGACCTTGCCGCCCTTACGCATCACGGTCAGCGTGCGATGCCCACGCTCCAGTCCGAGAGCGGCGATGTCGACACCGATCGCCTCCGACACTCGCAAGCCGTTCAGGGCGAGCAGCGACACCAGCGCATGATCTCGGGGTGACGAGAGTCCGGCGGTGACGAGGATCGCGCCGAGCTCGTTTCGATCAAGATGGGCGACATGGGACTCGTAGTCGATGCGCGGTCGGCGGACGTGCACCGCTGGCGAGTGCTCGATGATGCCTTCCTCTTCGGCGTAGCGGTAGAACCCGACCACGGTGCACAGCCGACGGGCGACGGTGGCGGTGGCCTTGCCCCGGTCTTCGAGGTCCCGGGCGAAGCACTCGATGTCGACACGGCGCACCTCGAACAACCGCTGGTTGTGTTGCCAGCACCAGGCGCAGAACTGGCGCAGGTCCAGCGCGTACGCCTCGCGGGTGAAACCTCGGTAGCCGGCCAAGAAGCCGAGCAACGTGGACTGTTCGACATCGCTGAGGAACGGTTGGAACCGCTCGACGGCGGTCGTGGTGGACACGGGCATGACGCAACCTCCAGCGTCGTGGACGGAGGCCCCGGCCACGGTGCGGACAGCACCCCCGACCGGCGGAGAACCGACGCTACGTCCGCACGCCCGAGCTGCCGATCGGGCGCGGGTCCCCGCTGTGAAGGGGCGCTCGTTCCGTGGGCGGGTTCGGGCGCGCATTTGCCGTGCTATGCCCAGTTGATGGAAATCACCTTCATGGTCAAGGGCAAGAACGAAGCCGAGCTCGAGGCCGCGGCCAAGGCGGTCGTCACGGAGTTCAACGACTACAACGGGGAGAAGTGGTCCTACTCGATTGCGGCAGAGGCAGTACAGACCTCAGAGGGAAAGGTCCAGAGCTGGAACGGGACAGTGAAGGCGACACGGTCGCCTTAGCGGCCAGGATCGCCGACCACCCGGTAGGTCGGCGCTCAGCACGGAGCTGCCGTTCGGGCGCTGACCCGAGCCGGCGACCGTTGCCGTTCGGTGGGCGCGTTAGGTGTCCACTACCCGCGCTTCGGCGGAGCGCAGCGCAGCGTCGAGAGAGCCGAACGATGAGCGCAGCGCAGCGAAGCGGCTGCAGCGAGAAGCCATGATCGCGCTCGCTCGCGTCCAGTACCTCTGGCTCTTCGATGCGCTCGATCCCGCACGGAGGTGCCGTTCGGGCGCGCCTCGAGCGGAGTTCTCTCGGTCGTTCAGTGCGTGTGTTCGGTCCCCAGTACCTGCTTCGATCAGACGCTCCTCGAGGTCCGCCGGCGAAGCGCGGGCTGCCGACAGGGGCTCAGTTTTCACGTGCCGCCGACAAACGCGTCGCGTCGGGCCCTTCGAGAACGCGTCGTACCCCGGGTGACGTGCTCTCGGGCGTGCGTCGAACAGGACGCCCGGGGGATTGCAGACCGTTCGCGGCCGAATCCTCTCTTTGTCAAGGGTTGCCACCGACGCTGACCGGTGCCGCCACGCCGAGCCGTCTGATTGATACTGGACCCATGGAGGTGCGGCTGGTCCGTACCGTCGAGGCATCCTTGACGTCTGGCTCACGAACCGTCTGCCGGTCGTGCGCGGCTTGGCTTCCGAACGAGGTGCCAGCGTCG
>JBPCJL010000389.1:0-17235 GCA_051005355.1 Ilumatobacteraceae bacterium
CGACGGTGGTCTGCGGATCATCAACGAGCACTGCCCGTTCGGTTCGGTCGCCACCGACCACCCGGTCATCTGTGCCGTCGACCGCGGCATGGTCCGCGGCATGCTCAGCGCGCTCTACGCCGACGACCTGGCCGTGGCAACCGCCTCCAGCAAGGCCAGGGGCGACACCATCTGCGCGACTGCCGTCTGACCGCTCCCGAGTCGTCGCGTAGGTCGTCAGCACGGGTCCAGGCGAGCGCAGCGAGACTGGGTCCATCTGGGCGCGATCCGTCTCACCAATTGAGACGAATTGCGCCCAGATGTTCTTCGCTGACTTCGCTTCGCTCGTCAGCTACTGGCGCGCGAGTGAGTACTCGCTGACGCGGGCCAAGACGACGTCGTCGGCTTTGTGCAGCGCGCCGGTGTCGAAGGGGGGTTGCGGGTCGTACTCGATCATGAGTTGCGCGGCTTCGGCGGCGGTGCGGTCGACGAACAGCTCGACGAGGCGCAGCGCCATGTCGATCCCGCTCGACACGCCGGCGGCGGTGATGATCCGCCGGTCGAGGTGCTCGACGACGCGATCCTCGCTGATGATCGCCCCGTGCTTCGACAGGACGTCGCGTGCCCCCCAGTGCGTCGTCGCCGTCAAGCCGTCGAGCAGGCCGGCGGCGGCGAGCACGAGCGAACCGGTGCACACCGAGGTCGTGAATTGCGTCGTCTTGTGGGCCGTACGCACCCAGTCGAGCACCCGCTCGTCATCCATCAACGCGCGCGTGCCGACCCCGCCCGGGAAGACGACGACATCCGGCGCCTTCAGCTCCTCGAACGTGGCGTCCACCTCGACGCCGAGGAATCCGTTCTCCGAACGCACGACGCCGCGTTCGTGGCCGATGAACGTGACGTCGAAGCCGGGGACGCGCTGGAGCACCTCGTAGGGCCCGATGCCGTCGAGGGCGGTGAAGCGGGGGAACAGCGGGATGGCGATCTGCATCGTCTGTGCGGTGACGTTCATCGTCGGTCCTTTCGGTCGGGCCGCCGGCTGAACCGGCGGCGGTACTCGTCGGGCGACGCCCCGGCGTGGCGATGGAACGTGCGGCGCATCGACTCGGCGGTGCCGAACCCGACGCGCCCGGCGATCACGGCGATGGCGTCATCCGTCGACTCGAGCTCGCGCCGCGCCGCCTCCACGCGCGCCCGGGCGACGTAACGCCCCGGCGTCAGCCCGGTCTCCGCCGTGAAGCGGCGCAGGAAATGACGCTCGCTCATGGCGACGCGCGAGGCCAGGACGCCAACGCGGTGGTCGGCCGCTGGCTCGGTCTCGATGAGGTCCTGGGCCTCGCGCACCGGCGCCACCTGCGCCCTCGATCGCCACACCGGCGCCGCGAACTGGCTCTGCCCGCCCGGCCGGCGCAGGAACATCACCATCCAGCGGGCGACGGTCTCGGCGACGTCGACACCGAGGTCGTCCTCGACGAGCGCCAGGGACACGTCGATCCCGGCCGTGACGCCGGCCGACGTCCACACGTCACCGTCGCGGATCCAGATCGGGTCGGCGTCGACCTCGATCGCCGGGTGTTGTCGCGCCAGCCGCTGCGCCCGGGCCCAGTGGGTCGTCGCCCGCCGGCCGTCGAGCAACCCGGCCGCGGCGAGCACGAAGGCGCCGCTGCACACGCCGACGACCCGGCGGGCGCGCGCCGCCAGCCGCGCCACGGTGTCGACGAGCTGGCCGTCTTCCGCTGCAGCTTGGACGCCGGAGCCGCCCGGCACGATCAGCGTGTCGACGGGCGCCGCTGGGTCGAGCCGGTCAGCGACGAAGGTCAGCCCGCTCTCGGTCACGACCGAGCCCGGCGTCATCGATGCGAGTGCGACTGCGTAGCCGGCGTCGCGCCGACCATCGGCGGCTCGCAGCACGCTGGTGGCGCCTACGAAGACCTCGTGCGGTCCCGTCACGTCGAGGGCCTGTGCGCCTGCGTACCCGACGATGACGACGCGGCGAGGCGTGGCGGCGCTGCTCGTCATGGCGTCGATGCTGACGCACGGTGGCGATGGCGTCAATGACACGTACCCCACGGTTCCCGCCACACGCCAAGTGCGATGGTGCGGCGTTACCGTCCCCCTGCGTGGACGTGAAGATCGGTGTGACCCAGGCGCCGCGCGAGCTGATGGTCGAGATGCCCGACGATGAGCGCGACCAGACGGTGAAGGCTGTCGAAGCGGCCCTCGCCGGCGACACCGAGGTGCTGTGGCTCACCGACAAGCGCGGGCGCCGGGTCGGGGTGCCGGCGGCCAAGCTGGCCTACGTCGAGATGGGGACGAACGACGGCGACCGGCGCATCGGCTTCGGCGGCTGAGGCAGCCATGGCCGGCGACGGCCTGCTCGACCGGCAGCTGCTGTTCGTCACGGGCAAGGGAGGGGTCGGCAAGACCTCCGTCGCCGCTGCGCTGGCCGAGCTGGCGGCGCGTGCAGGCAAGCGGGTGCTGGTGTGCGAGATGGACGCCAAGGGTGCGCTGGCGGCGGCGTTCGACACGCCGGAGCTGGACTTCGAGCCGCGCCGCCTCGAGCCCGGCTTGTTTGCCATGGCCATGGACACCGAGGACTCGCTGCGCGAGTACCTGCGCCTCTTCGTCAGGGTGCCGCTGGTCGGGCGCATCGGGCCGCTGGCCCGCACGTTCGACTTCGTCGCCGACGCCGCTCCGGGCGTCAAGGAGATCCTTGCCGTCGGCAAGCTGACGTACGAGGTGCGCGAGCGTCACTACGACCTGGTGGTCGTGGACGCCGAGGCGAGCGGCCACATCGTCGCCCAGATCGCCGCCCCGCGGGTGATCAGCGAGCTGGTCCAAGTCGGCATGGTGCGCGAGCAGACCCGGTGGATGAACACCATCCTCGAGGACCCGACGCGCACCGGGCTGGTCGTCGTGACCACGCCGGAGGAGATGCCGGTTACCGAGACGCTCGACCTGCTGGCCCGGCTCGGCCGTGACACCGGGGTGGCGCCGTCGGCCGTCGTGGCCAATCGGGTCCTGCCGGCGCTGTTCGATCGGCGCCAGGCCGCCGTCGTCGACCGCCTCGGCGAGGTGGAAGCACAGCTGGTCGACGCCGCCGGACCGGGCGTCCGCCAGGTGCTGGCCGCGGCCCAGGTGACGGAGGCCCGGCGCCGCAACGGTGGCCGCCACCTCGAGCAGTTGCGGTCCGGTCTCCCTCCGGGCCTGCCCGTGCTCTACGTGCCCGAGTTGTTCACCCGGGCCAGCGGCCGGCGCGTCGTCACCCTCGTCGCCAAGGCCCTCGCCGAAGAGCTGGACGTCGCCCCATGACCCCGGGCGTTCCGCCATGCGGTTCTGGCGAAGATTCGGTCTTGAAAACGACACCGAATCTTCGTCAGAACCGGTTCAGGGGGACCTGATGGCGCGACGGGCCCGGCAGCCGGTGGGGTTGGACGCGCTGCTGGCGGCCAAGGAGATGGTGCTCGTGCTCGGATCCGGCGGCGTCGGCAAGAAGACGCTCGCCGCCGCACTCGGCCTGTCGGCGGCGGTCGACCAAGGCTGCAAGGTGCTCGTCCTGACCGTCGACCCCGCGCGTCGGCTGGCCGACGCGCTCGGGATCGGCGGCCTCGGCAATGCGCCAACGCAGGTCCTCCCGGCCGCCTTCGAGGAGGCCGGCATCGAGCCGCGCGGCGAGCTCTGGGCGGCCATGCTCGACACCAAGGCGGGATGGGACGACCTCATCCGCCGCCACGCCCCTGATCCGAAGACGCGCGACGCCGTGCTGTCCAACCCGCTGTACCAGAACATCACGAGCCGCTTCGTCCACAGCCACGACTACCTGGCCATGGAGCAGCTCCACGAGCTGCACGCCACGGGCGACTACGACCTCGTCGTGGTCGACACGCCGCCGTCGCGCAACGCGCTGTCCGTGCTCGACGCCCCGTCGCGCATGGTCGAGTTCTTCGGCAGCCGCCTGCTGCGCTGGTTGACCGTGCCGTACCGGTCCCGCCTGTTCACCGCGGCGTCGAAGCCCTTCTACCAGGTGGCCGACCGCGTGCTCGGTTCCGGCTTCCTGCGCGACATCGCCGACTTCTTCGTCCTGTTCCAGGCCATGGAGCAGGGCTTCGTCAAGCGAGCGCGGGCAGTCGAGGCACTGCTCGGCGATCCCCGATCGACCTTCATCGTGGCCACGACCCTGGAGGCCGCACCGGCCCACGAGGCGGCGTTCCTCTCCCGCGCCGTCATCGAGCGCGGCTACCACCTCGGCGCCGTGATCGCCAACCGCGTGCTGCCGAGCGCGCTGACCCGCCGGGGTGCGGCGACGAGCGCCAAGCGGTTGGGCGGGGCGGCCACCGACGAGAAGTTCGTGGCCGAGGTGGCCGCCACCCTGTCGGCCGGCCGGAAGGTCGATGCCGACGCGGTGGCCGCGGACGTGGTGGCCGATGTGATGGCCGAGGTGGCCGCGAGCTTCCACGACGTCGCCCTCGTGGCCGCCCGCGAGGCCGAGCGGCGGGCCGAGCTGGCCGACCTGGCGCCGGAGGTGTTTGACGTCCCCTCGCTCGGGTCAGACGTCAACGACCTGGCCGGCCTGATGACCATCGCCGGTCATCTTCGTGACTGACACCACCGGGCAGACTCCACACTGATGGCCCACCTCGCCGCCCTCGTCCGCGACAACACGACGCTCGACCGCGACCAGGTGTCCCACCTCAACCGGCTCACCTCCGAGTGGGGGATGCTGGCCGACTTCTGCTTCGCCGACCTCCTGCTGTACGTGCCGACCAAGGACGACCGCTGGCTGATCGTCGGGCAGGTGCGCCCGGCGACGGCGCAGACCGTGTACCACACCGACTGGGTCGGGGCGTACGCCAACGCCAGCGAGCACTCGGTCCTGTCCGCCGCCTTCACGTCGGAGGAGACGACCGAGGGCGATGTCGAGGTCACCGAGCTGGCCGACTCGGCGCGCATGCTCGCCATCCCGGTGCGCTGCGGCGGTCGGCCGATCGCCGTGGCGACACGCGAATGGGTGCAGCGGGCGGGACGGGCCCAGGGCGAGCTGGAGCGCACCTACCTGTCGATCTTCGATCAGTTCGCCCAGATGATCGCCGAGGGTTCGTTCCCGTACCCGACGCGTGGCGCCGACTCGACCGCCGCGCCACGCGTCGGCGATGGCGTCGTCCATCTCGACGCCGACGGGCGCGTCAGCTACCTGTCGCCGAACGCCAACTCGGCGCTGCACCGGGCCGGCATCCAGGCCAACGTGATCGGCATGCGCCTGGCCGAGCTCGGCTTCCACGACGACATGGTCCGACGGGCCTTCGAGGAGCGGATGCCGATCGTCGAGGAGTTCGAGCCGGCCGCCGACGTCGCCCTCCTGTGCCGGTGCCTGCCGATCCTCTCCAACGACGAGGCCGTCGGCGCCGTCCTGCTGGTACGTGACGTCACCGACCTGCGCAAGCGGGACAAGCTGCTGATCAGCAAGGACGCAACGATCCGCGAGATCCACCACCGGGTGAAGAACAACCTGCAGACGATCTCCTCGCTCTTGCGGCTGCAAGCGAGGCGGCTGCAGAACCCGGAGGCCAAGGCGGCGGTGTCGGAGTCGGTGCGCCGGATCCGCACGATCGCCCTCGTGCACGAGTCGCTGTCGAGGGAGCCGGGCGACGACGTGACGTTCATCGAGATCGTCCGGCCGCTGCTGCGCCTGGCCGAGGAGAGCCTGCAGTCACCGGACGCGCCGGTGCAGTTCTCGCTCTCCGGTGACGGTGGTCGCATCCCGGCCCGGGTGGCGACGCCGCTGTCGGTGGTGTTGACCGAGCTGCTGCAGAACGCCGTCGACCATGGGTTCTCCGAGGGCAGCGGAGGCGGCAACGTCGTCGTCGGGTTGGAGAACGATCAGCACCACCTGCGCATCCGAGTCGTCGACGACGGGCGAGGGCTCGAGCCGGGCTTCGATCTCGACGCCGCCACTGGCTTAGGGCTGTCCATCGTCCGCACGCTCGTGACGACCGAGCTGAACGGGCAGATCTCGATGCGCCCGGCCAAGGGCGACGACTTAGCCGACGCCGGCCTGGAGGAGCCCGGCCCGCTGCGCACCACCGGCGACCACGGCACCGTCGTCGAGCTCGTGGTGCCCCTCAGCTGATCCGCAAGAACGTTCTGACGAAGATTCGGGGTGGTTATCCACCCCGATCGCGCCACGGAATCGTCAGCCGACGTGCCTGGCCCTCGCTCGGGCGGCGCGCTGGCGACGGATGACGCGGCGCTCCTCCTCGGAGAGGCCGCCCCAGATGCCCGAATCCTGGTTGGTGGTCAGCGAGAACTCCAGGCAGTCCGTCCGCACCGCGCATTCCCCGCACACCTGCTTGGCCCGCTCGATCTGGGTCAGGGCCGTGCCCGTGGTACCGACGGGGAAGAACAGCTCGGGGTCGGTGTCGCGGCAGAGCGCCTCGTCACGCCATTCGTGGTCCGCCGCGCCGAGGGCGAGGCTTGACGCAGGGATCGACACCGATGTCCTCCTCATCGCAGCTCGCAGCGCTGCGTCGACGGCGGGCCCCAACGACCCGATCGCCGTAAGGTAGGCGACGTTTCCTGGTGTGACAAGGGGGGGTGGGCACCATGGCTCAGGTCATCGCCCATCGCGGGGCCAACCGCCAGGCGCAGGAGAACACCGTCGATGCGTTCACTCGGGCCGTGGAGTTGGGCGCGGCCGGCATCGAGCTGGACGTCCGACGCACGGCCGACGGCATGCTGGTCGTCCACCACGACGCCCACCTTCCCGATGGTCGGGTCGTCGCAGACACGCCGGCGGCACAGCTGCCGGGTCACGTGCCGACGCTCACGACCGCGCTGGACGCTTGCCGGGGTGCGTGGGTGGACATCGAGATCAAGAACACACCGCTCGAGCCGGACTTCGATCCCGACGACGCCGTCACCGAGGCCGTGATCGCCGAGCTGACCGGACGTGCCGCCGGTCGGTGGATGATCTCGTCGTTCCGGCTGGCCACGATCGACCGCTGCCGCGCCCTCGCGCCGGACGTGCCGACGGCGTGGCTCGTCATGGCGGTCGACGACGCGACCATCGCCCGGACCGTCGACGGCGGCCATCCGGCGATCAACCCGTGGCAGGACGACCTGACGGAGGCCGGCGTCGAGCAGGCCCGCCGCGCCGGCCTTGAGGTGTACGCCTGGACCTGCAACGACCCGGACCGCGCCATCGAGCTCGCCGCCTGGGGCGTCGACGGCATCGTCACCGACGTCCCCGACGTGCTCCTGGCCGCGCTCGGAACCTGATCGAGCGATTCCGTGGCCGGATCGATGTCGAAAACGACACTGAATCTTCGTCAGAACGCGTTGTTGCCGGGCAGAACGAGGCGGACGGCGTCGGGGACGTGGTGGAACTCGAGGCGGGTGGACTCGCCGAGGTAGTCGCCGTCGAGCTGGTAGGGGAAGGGCGTCTCGTGCTCGATCACGAGGTCGCCGAGGTCGATCTGCTCGTCGAGCCACGCCGTGGGCTCGACGCCGCGGCCGCGCAGCGCGCCGGCCAGCGAACGCAGGATGGCCAGCGCGGCCATGGTGCGGAACGTCACTGCGACCAGCCCGCGCTCGAACGTCGCCGCATGGGACAGGTCGAGCGGCCGGTTGCCGAGGTACGTGTACGGGTTGGTGTTGAGCACAATCGAGAAGTACCCGTCCTCCACCACCCCGCGGTCGGTCACGACCCGGAAGTGCGGACGCTGGCGGTCGTAGCCGCGCAGCCACGTGGCCAGCCCGGCGGTGATGAACATCGGGTGGCCGAACCAGCGCTTGAGCGAGGCGTGGCGCTCGACCGTGGCGACCACGGCGGCGTCGTAGCCGACCCCGGTGTGGAAGCAGAAGAACCGTCCGTTGACGCGCCCCAGGCCGATCGGTGGGAACCGGCCGGCGTCGATGCCGTCGGCCAGCCGATCGGCCGCCTCCACCGGGTCGTTGGGGAGCCCGATCGTCCTGGCGAACACGTTCGTCGAGCCGCCGGGCAGCGCACCCAGTGCCGTGCCCGTCCCGGCGATCCCCGTCGCCACCTCGTTGACGGTGCCGTCGCCGCCGAAGCCGATCACGACGTCCATGCCGCGGCGCGCGCCGTCGTGGGCGAACCGCGTGGCGTGGCCGCGACGGTTCGTCTCGACCAGTTCGACGTCGTGGTCGCGGCTCAGCCGCCGGTGCACGACGACGGTGTTGCGGGCCGTGACCGACGAGGCGAAGGAGTTCACCACCAGCAGGATCCGCAAGAGGTCGACCCTACCGACGCGCACTGAAGCTCTCGTCCACCGTACGAGCAACCGGGCGCCAGCGAGGGAGCGGCCAGCAGCTGCGCAGGCTGCAGGTGTTGTGGCCGAGGAATGCCGTTGACGGCCCCGTGGCCTGGCGTCACACCTGCTTGGCCGGCCGCGCCATCCACGGTAATGATGAGCGCCTTATGAACGTCACCGTCTGCGTGAAGCAGATCCCGGATCCGGCCCAGCCAGGGTCGCTGGATCCGTCCGACAACACCCTCAAGCGTGACGGCAAGCTGATCCTCGACGAGTCGGACAGCTACGGGGTGGAGATGGCGTTGCAGCTCGTCGGCAAGGCGGGCGACGGCGAGGTCAGCCTGGTCTCGATGGCGCCCAACGGCGAGGTCTCGGGCCTGCGCACGGCGCTGGCCATGGGTGCGGCCAAGGCTGTGCTGGTGTCCGACCCCGAGCTGGCGGGCTCCGACGCGTTGACCACGGCCAAGGTGCTGGCCGCGGCGGCGCAGCGACTCGGCGACGCCGATCTGATCATCGCCGGCACCGAGTCGAGCGACGGCTACACGGGCACCGTCCCCGAGCAGATGGCCGAGCTCCTCGGCCTCCCGTCGATCACGTTCGCCAAGCACGTCGAGATCGACGGAGACGTGCTCAAGGTCAACCGCCAGACCGAGGACGGCTACGACGAGGTGACGAGCACGATGCCGGCCGTCGTCAGCGTGACCGCCGGCGTGGTCGAGCCGCGCTACCCGAGCTTCAAGGGGATCATGGCGGCGAAGTCCAAGCCGGTCGACACGGTGACCGCCGCCGACCTCGGCGTGACGCCGGTCGGGTGGGCCGGCGCCGGTCAGGAGATCGTCGACGTGGCCTCCGCACCCGAGCGCGAAGCCGGTGAGGTGGTCGAGGACGACGGCGAGGGCTACACGAAGATCGTCGAGTTCCTCGACAAGCTCAAGGTCATCTGAGTCGGTACGACAGGACGGAGACAGAGCCATGGCCACCAACATCTGGGTGTTCGCGCAGGGCGCCGACGGCGCGCCGACCACCGCCACGCTCGAGCTGTTGAGCAAGGCGGCCGCGCTGGCCGACGGCGGCTCGGTCACGGCGTTCGTCGCCGGTGCCGCCGACGACCTGGCCGCAGGTCTCGGCGACCATGGCGCCACCAAGGTCTACGCCACCGGCGACCTCGACGGTCACCTCCCCGGCGTCGCCGTGGCGGCGGCGATGAAGGCCGTGATCGACAGCGGCGACTCGCCCGACGTGATCTTCTTCCCGCAGAACTACGAGGGTCGCGATGTCCTCGCCCGGTTGTCGGTCAAGCTCGACAAGCCCGTGCTGACGAACAACACCGACGTCGCCATCGACGGCGGAAAGGTCAAGGTCACCACGCCGGTGTTCGGCGGGACCCAGCTCGTCACGACCACCTTCACCGGTGACGGGCCGTTCCTGGTGGCGTTCCGGCCCAAGAGCTTCCCGGTCGAGTCAACCGGAGGAGGGGCGGCGGAGGTCGTCCAGGCCGCCGTGCCCGACCTCGGCGCCGGCGGCGGGGCCAAGGTGCAGGCGACGCACGTCGAGGAGCACTCGGGACCGAAGCTCGACGAGGCCAACATCGTCGTCTCCGGCGGACGCGGCCTCGGCGAGGCGGGCAAGTACGAGATGATCGAGACGCTGGCCAAGGCGCTGAAGGGCGCGCCCGGCGCGTCCCGGGCGATCGTCGACGCCGGCTGGGTGCCCTACAGCTACCAGGTCGGCCAGACCGGCAAGGTCGTCAAGCCCAGCGTCTACATCGCTGCCGGCATCTCGGGAGCCACCCAGCACATGGTCGGCATGAAGGGCTCTAAGAACATCATCGCCATCAACAAGGACAAGGAGGCGCCGATCTTCGGCGTCGCCGACCTCGGGATCGTCGGTGACGTGCACAAGGTGCTGCCTAAGCTGATCGAAGCGCTGCAGAGTCGTTGACTCAGTAGCTGGCGGTCTCCTCGACCTTCGATGACGATGATGACGACACCGTCGTGGCGAGCTCGCGCGAGGTGACCGGTCGGCGGGAGCTGCGGACCCGCCCGTAGACGAACCCGGTTAGGGCCAGCACCACCACGGTGATGGCGACGACGGTGGCGATCCGCCGCAGGTCCCACCCCTCGTCGTCGTCCTTGGCGACGTCGACGCGGCCGGCGCCAGTTCGTTCGGCCACGGGCGCCGTCGTGGCCGTGGGGCCGGCCGTCGTGGCGGGTGCCACGACCGTGGTCGCCGGCGCCACCGTCTCGCCCGGCACGGTGGTGGCCGGATCGGAGGGTGGCGGGACGCTCGCCTCGACGGTCGTCGCACCGAGCCCGACGACAGCCGTCAGGACGGCGACGAGCGCAGCCAAGCGGGACATCGGCGCGAAGGGTAGATGCCGCGCTACGCCCACCGGAGGCACGGTCACCTGGGATCGACGAGCTGAGCGTACGGATGTGAGTCGCATGGGCTCACAGATCAAACTGCATCTCGGGCGCTGATCGCCCAGGCCAGGCCCTCGGTGGGGTCGTCGACGGCCAGCTGCAGCTGCCAGCCGGTCATCGGCTCGTGGGCGTCCCACCACCACCACGCCAAGCCGGCGACGAGGTCGCCGAGCTCGTCCAGGTCGAGCGGTCAGTCGCCCGACGGGTTGGTCGAGGCCGCGACCAGCCAGAGGGCACCGAAGCGCCCGGTCGCCGCGCCGCGTCGGCGACCGTGGGCGCCACCGCTGGCGCCGGCCCATGCCAGCCAGGCCACGGCATCGGCCGCGGCCAGCTGGGCTCGGCGCACCGACGACAAGCCGAGGGCACGCAGCGCCGTCGCCGCGTCGCCCTCGACGGCGACGACCTCGGCCCGTCCGTCGGGGCTG
The DNA here is from genome assembly GCA_051005355.1 of Ilumatobacteraceae bacterium. GTDB lineage: Bacteria > Actinomycetota > Acidimicrobiia > Acidimicrobiales > Ilumatobacteraceae > JALZMG01. The sequence continues at coordinate 11,098 of JBPCJL010000389.1, forward strand.
GCCGTCCACGGCTCGACGAGCTGCCGTACGGCCAGGTCGACGTCGTCGTCGTCGAGGACGGCACCGGTGACGTCACCGCCGTCCAGCTCGGCGTCGACGAAGCCGGTTGGCATGGGTGGCGACGGGAACTCGGCCCCGACGTCCGAGTACTCGGCCAGCGCGTACGCCGGCTCCCATGCGGCCAGTCGGTACGGCAGGTCCAGCACCTCCGGCAGCGCGGCCACGGACGCGGGCTCGATCGCCTCACCGCGCAGGCCGCGCTCGTGGGCCACCAGTGCGGCGCGCGGCCCCGGGTCGAGCCGCGACGCCAGCTCTGTCCACGTGTGCCGCTGGGCGACGACCTCGGTCAACGGGCCGATCGTGAACCGGCCCGATCCCTCGTCCAGGACGCCCGCCGCCCACTCGGCGGGAGCGAGCAGCGCCAGGCGGTACTCGGCCAGCGTCGCCGCCGGCCACACCTGGCGGCCCGTCCCGAGAGCATGGCGGGCCCGATCCCGCAACCGGCGCAGGCGAGCCCAGTCCCGTGCCGCCGTGGCGTCGTCGGCCAGCCGGACCAGACCATCGAGGTCGGCGCGGTGGATCAGCTCGTCGAGGACATGATCCTCAGTCACGGCAGGCGCAGAGTCGGGACTTGACGGTTCGGCCCACGACGCAGCGCGCGCTGTACCTGAGGTCGGCCTTGTCCGACCCAGCGAGCGAAGCGAGCCATCAAGCTCAGATCAGCGGCCATGGGTAGCGGTGGCCGGTGCTGTCGCCCGGCAGGACCCGATGCTCCGCCAGCCAGGCGGCGCGCCGGCGCAGCGCGTCGACCTCGTCGTCGTCGAGCAGCTCGGCGATCTCACCCGGGACGGCTTCCGCGAGCGCGCAGCAGGCGGTGACGAGCTCGTCGGAGAGCTCGTCGCCGGCGAACTCCCAGATCACGGTGCGCAGCTTGAAGTCGGTGGCGAAGCACAACCCGTTGTCGATCGCCCACACCCGCTCGGCTGGAGTGGCGCCCGCCCGCCCCGGCGCCAGCAGGCAGTGCCCGCTCTTGCGGTCGGTGTTGTTGGCGATCACGTCGAGGACGGCGATGGCCCGTAGCTGGTCGTGGAGGTCGGGCCGGCCCTCGACGATGGTGAAGTAGTGCTCGCGGTGATCGGCATCGACGAACCACTGGACCGATCCTTCGCCCAGCGGGGCATCGGGTCGCAGCACGGTCGGCGGCACGGCGCCGATGCCCATCGCCTCGCTCAGGCGGTACGCGGCCACCTCCCGCTTGTGGAGACCGGGCTCGAAGTCCCAGAGCGGCCGCTCGCCACGTAGCGGCTTGTAGATGCCCTGGTGATGATCGCCGACGCGCACGAGGAACGTCGCATTGCTCGCCCACGGCATGCGCCCCTCGAGCTCGATCGCGCACTCGGACAGGCGTGTGGCCGCGTCGGCCGGGACGGACGCCGGCGTCCTCAGTTCATCCGTGGACATGGGTGCCCGTCGGGGTCGATCGGGTTGCCGCACCAGATGCACGAGGGACGACCGGCGGCCACCACCTCGTCGGCGTGCTCGCAGAACGCCGACGCTTGCCCGCGCGTGACGTAGAGCCGGATGTGGCTGCGGTCGGGCTCCTCGTCCTCGACGGCATCGTCTGGTGCGTCGGGGTCGATGGCGATGGCCTCTTCCAGTTGCACGAGCAGCCGGTCGTTGCTGCGGTCGTAGCCGAGGCCGATCGGCCCGAGCACGAAGGACTGCTCACCCGGGTCCACGCGCTCCAGCGCGCTGGGCATCGGCCGGTCCTCGGGAGGCGGCAGGTCGCTGAGGACGCGGCGCAGGTGCTGCGAGATGGCGCTCACCTGCTGCTTCTCGCACTTCACGCTGACCCGCTGACCACCCGAGCGGGCATGCAGGTAGAAGACCCGCGAGCCCGGCTCGCCGATCGCTGTGGCGACGAACGTGTCGACCTCGTCGAATTCGTAGAACAAACTCAAGACGGCACCAGCTCGGTCAGGCTGCGGCCCGTCGAGTTGACGGCGAGGACGATCGGTCCGAACGGCGACCAGGCGAGGGTGCTGATCGAGCAGGTGCCGATGACGATGCGCTGGAAGAGGTCGAGGTGCGTCCCGAGGGCGTGGGCCACGGCGGCCTTGATCGGGTCGGCGTGCGACACGCACACGATCGTGCCGCCCGGGTGGCGGTCGCGCAGGCGCTCCAGCGCGGTGACGATCCGCAGCTGCATCTCCACGAAGCTCTCGCCGCCGGGGAACCGGAACGTCGACGGCGCCCGCTGCACCGTCACCCACTCGCGCTTGCGGGCCAGCCGGCGCAGGCTGGCGCCGGTCCACTCGCCGAAGTCGCACTCGAGCAGGCCGCGCTCGACCCGCGGCTGGTGCCCGGTGACCCGGCCGATCGGGGCCGCCGTCTCCCGCGCCCGCTCGAGGGGCGAGGTGTAGACGGCGTCGACCTTCGGCAGCTCGGCGATGCGCTCGGCCGCCCGCTCGGCCTGCTGACGACCGGCATCGGCGAGGTGCAGCCCGCGAGCGCGACCTGGCAGCAGCTTGCCCGTCGTCGGCGTCTGGCCGTGGCGGACCAGCAGGATCGTGGTCGGGGGCTGCGGCTTGCTCTTGGGCTTCGTCTGCTTGGCGGCGGGGGGACCCGCGGTGGCGGTGGCCATGGCTCGGCCGATCAACCTACTGTCGGCCCGCGTGGATCGGCCCGGCACCCGACTGCCGCCGTGGTTCTTCGAGCGCGCCGACGAACGTCCCGATGACGAGTTCTACGGCCCGCCGCGCTTGGTCACCCACCTCGACGACGCGGCGATCGCCGAGGTCGGCCGGCTGTACCGGGAGCTGGCGCTCGACGGCGACGTGCTCGACCTGATGTCGTCGTGGATCTCTCATTTCGACCCGCCGCCACGTCGACTGACGGTGCTCGGGATGAACGCCGTCGAGCTCGACGCCAACCCGGCGGCAACCGGACGGGTGGTCCAGGATCTCAACGTCGATCCCCGGCTGCCGTTCGACGACGAGTCGTTCGACGCCGCCACGTGCTGCGTGTCGGTCGACTACCTGACCCGACCGATCGAGGTGATCGCCGACGTGGCTCGCGTCCTGCGACCGGGTGCGCCGCTGGTATTCACGTTCTCCAACCGGTGCTTCCCGACGAAGGCGATCCGCGGCTGGCTGGCCTCGTCGGAGGCCTCACGGATGGAGATCGTGCGCGCCTACTTCGACGCCAGCGGTTCGTTCGGCGAGGTCCACGCCGAGCTGCGCAACCCGGGCCGGCGCGGCGACCCCCTGTGGGCGGTGTGGGCGACCCGGCCATGACGCTGGCCGCCGTGAGCAGCGACGTCGTGGCGTGCCGGGCCTGTCCACGCCTCGTGGCGTGGCGCGAGCAGGTCGGGCGCGAGAAGCGGGCGGCGTTCAGCGCCGAGACGTACTGGGCTCGTCCGGTGCCAGGGTTCGGCGACCCTGCGGCGCGCATCGTGGTCGTCGGGCTCGCCCCGGCGGCCCACGGCGCCAACCGGACGGGGCGCCTGTTCACCGGTGACCGCAGTGGCGACTGGCTGTTCCGGGCGATGTTCCGTGCCGGCCTCGCCAACCAGCCCGTTTCGGTGGCCGCCGACGACGGCCTGGCGCTGGGCAACGCGTGGGTCACGGCGCCGGTGAAGTGCGCGCCGCCCGACAACCAGCCGACACCGGCCGAGCGGGACGCGTGTGCACCGTTCTTGGCGCGCGAGCTGGATGTGCTCGCTCCGCACGTCGTCGTGTGCCTCGGCGCCTACGGGTACACCGCCGCCTGCCGGCACTACGGCGTGCGCCCACGACCTCGCTTCGGCCACGGCGTCGAGGTGGTGGTCGACGACGGACCCACGCTGGTGTGCTCGTTCCACCCCAGCCAGCAGAACACGTTCACGGGTCGGCTCACCGAGCCGATGCTCGACGCCGTGTTCGTCCGCGCCGTGCAGCTGGCCGCAGATCGCTGACCGAGGCTTTCTGGGCGCCATCTCTGCCATCGTCGTTTCTGGGCGCCATCTCCGCCGGCGTGTGGCGGAGTACGCGCCCAGGTCAGGCGCCGACGGCGCGAGCAAAGGCGGTGTGCACCGCCTCTGCGGCCAGGGCCTGGGCGGCGCGCGCGTCGTCGACCAAGCCGAAGAGCGAGAAGAAGCCGTGGATCTGGCCGTCGAAACGCACGTGGCTCGTCGCCACGCCGGCATCGCCGAGCATCGCCGCGTACGCCTCACCCTCGTCACGCAGCGGGTCGAACTCGGCCGTGATCACCATCGCCGCCGGCGCGGCACCGAGGCGGGCCCGATCTTCGAGCAGCGGCGACAGCCGTGGGTCGTCGGGCCCTGCGTCGCCACCGGTGTAGTGGTCGTAGAACCAGCGCATGCCAGCCGCGGTCAAGAAGTAGCCGTCGCCGTTGTCAGTGATCGACGGGTGACCCATCCGTCTGTCGACGGCCGGGTACACGAGGAGCTGGAAGCACAGGGGCACCGGCGAGCGGTTGGCGACGACGGCGGCGAGGTTCCCACCGGCCGAGTCACCGCCGACGGCGAGGGCCCGGCAACCGAGGTCGGCGAGGTGGACCGAGGCCCACGACGTCGCCGCCAGCGCATCATCCACGGCGGCCGGGAACGGATGCTCCGGCGCGAGGCGGTAGTCGACGCTGAGCACGCAGAACCCGCCGCGGTTGGCCAGCGCCCGGCACGGATCGTCGTGGCTGGCCAGATCGCCGAGCACCCACCCGCCGCCGTGCAGCCAGACGAGCAACCCGGGCGAGCGCACCACGGCGGGGCGGTAGAACCGGCACCGCACACCGCTGGCGTCGAGGTCGCGCCACTCGAGGATCGGCTCCGGGCTCGGCCGCAGCATCGCCGCCCGTTGCGCACGGGCGTCGTCGGGCGTGGTCTCCTCGATCGGCGGGAAGCCGAACGACGCCATCATCTCGAGCAGCTCCGCAGTCTGACGGTGCAGCGGCATCCCCAACTCTCGCGCTTCTGCATGAGCGAACTGACCAGACCTGGTCTTTCACGCCCGCAGAAGTCGGATCGCGCCGCCGTAGCCTCGTGGACTCGTGAAGCGACGCCTGAGCACCATCGCCGCCATCGTGGTCGCCATCGGCGTGCTCAGCGGTTGCCCCAGCAACCCGAGTGCCCGGACCGTGGCCGAGGACATCATCGACGGGCTCGACCTCCCCGACGAGCGCAAGACTTGCCTGCGGGCGCAGCTCGAGGAGACAACGGACGAGGACCTGCGGGCCGTCGCCCTCGGCAACGAGAACGCCAACTTCGGCAGCGCCTTTGACGACTCCACGGCGAGTGAAGCCTGGCGGGCGTTCGTCGAAAAACTGGCGACCAGCTGTCCCTAGACGACGGAGTTCTGTCCTCGGCAATCGACTCACAACGGTCGGTTGCGGATGACGGAACGAGCCTTCAGGCCGGAGCGGGCGCCGGGGCGGCGGCTTTCTTCTTCGGCGGCGGGACGCCGATCGCCGGGGCCGGGTCGGCGTCCTTCGGCCAGCGGCGCCGGGAGACGATCGACAGCAGCCGCAGCAGCTTCATCGCCTTCTCGTCGGTCTGCGCGGGCTTCGACTCGATGGTGCCGTCGGCGATCATCCGCTCGATGACCTCCTCGCCGAGCTCGGTGCGCACGATGGTCAGCGTCCAGTCGTTGTCCTCGCCGATGCCGCCGGTGGCGATGTCGGAGTGCTCGGCGGCGAAGTCGGGGCACTTCTTGCAGCCCTCGCGCGTCCACTGGTGGCACTCCTTGAGGTCGATCTCGTGGTACGCGCCGTCCTTCATCCAGATCTGGAACACGCCCTTGATGTTCATCTTCAGCATGTCCTGCTTGGCCAGGCCGTACTTGGCCTCGAACAGCTCGGGGAAGATGGCGTCGTCGAACGTCTTCGAGCACAGGAGGCCGATGTTGAAGACGAACGGCTTCGACACCTTGCCGGCCTTGCGGTCCCACATGATCGGCGGCGAGCTGGTCTGGCAGCCCATCCCGACGAGGGCCAGGCGGGTGAGGCCCTCCTCCTTGGCCTGCCGCAGGGCCAACGGGTTGGCGCAGTACGTGTAGCGGCTGCCGGCGGTGGCCAGCACCTCGTCGGGCGTGTGGGCCAGCACCGGCTTGGCCTTCCAGGCGTCGTCCGCTTCGACGCCCGACA
>JBPCJL010000390.1:0-20395 GCA_051005355.1 Ilumatobacteraceae bacterium
TCACCGCAGCACCCACTCGGCTCGCCGCCTGACCGGTTGTGCGGCGTTTGCGTCACCGATTCCGCTCCCGGTGGCGAAAGCGGTGGCGCAAACGAGATCGCTCGTGGTTTGTGTCACCGATGTCGCCACCGGTGGCGGAAACGGTGACGCAAACCGATGGAGTCAGTCTCGGTCAGCGGGTCCAGGTGCCGGTGAGGTAGGCGCTGGCCACCAGGCGCACGAACTGGGTGACGGCGTCTTCGTCGTGGGAGAACGGGCCCGGGTGGTAGCCGCGGGAGGCGACGCCGCGCTGGACCCCTTCGCAGGCGGCCCAGTCCTGGCGGTTGGTGAGGTCCCAGAAGTCGACGGCGAACGACGGGTCGAACCCGTCGCAGGCGAGGTCCTCGGGGGCGAACAACCACTGGCACTCGACCTCGGTGCGGCCCGGAGCCACCGGGTCGATGCGGTGCGTCATCACGTAGTCGGGGTGCAGGCTGACCAACAGGTTGGGCAGCAGGCCGAGATAGTCGATCCGCCGCCGGGCCACCCCCTGGAGCCCACGCAGCGGCACGGTCGGCGACTCGCCCGTCAGCGACATCGTCACGGCGTGCGGCATCAGGTCCTGCCACCCGCCGACCCAGAACCCGTCGTGACCGAGTGCGTTCTCACCACTCGTGGACGGGCTGACCGCGCACAGCTCGGGGTGGATGTTCGGGCAGTGGAAGCACTCGTGGTAGTTCTCGACGATCAGCTTCCAGTTGGTCGCCAGCTCGTATCGGTGCGTGGCTCCCACGACGAGCCGCTCGGGCTCGTGGCCGGCGATCCTCGGCTCGATCCCGTCGAGGAACGAACCGAGCGGTGGCGCCTCGCCATCGACGTTGACCATCACCCAGCCGTGCCACTCCTCGACGGCGACCGGCACCAGCCCGTGCTGCGACCGATCGAAGCCGGCCGGGGCGTCGAACCGTGGCGTGGACAGCAGCGTGCCGTCCAACGCGTAGCGCCACCCGTGGTACGGGCAGTGGATCGAGCGGTGCGTGCTGGCAGCACCGCACGGCGCCAGCTCGTGCGCCCGGTGCTGACAGGTGTTGAAGAACCCACGCAGCTCGCCGTCGTCGCCACGGACCAGCAGCACGGCGTCGTCGCCGACCGCGACCGCCCGCCTGGTGCCAACCTCCGACAAGTCCGCCGAACGACCAGCGCACACCCACGCCCCCGCGAACAGGTGGGTCCTTTCCCAAGCGAGGACGGACTCGGAGAGGTACGCCGACGCCGGCAGCATGCACCCGGATCCGGCTGGGTCGAGCACGGGCGCCAGCGCCGCCGCATCGACCGGCGCCGCCGATCGGACGCGCAGTTCCAGCGGCGACGTCATCGACGTCATCGACGTCATCGGCCGAACCGGAACCGCCGGGCCAACCGCCGCCGGCGCTCGTCGGCCAACACCCGCCGCGTGCACAGCAGTGCCGGGATGCCGGTCACGCCGCCCCCGCCGTGCGTCGCCGACGAGCACTGGTACAGGCCGCTGATCGGGGTCGTGAAGTCGGCGTAGCCCGGCGCCGGCCGCATGTGGAACAGCTGATCGGGCGTGAGCTCACCATGGAAGATGTTGCCACCGATCAGCCCGTACTCGTGCTCCATCTGCCACGGGCCGATCACCTGGCGGTGGATGACGGACTGCTTGAAGTTCGGCGCCAGCTCGGTGTAGCCGTCGATCACCCGGTCGGCGTAGTCCTCCAGCTCGGCCTCGTGCGGCTCCTCCGACCACGACGACGGCACCCACTGCGTGAACAGCGACATCACGTGCGTGCCGTCCGGGCACAGCGTCGGGTCCAGCGTCGACGGGATCACGCCGTCCGAGAAGGGCCGCGCTGCGCCGCGGCCATCCCGGGCATCCTGGAACGCCCGCTGGAGGTAGTCGATCGAATGGCACAGCTCGACGGATCCCGTGAACCGCTCGTGCGGCGCAGTGCCGGGCCAGGCGAGGAAGTCCGGGAGCTCGGAAAGCGCCACGTTGACCTTGACCGTGCCCGATCGCGACCTCCAGCGCCGTAGGTCGGCCACGAAGTCGGACGGCAGCTCGGCGGCGTCGATCTGGCGCAGGAACGTGATCTGCGGATGGGTGGCGGCAACCACGATCGGGGCCCTGAGCTCGCGACCGTCGGCCATGACCACGCCGCGCACCCGCCCGTCTGCGACGTCGATGCGCTCGACCGGCGTCGACGTCCGCACGTCGGCGCCGAACGACTCGGCCGACCGCCGGATGGCGTCGGACACCGCCCCCATCCCGCCGATCGGGTAGCCCCACGAACCGAGGTGGCCGTCGCCCACGTCGCCGATCGTGTGGTGCATCATCACGTACGCCGTACCCGGCTCCTCCGGCCCGGCCCACGTGCCGATCACGCCGTTGATCGCCAGCACGCCCTTGACCTCCGGCGACTCGAACCACTCGTCGAGCACGTCGGCGATCGACATCGTGAACAGTCGCGTGGCCTCCGCCGTGCCGCGCACGTCGAGGCCCCGCAGCCCCCACGCCGTGCGCAGCTGGTCGAGCACGTCGCGTGGCCGGTGCGACCCGACGCGCGGCGGCGTGCGCATGAGCAGCGGCGACAGCACGTCGGCCACCCCGCGCAGCCAGGCTTCGTAGTCGCCGAGCCTGGCGGCGTCCCGGCGCGAGAACTTGGCCACCTCGTCGACGTCGCGCGACGCCTCGTCGTGAGCCAGCAGGTAGCGGCCGTCAGGGAAGGCGATGAAGCTCGGCCCCATCGGCACGACCCGGTAGCCGTGCTCCTCGAGTCGCAGATCCCGAATGATGGTCGGCGGCATGAGGCTCATCACGTAGGACAGCGCCGTCATCTTGAACTCGTCGCCCCACGGCGTCTCGGTGACGGCGGCCCCGCCCGTCGTGTCGCGCGCTTCGAGGACGACGGTGCGCAGGCCGGCCCGCGCCAGGTACCCGGCGGCGACCAAGCCGTTGTGGCCGCCGCCGATCACGACCGCGTCGTGCTGTTCGGCGGTGTTCGTCATCGTCCCGCGGCCTCCTCGATCGCGCCACCCCGGCGCCTACGATGCGCTACTGTAACTGACTGATTAGTCAGTAAGCCACGGTCTGGGGAGGTCGACGATGGCGTTCCATCCACGTGAACGACGGATGCCACGGCGGCAGTTCATCCGCCTCACCGCCTACGGGGCCGCGGCGGCCGGGTTCGGCCCGGCCTTGCTCGCCGCCTGCGGGGGCGGTGGAGGTAGCGGCGAATCGGAAGGTGGCGTGGCCCTCTCGCGCCCCGACCAGCCGGCCACGCTGCCGCGCTTCGACGACATCGCGCCCATCGCCGACGGACTGTCACCCGAGACCGGCGGCCCGCTCAAGGTCTACAACTACGAGGAGTACATCGCGCCCGACGTGCTCGCCGGATTCGAGGAGGAGTTCGGCATCCCCGTCGAGGTCACGACGTTCACGAGCATGGACGAGGCGGTCGCCAGGCTGGCCTCCGGCGAGGTCGCCTTCGACGTGTTCTTCCCGACGCCGGATGTCCTCGGCAAGCTCGTCGCCGGCCAGCTGATGCAGCCGCTCAACAAGACGTACCTGCCGAACCTGGCCAACGTGTGGGAGTCGCTGCGGGACCCCTTCTACGACAAGGGCAGCGTGTACACCGTGCCGTACACGCTGTACACGACCGGCATCGGCTATCGCATCGACGCCGTCACCAAGGCGCCTGCGGACTACGAGAACCCGTACGACATCTTCTGGGACGCCACCAACCGCGGCCAGGTGTACCTGCTCGAGGACGACCGCGAGGTCTTCGCCATGGCCATGCTGCGCCGCGACGCCGAGGCCGACGTCAACACCGAGGACGCCGACCGGATCGCCGAGGTCCTCGCCGACGTGTCCGAGCTGACGGACCTCGTCAACGTCAAGCTCGGCGCCGAGGCCTACACGGTGCTGCCCGAGAAGCGCACGTGGGTCCACCAGTGCTGGTCGGGCGACGTCGTGAACGCGCAGTACTACCTGCCAGAGGGCGAGTCGATCGACAACATCGGCTACTGGAAGTCGCCCAACGGAGTCATCGGCAGCGACACCATCGGCGTCATGCGCAACGCCGCCAAGCCGGTCGCCGGCCACGCCTTCCTCAACTTCATGCTCGACACCGAGCGGGCCCTCGAGAACTACAGCTACCTCGGCTACCAGCCGCCACAGGTCACGCTGGAACCCGATGCCGTCGTGGCCGACGGTTACGTGCCGGCCCACCTGGCCAGTGCGGTGGTGCAGGCGGAGGACTTCGACGCCAGCCAGCAGCTGCTGCAGCTCACCCTGGCCGGCGAGCGCACCTGGGACACCGCCTGGTCCAAGTTCACCGCTGGTGGCTGAAGCGGTCCGCCTCCCGCGGGCCGGTCGCACCTGGCTGCTCTGGCCGGCGTTGGCGACGCCGGGCGTGGCGTGGCTGGTCGTCCTGTTCGCCGTCCCGTTCTACGGCGTGCTGGCCGTCGCCTTCGGCGGTGTCGACCCGATCTTCGGCAACGCGGTGCCGGTGTGGAACCCGCTGCAGTGGGAGTTCACGTCGTTCACGGAAACGCTCGAGCGCGTCGTCTCCGCCGACCTCGGCCGGGTGCTGGTCCGGACGTTCGTCTACGTGGTCGCCGCCCTCGCCGTCTGCTTCCTGATCGGCTTCCCGGTCGCCTACTACGTCGCCCGCCTGTCCGGTCGGCATCGCGGCCTACTCCTCGCCCTGCTGCTGGCGCCGTTCTGGATCAGCTACCTGATGCGGATGCTGGCCTGGGTCAACCTGCTGCAGCCCGACGGCTACGTGAACGACGTCGTCTCGCTGTTCGGCTTCGAGCGGGTGGCCTGGCTCGACGGGCGGGCGGTCACCGTCGTCCTCGGGCTGGTGTACGGCTACGTGCCGTTCTTCGTGCTGCCGCTGTACGCCGCCCTCGACCGCCTCGACCAGCGGGTGATCGAGGCGTCGCACGACCTCGGCATGGGCCGCTTCGCCACGTTCGTGCGGGTGACGCTGCCGATGTCCCGCCAGGGTTTGCTGGCCGCAGCCGTGTTGACGGCGCTGCCGATGACGGGCGACTACTACACGGCCGACCTGCTGTCGGGCGCGCCGCGCACGAGCATGATCGGCAACCAGATCGAGTTCTACCTGTTCCGCGGCTCGCAGAAGGCGGCCGGCGCGTCGCTCGTGCTCATCCTGTCGGCGTTGCTCGTGGTGTTCATGTACTTCTACCTGCGCTCGGTAGACCGGGCGTCCAGGCAAGTCACGTGAGCAGGGTGCGGGGATGGTGGGAGGACCCGTGGCGGCGGCCGATCTTCCTCGCCACCGCCACGTGGCTGTTCATCCTGTGGGCCATCGTCCCGGTGCTCATCGCCATCCAGTTCTCGTTCAACTCGGGGCGTTCGCGCAGCACGTGGCAGGGGTTCTCGTTCCGCTGGTGGTGGGGCGACGCCACCAGCTCGCTCGTCAACGACCCCGACCTGCGGACGGCCATGCGCAACAGCCTGATCCTCGCCGCGCTCACGATGCTCGTGGCCACGCCACTCGGCGTCGCGCTGGCCCTCGGCCTGTCGCGGTGGCGGGGCAAGGTCGCTCGCGGCTCGAACCTGCTGATGCTCATCCCGCTGTCGACGCCCGAGATCGTCCTCGGCACGATGCTGTTCCTGGCCTTTGATTCGCTGTACACGGCGATCCCGCTCGGGCGCGCGGCGATGCTGCTCGGCCACGTCACGTTCTCCGTGTCCTACGTCGTGGTGATCGTGCGCGGCCGGTTGTCGACGATCGGGCGCGACCTGGAGGAGGCGGCGCAGGACCTCGGGGCCACGCCGCTGCAGGCCGTGCGCACGGTGCTGCTGCCGCTGCTCGGGCCGGCGGTGTTCGCCAGCCTGATGATCGTGTTCGCCACGTCGATCGACGACTTCGTCATCTCGGCGTTCCTCTCGGCCGACGCGTCGACGGAGACGGTGCCGATCAAGATCTACTCGACGGTGCGCGGGTCGCCCACGCCGGCGCTCAACGCGATGGCCACGGCGATGCTCCTCGGCACGACGGTGGCCATCATCCTTGCCATCGTGGCGCTGCGCGTGTTCCGACGCGGCGAGCGCGGCTCGGCGGTCGAGGACCTCGCCCGCATCGAGCTGTGAGGATCAGGACAGGGTTCGCCGCAGCAGTTGGTCGACCACGCCGAGGTCCGTCCCGGGGTGGAGAAAGGCCAGCCGGCCCGCCGGGCGACCGTCCCACGTCGTCGGGGCGACAAAGGCCAGCCCGTCGGCAAGGGCGTCGGCAGCCCAGCGATCCCAGTCAGTGCGCTGCCACCCGTCTCGTTCGAACAGCACCACCGACAGCTCCGGCTCCATGACGAGGTGCAGCGGCGGACCGAGATCGCGAATCAGGTCCGCCGTCGCCCTGGCCAGGTCCAGCCCGGCCCGCACGCCCATCGTCAGCGCGTCGGTGCCGTGGACGACGAGGCTGAACCACAGTGGGAGCCCGCGGGCTCGCCGGGTGAGGTGGAAGGCGAGGTCCGACGGGTTGACGTGCTCGTCGCCGAAGGCGTCGAGGTAGCCGGCCAGTTGGCGGTGCGTGCGGCTCGCCGCCGCCGGATTGCGATAGAGCAGTGCCGCGCAGTCGAGTGGAGCGAACAGCCACTTGTGGGGATCGATGACCAGCGAGTCGGCGCGCTCGATGCCGGCGAAGCGTGGCCGGAGCTCGGGAACGGAGAGGGCGCTGCCCCCGTAGGCGGCATCGACGTGCAGCCAAGCGTCGCGTTGGGTGCAGGCGTCGGCGATGCCCGCCAGGTCGTCGATGGCGCCGGCGTTGGTCGCACCGGCGCTGGCGGCGACGATGCCGACGTCGTCAGGCAGATCGCACAGGCCGGCAGCCGTCAGCCGCCCCCGCTCGTCGCCGGCGACCGGCACGATTTCGAGATCGAGCAGCTGCGCCGCCTTCGTCACCGAGGAGTGGGCCGAGCCGGCGCAGGCGATGCGCACGCGGGCGTCCTCGCCATGGTGCCGACGCCACACGTCGCGGCCGACCGCCAGGCCGCTCAGGTTGCCGGCGGACCCGCCGGAGACGAAGCACCCGCCCGAGCCCTCGGGTAACCCGGCGAGGCCGATCAGCCAGTCGAACGCGGCTTCCTCGGCGGCGACGGCCCCACCGGCCTCCTGCCAGCTCTCGCCGCAGAACGACCAGGCGCCGACGAGGGCGTCGAACAGGGCGGCTGCCGTCGCAGGCGCGGCGGGGATGTAGGCCAGGAACCGTTCGTGGTCGAGGGCCACGTTGTTCGGCAGCAGCACCTCGTCGACGAGCGCCAGCGCGGCGTCGATGCCGATCCCCAGCGAATTGATGGCCGCCAGAGCAGCGACGTCCTGCGTCGTCGGTGTCCGGCCCAGCGGCGGGTCGGGCTGGAAGTGCTCTTTGATCCGGTCGGCCAGCTCGTGAGCCAAGCGCTCGTGTTCGGCCGACCACCCGTGGAGCTGCATCCGAGGATTCTGTGGCGCGATCGGTGTCGTTTTCGACACCGAATCTTCGTCAGAACTCGATCTGGTCAGATCGGGAGGGCACGGAGGGCGTCGGGGGGGAGGGTGACGGCGACGGGAGTGCCGGGCGGCCAGGTCGGCGGTTCCTCGCGGTTGGCGATCAGCGACTGGATGGTCTGGCCGTCCGGCAGGCGGACGTGGACCTGCGTGGTCGAGCCGACGTAGACGAGCCGGTCGACCATCGCCGGAACGCGGTTGGCGCCCATCGACGCACCGGGCTCGACACGGACGCGCTCGGGCCGGATGACCAGCTTGACCGGACCGGCGGCGGCGTCGCCGCGGGCGTCGAGGTCGAACGTCCCGACGCGCACGGTCTGGCGGCCGTCGCTGGGCGCGTCGGCCACGGCGTCGAGCAGGTTGGCGATGCCGAGGAAGTCGGCGACGTACGCCGTGGCCGGTCGCTCGTAGACCTCGACGGGAGTGCCGACCTGGGCGACCCGGCCGGCATCCATCACGGCCAGGCGGTGCGACATCGTCAACGCCTCCTCTTGGTCGTGGGTGACGTAGACGAACGTGATGCCGACGTCGCGCTGCAACGCGGCCAGGTCGCCCTGCAGGTGCTTGCGCAGCTTGGCGTCGAGCGCGCCGAGCGGCTCGTCGAGCAACAGCACCTTGGGCTGCAGGACGAGGGCCCGGGCCAGCGCGACCCGCTGCTGCTGGCCGCCCGAGAGCTGCGGCGGGCGGCGCTGCTCGAGTCCACCGAGGCGGACCAGCTCGATCGCCTCGCCGACGCGCTGGCGGCGCGACGATCTGTCGAGCTCGCGGTCGCCGTTGCGTCGCCAGCGCAACCCGAAGGCGACGTTGTCCTCCACGTTGAGGTGGGGGAACAGGGCGTAGGACTGGAAGACGGTGTTGACCGGCCGGCGGTGCGGCGGCACGGCGACGAGGTCGCCGCCGTCGAGCAGGATCTGGCCGCTGGTCGGCCGTTCGAAGCCGGCGATCATCCGCAGCGTCGTGGTCTTGCCGCACCCCGACGGTCCGAGGAGCGAGAAGAACTCGCCCGGCTCGATGCACAGGTCAACGGAGTCGACGGCGACGACCTCGTCGGCGAACTGCTTGCACAGCCCGACCAGCTCGATCCGCCCGCCGTGCTGCGCTTGGAGATGAGCACCGTCCATCGCCGCGACATTGTTGCCGACCAGGACCGACATCACCGCCGGCACCGTAACGCAACTGACTGACGAGTCAGTAGTAGGATGCGCGTCCATGGTCGCCGTTCGGCCGCACGACTTCCCCGCCGACCTGCTCGGCGCGCCGCTCGACCGAGCGCGGACGCTGCCGGGGCGCTGGTACGCCGACCCGGCCCACCACGCCCTGGAGCTGGACGCCATCTTCCGTCACCACTGGGTGGGAGCCGGCTGCGCCGACGACGTCGCCGCGCCCGGCGCGTACCTCGCCACGCACGTGGGCGACGTGCCCGTCCTCGTCACTCGCGACGACGCCGGCGAGCTGCGTGCGTTCCTCAACGTCTGTCGGCACCGGGGGTCGCCACTCGCCGCCGGGTGCGGACAGGCCAGGGCCCTGTCGTGTCCGTATCACGCCTGGCTGTACCGGCTCGACGGTTCGCTGGCCCGGGCCGGCGGCGTGGGCCAGCCGGTCAACTTCGACGTCGACGACTTCGGCCTGCGCCCGGTGCAGGTGACGACGTTCGCCCGGTCACTGCTCGTCAACGTCGACCTGGATGCGGCGCCGTTCGATCCGGGCCCGCTGGCCGCCGGCCTGACGCCCTACGCCCTCGACGAGCTGGAGCTGGGCCGGCGCTCCCGGTACGAGCGGCGCTTCAACTGGAAGGTCCTGCTCGAGAACTACTGCGAGAACTACCACACGCCCTTCCTCCACGCGCAGCTTCCGACGGCCGGCTACGAGTACCCGATCGAGGTCGCCGGGCCGGCGGTCTTCGCCTGGGACCGGCCGCTCGATCCGCATGGCCCGGCGCAGCAGGCGCTGCACGACCACCGGCCCGGCGACGATGGCTGGTCGGCCGTCGCCGCGACCGCCGCCGACGAACCGTTCAACGACGGCACCTACCTCGCCGTCTTCCCGAACACCGCCATCTCGTGCTTCGCCGGCTTCGCCGCCACGTTCCGGCTCGTGCCGACGGGACCGAGCACGACGGTCGTCGAGCGGGAGTACTACTGGCACCCCGACGTCCCCGCCGAGCGACGGGACGCCGACGTGGCGGCGACAGAGCTCGTGGTCGAGCAGGACCTGGCGATGTGCGAGGCGCTGCAGCGCACCTACGACGCCGGGCTGTCCGCCGACGGCGTCCTGTCGACCGCGCACGAAGCCGGCGTCGCTCACGTGCACCAGCTCGTGCTTGCCGCGCTCGGTCACCGCAGCGGCGACACTGCCTGATGTGGCGACGCGCACGCGGATCCGGCCCGAGCTGCGCCGGCAGCAGATCATCGAGGCCACCCATCGAGTGACACTCGAACGCGGTCTGCACGACGTGCGCATGCAGGACGTGGCCGACGAGCTGCACGTCAGCAGCGGCCTCATCCACTACCACTTCGCCACCAAGGACGAGCTGATCGAGGCCATGCTGCGCGACACCGCCGAGCGCGAGGTGGCCGGCGTCGAGGCCGCCCTCCGCCGGGTCACGTCGGCCGAGGAGAAGCTGGCCGCGCTCATCGAGATCTACCTGCCGTCGATCAAGCGAGATCCCTCGTGGGTGATGTGGATCGACGCCTGGGGCGAGGCGCTGCGTGACGCCACCGTCCGGCGAATCTCCGAGGAGCTGGACGCCGCATGGGTCGACCTGATGACCGCCGTGATCGCCGAGGGCGTCGACACAGGAGTGTTCGCCAGCGACGACCCAGGCGCATCCGCATGGCGGCTGTGCGCCGTCCTCGACGGGCTCGGCCTGCAGGTCGTGCTGCACCAGGGAACGATGACGCGCGCCCAGATGCACGATCACGTCCGGCGGGCCGCCCGCACCGAGCTCGACTACGAGCTGGCTCGGGCGACCTGAGGCTGACGGCCCGAAGAGTTCATCGGCTGTTCGGTCTACGCTCCTCGCCGGGCGGCTCGACCACACCTACGTTCGGAGCCAATGGTGACCCGTCCTCCCCGCCTCCTCGCAGCCCCGGCGATCGTGCTCGCCTCGCTCGGTGCCGCCGTCGTCAACGCCACAGGCTCGGCCGGCGCCGTGCCCAGCCCGAGCAGCACCGTGTTCATCAACGAGGTGCACTACGACAACGCCGGCGTCGATGTCGGCGAGGCGATCGAGATCGCCGCGCCCGCCGGCACGAGCCTGGCCGGGTGGTCGATCGTCCTCTACAACGGCAGCGGCGGCGCCCCCTACGACACAGATGCGCTGACCGGCGTCGTCGCCGACCAGGGCGGCGGATACGGGACCGTCGCCGTCAGCTACCCGAGCAACGGCGTCCAGAACGGTGCTCCCGACGGCATCGCCCTCGTCGACCCCACGAGCACGGTCATCCAGTTCCTCAGCTACGAGGGCACGTTTAGCGCCGTCGGCGGAGCGGCCAACGGGCTCACGTCCACCGACATCGGCGTCAGCGAGATCGGTGCCGAGCCCGTCGGCGGCGCGCTCGTCCTCACCGGCACCGGCAACACGTACGGGGACTTCGCCTGGGTGACCACGGCCGACGACAGCCTCGGCGCCGTCAACCCGGGTCAGACGTTCTCGGATGACGACCCGCCGCCTCCGTCGCCGCCACCACCGACGCTGACCTTGATCTCCGCGATCCAGGGCGACGGCGCGGCCAGCCCGATCAACGGCACCGTCGTGACGTCGCAGGCCGTCGTCACGTCGCTGTTCACCCGCCAGGACGTCCTCGACGGCTTCTTCGTGCAAGAGGAGGACGCCCAGCGGGACTCGTCCGCAGCCACCTCCGAGGGCCTCTTCGTCTTCTGCCGGGGTCAGTGCCCGGCCAGCATCGCCGTCGGTGACCTCGCGACGGTGCGCGGCAGGGTGGCGGAGTTCGTCGGCATGACGCAGATCGACGCAACTGCGGGCCAGGGCGGTCAGTTCACCGTCGACTCGAGCGGGAACCGACTGCCGGCGGCGACACCGGTCGAGCTTCCGGCGCCTGCGTCGACGCGGGCCGCGGCGACCTTCGAACCCGTCGAGGGGATGATCGCCACGTTCCCCGACACGCTCGTGCTGAGCGAGTTCTTCGAGCTCGCCCGCTACGGCCAGGTGGTCCTGACCGTCGACGAGCAGCCGTACCAGTTCACCCACGACAACGCCCCGAACGTGGAGGGCTACGCCGCCTTCCTGGCCGACCTCGCCACCCGACGGATCATCCTCGACGACGACAACAACGACCAGAACGACGCCGTCACGAACGGGCCCGACGAGCCGTACCCGTACCCGACCGGCGGGCTGTCGATCGACAACCGGTTCCGCGCCGGCGACACGACCACGGGCTTGACCGGTGTCCTCCACTGGTCGTTCGCCGGGCAGTCCGGCACGGACGCCTGGCGGATCCGCCCCATCACCGGTCTCGCGCCGACGTTCACCTCCGCCAACCCGGCGCCGGCCGCCCCCGAGCCGGTCGGCGGCACGCTGCGGGTGGCGACGTTCAACGTCCTCAACTACTTCACCACCATCGACGAGACGTCGTCGAACGACGTCGGCCCGTGTGCGCCGTCCGGGACGCTGGACTGCCGCGGCGCCGACTCCGATGCCGAGCTCGTCCGCCAGCGGGCCAAGACGGTCGCCGCCCTGACGACGATGGATGCGCACGTCGTCGGCCTGGTCGAGATGCAGAACGATGATGGAGCGTCGACCGAGGACCTGGTCAACGCCCTCAACGCGGCGACCTCTCCCGGGCGCTACGCCTACGTCGACACGGGGACGATCGGCGGCGACGCCATCAAGGTGGCCCTCATCTACCAACCGGCTGTGGCCGTGCCCGTCGGGCCGTTCGCCGTCCTGACGTCGGCCCAGGACCCGCGTTTCATCGACACCCTCAACCGGCCGGCGCTGATCCAGACGTTCGAGCAGGTCGGCACGCGCGAGCGGGTCACGGTCGCCGTCAACCACCTCAAGTCCAAGGGCTCGAGCTGCGCCGCCGTCGGCGACCCCGACACCCTCGACGGCCAGGGCAACTGCGCCATCACCCGGACCAATGCCGCTGCGGCCCTCGCCGACTACCTCGCCACCGACCCCACCGGCAGTGGTGATCCCGACGTCATGATCCTCGGCGACCTCAACTCGTACCGCCGGGAGACCCCGATCACCACGCTGACGAACGCCGGCTACGTCGACCTGATCGAGGAGTTCGTCGGCGACGAGGCCTACAGCTTCCTGTTCGACGGTCAGCTCGGGTACCTCGACCACGCGCTGGCCACGAAGTCGTTGGTCGGGCAGGTCACCGGCGTCACCGAATGGGCGGTCAATGCCGACGAGCCGCCCCTGTTCGACTACAACGACACGGTCCGCGACCCTGGCGAAGCGGCCTTCGAGCGGGAGTCGACGGCGCGCGAGCTGTACCTGCCCGACGCCCGACGGTCGTCGGATCACAACCCGCTCGTGGTCGGCCTCGACCTCGACGGGGTCCCGAACACGCTGACCATCGACAGCGCGCTGATCGCGACGGGCGCTGGCGGCGGCCGCCTCGTGCTGTCGGCGACGGTGGCCGGTGCGACGTTCAGCGCCTGCCCGCAACTGGCGCTCACGGCTGAGGGCGCCGAGGTGGTGCGGGTGCAGACGTCCGCGGTCGGGCAGTCGACACGGTGCCAAGCGATCGTTCGCGGCGGCACCGTCGTGACCTTCGACCGAGCGACGGGTGCGCTGCGGGTGGTCGCACCTCTGCCGGCTGGGTTCGCGCTGACCGATGACTCCGTGAAGTTCGACGTCGTGGTCGATGGTCAAAAGTTCTCGGCGGAGGTCACGGGCCGACGCATTGGTTCGATCTGGACGTACTGAACGACGGCGCACCGCTGACCCACATGATCGAGGAGACCGCTCGCCACTGCGGTCACCTGGACCTGCTGGCGAGAGCATCGACGGCGTGGGCGGTGAGTGACCAACTGATCCGGCGGTAGCGTGCGGCGCCGACAAGTCCGAAACGGTTGCTCGCCGTAGACCGTTGGTCCTGCCACCTTCCGAGGTGACGGGTGAATGGGAGCCCTCCCGCCAACCGAGGTGCACACGCCCCCACGACGTGGTGGTCGCTCCTCTGCCCGAGTGCCCACGTGAGTGAGAGGAGGTGCACCATGGACGATCCTCGTCCCGAGAAGGTGGCGATCGTCGACGAGATCGCCGGCAAGCTGGCCGGCGCGTCGGCCGTGTTCGTCACGGAGTACCGCGGCCTGAAGGTCGGCGCCATGGCCAACCTGCGCGGGTCCCTGCGCGCGAGCGGCGCCGAACACAAGATCTACAAGAACAGCCTGGCCCGGTTCGCCGCCGAGCGAGCGGGCCTCGGCATCCTGTCCGAGCTGCTGATCGGCCCGACCGCGTTGACGTTCGTCACCGACGACTCGGTTGGTGCCGCCAAGGCGCTGCGCGACGCCGCCCGGACGAACCCGCTGCTGGTCCTGAAGGGCGGGTCGTTCGGGGATCAGCCGCTGAGTGCCGCCGACATCACCGCCCTTGCCGACCTGCCTTCGCGGGAGGAGCTGCTGGCCATGTTCGCCGGGGCGCTGCAGGCGCCGCTGGTGAAGACGGCCGGCCTGCTGCAGGCCCTGCCGCGCAACCTGGCCTACGGGCTGTCGGCGCTGATCGACCAGCGTTCCGAGCCGGCCGAAGCCGCCTGACCCTCGACCACCCACCCGTTCAAGAGAGAGACACGACAATGGCAACCAAGGAAGAGATCCTCGATTCGATCGGCGCGCTGACCGTGCTGGAGCTGAAGGACCTGCTCGACGCGTTCGAGGAGCGCTTCGGCGTGACCGCCGCCGCGCCCGTGGCGGTCGCCGCCGCCGCCGGTGGCGGTGGCGCGCCGGTCCCGGAGGTGGAGGAGAAGGACGAGTTCGACGTCATGCTCAACGGCGCCGGCCCGCAGAAGATCCAGGTGATCAAGGCGGTGCGCGAGCTGACCAGCCTGGGGTTGAAGGAAGCCAAGGACCTGGTCGACAGCGCGCCCAAGGCCGTCCTCGAGAAGGCCAACAAGGAAGCCGCCGAAGCCGCCCGCGCCAAGCTCGCGGACGCCGGCGCCCTCGTCGAAGTCAAGTAGCCGAACTCGAGCGACGGGTCTGGCAGGTGCCGGACCCGTCGCGACGGGTGTTCACCTGGGCCATGCTTGACATCTGGTGGTGGGGTCTTTACCCTCTCTCCCAACGGAGTCCCGGCCCGGGCGTGTCTGCTCGGAGGCTGGTTGATTTCGTGCGCCCCGCCCGCTAATGTGCACGGTTGCCGTGCGTCTGCTGCTCCCTCGCTCCTTTGAGGTCCTGGTTCAGCGCGCCCCGTCGCCTGCGACCCCCTAGGAGTGATTCGTGGCTTTCGCTTCCACGTCCCGTGAGCGCTATTCCTTCGCCAACCTCGTCGAGCCGCTCGAGCTGCCCGACCTGATCGCTGTCCAGCGCGAGAGCTTCGAGTGGTTCCTCAACGAGGGCCTCGCCAACACCTTCCGCGACATCAGCCCGATCACGGACCTCTCGGAGTCCCTGCAGCTGGAGCTGGAGTTCGACCCGACCGACGAGGACCTGCGGCCGCCGCACAAGTTCTCGGTCGAGGAGTGCAAAGAGAAGGACATGACCTATTCGGCGCCCGTGTTCGTGCGCGCCCGGTTCATGAACCGCAACACCGGTGAGATCAAGGAGCAGACGGTCTTCATGGGGGACTTCCCCATCCAGACCGAGAAGGGCACCTTCATCGTCAACGGCACCGAGCGCGTCGTGGTCAGCCAGCTCGTGCGCAGCCCCGGCGTCATCTTCGAGCCCGGTGAGCGCTTCCGCCTGCGCAACCTGACCAAGCACCAGCTCGTCAAGGGCACGATCCACCCCTACCGCGGCGAGTGGATGGAGTTCGACGTCGAGCAGAAGCCCGGCAAGGACGTGACCGCCGGCACCCGGGTGGCCCGCAAGCGCCGCCTCGGCATCTTCACGCTGCTGCGTGCCCTCGGCTACGACGAGGAGAACGCTCCGGGCTTCCTCGAGCGCTTCGTCGCCCACTTCGACTTCCTGCTGGGCCAGTGGGACAAGGAGCGCGACGTCGCCCCGACCCAGGACGAGGCGCTGGTCGAGATCTACAAGCGGGCCCGGCCGGGCGAGCCGCCGACGGTCGAGTCGGCCAAGGCCTACTTCCGCAACGCCTTCTTCGAGAGCCGGCGCTACGACCTGTCGCGGGTCGGCCGCTACAAGCTGAACCGCAAGCTCGGCGTTGAGGTCCACCGCCTCGGCGAGCTGTTCGGGCTGTCCGACGACCTCCTGGATCTTCCCGACCCGGACCAGAACGTCCTCAGCCGCTGCGAGGTGCTGGCCTCAGTCACCTACATGCTCCACCTCGTCAAGCAAGAGCCCGGCTACCGCTTGGACGACCAGGACCACTTCGCCAACCGGCGCATCCGCTCGGTCGGCGAGCTGATCCAGAACCAGGTGCGCATCGGCCTGTCCCGGATGGAGCGCGTCGTGCGCGAGCGCATGACGACGCAGGACGTCGAGGCGATCACCCCGCAGACCCTGATCAACATCCGCCCCGTCGTGGCGGCGATCAAGGAGTTCTTCGGCACGTCGCAGCTGTCGCAGTTCATGGATCAGGTCAACCCGCTGTCGGGCTTGACCCATCGGCGTCGCCTGTCGGCGCTCGGCCCCGGCGGCCTGTCGCGCGAGCGCGCGGGCTTCGAGGTGCGCGACGTGCACTTCAGCCACTACGGCCGGATGTGCCCGATCGAGACGCCCGAGGGCCCGAACATCGGCCTCATCGGCGGCCTGTCGACGTTCGCCCGGGTCAACGAGTTCGGGTTCATCGAGAGCCCGTACCGCAAGATCAAGAACGGCAAGGTGACGGGCGAGATCGTCTACATGGCGGCCGACGAGGAGGAGAACTACGTCGTCGCCCAGGCCAACACGCCGATCAAGGCCGACGGCACGTTCGTCGACGAGCGCGTGCTCGTGCGCCGCTCACCGCAGGCGGCCAGCCTCGACGACCTGCGCAAGATGCTGGAAGCCGAGAGCTTCTTCGGCGCCACCACCGACATCGGCTACGTGCCGCCGTCGGAGGTCGACTACATGGACGTCAGCCCGAAGCAGATCGTGTCGGTCGGCACGGCGCTGATCCCGTTCCTCGAGCATGACGACGCCAACCGCGCCCTCATGGGCGCCAACATGCAGAAGCAAGCCGTGCCGCTGGTGCGCGCCGAGGCGCCGTACATCGGCACCGGCATCGAGGATCGCGCCGCCCGCGACGCCGGCGACCTGCTGCAGGCCGACGAGGACGGTGAGGTCCTCGAGGTCACCGGAGACTCGATCACGGTGCAGTACAAGACGGCCGGCCGCAAGGTCTACCGCCTGGCCAAGTTCCGCCGGTCCAACCAGGACACCTGCAACAACCAGCGGCCGCGCGTCGCCGAGGGTGACAAAATCCGCAAGGGCACGATCCTGGCCGACGGCCCGTCGACCGACCATGGCGAGCTGGCGCTCGGCAAGAACCTGCTCGTGGCCCTGATGCCATGGGAGGGCTACAACTTCGAGGACGCCATCATCCTCAGCGAGCGGCTGGTCAAGGACGACGTGCTCACGTCGATCCACATCCACGAGCATGAGGTCGACGCTCGCGACACGAAGCTCGGCCCGGAGGAGATCACCCGGGACATCCCGAACCTCTCCGACGACATCCTCGCCGACCTCGACGACCGCGGGATCATCCGCGTCGGCGCCGAGGTCGACGCCGGCGACGTGCTCGTCGGCAAGGTCACGCCCAAGGGCGAGACGGAGCTGACGCCGGAGGAGCGCCTGCTGCGAGCGATCTTCGGTGAGAAGGCCCGCGAGGTGCGCGACACGTCGATGAAGGTGCCCCACGGTGAGTCGGGCAAGGTCATCGACGTCAAGGTGTCCAACCGCGACGACGGCGACGAGCTGCCACCCGGCGTCAACCAGCTGGTGCGGGTCTACGTGGCCCAGAAGCGCAAGATCTCCGTCGGCGACAAGCTGGCCGGCCGCCACGGCAACAAGGGCGTCATCTCCAAGATCCTGCCCGTCGAGGACATGCCGTTCCTCGCCGACGGCACAGCCGTCGACATCATCCTCAACCCGCTCGGCGTGCCGAGCCGGATGAACGTCGGCCAGGTCCTCGAGGCCCACCTCGGCTACTGCGCCCGGTGGGGCTGGTCCGATGGCAACGGTGGCTCCGTCGGCGAGGCGCCGATCCGCGGCACCGAGACGAAGACCCGTCCCACCACCGCGCCGTCCACGTTCATCGCCACGCCGGTGTTCGACGGCGCCCACTGGGACGAGACCGAGGACGCCGGGGACCACCCGACCATCCAGCACATCCTCGAACACCTCAACCCGGAGACGATCGACGGCACCCGGCTGATCGGCGCCGACGGCAAGACGGTTCTCTACAACGGGCGCACCGGCGATCCGTACGACAACCCGATCACCGTCGGGTACATGTACATCCTCAAGCTGGCCCACCTCGTGGACGACAAGATCCACGCCCGGTCGACGGGCCCGTACTCGATGATCACCCAGCAGCCGCTGGGCGGCAAGGCGCAGTTCGGCGGCCAGCGCTTCGGCGAGATGGAGGTGTGGGCGCTCGAGGCCTACGGCTCCGCGTACTGCCTGCAGGAGCTGCTGACCATCAAGTCCGACGACGTGCTCGGCCGGGTCAAGGTGTACGAGGCCATCGTCAAGGGCGACAACATCCCCGAGCCCGGCGTGCCCGAGAGCTTCAAGGTCCTGATGAAGGAGATGCAGGCCCTCTGCATCAACGTCGAGGTCCTCGCCGACGACGGCTCGGAGATCGAGATGCGCGAGCTCGACGAGGACGTCTTCCGCGCCGCCGAGGAGCTCGGCATCGACATCTCCCGCCCCGAGCGCGGCAGCGACGACGACGACGACACGCGGCCCTCACGGCCCATGCGTGCGTACTGACCAACCCACTCACATCAACCCCCGAACGCGTTCTGACGAAGATTCGGTGTCGTTTTCGACATCGAATCTTCGTCAGAACCGGAACTGACACGAAGAACGGAACACGAATGCTCGATGTGAACATGTTCGACCAGCTCAAGATCGGGCTGGCCACCGCCGACCAGATCCGGGTCTGGTCCCACGGCGAGGTGAAGAAGCCCGAGACGATCAACTACCGCACGCTGCGCCCCGAGAAGGACGGCCTGTTCTGCGAGAAGATCTTCGGCCCGACCCGGGACTGGGAGTGCTACTGCGGCAAGTACAAGCGGGTCCGCTTCAAGGGCATCATCTGCGAACGCTGCGGCGTCGAGGTCACCCGCTCCAAGGTGCGCCGTGACCGCATGGGCCACATCCAGCTCGAGGCGCCGGTCGTGCACATCTGGTACCTGCGCGGCACTCGGTCGTGGCTGGCCTACCTCCTCGCCGGCATCGAGCCGAAGGAGGAGCTCAAGGCCAAGCAGCTGGAGAAGGTCATCTACTTCGCCGCCAACCTGGTCACCTGGGTCGACGACGCCAAGCGCCACGAGGACCTCCCCAACCTGGAGAACGAGTACCTCGAGGAGCGCGACGCGATCCAGAAGGAGCTCGAGCTGGCGATCGACCGCCGGTACAAGGAGCTGGAGGCCGAGGCCGAGGCGATCGAGAAGGACGGGGGCGACACCAAGAAGCTGCGCCGCGACGCCGACAAGGACATCGAGGCGCTGCGCGAGCGCTACGAGATCGAGCTCGACCTCGTCGCCCGCACGTGGGACGAGTTCAAGAGCGTCCACTCGCGCAAGATCATCGACGACGAGATGCTGTGGCGCGAGCTGCGCGACAAGTACGGCGACTACTTCGAAGGCGGCACCGGCGCCGACGCCATCAAGCAGCTGATCGACCGCATCGACTTCGACGAGGAAGAGGTCAAGCTGCGCGACGCCATCGACCCGGGCGAGTCGGGCCGCAAGCCGCTCAGCGCCCAGCGCAAGCAGAAGGCGATCAAGCGGCTGAAGATCGTCGCCTCGTTCAACCGCCGTGACGACCACGGCCGCCGGAGCAACGACCCCAAGGCGATGATCCTCGACGTCGTGCCGGTGATCCCGCCCGAGCTGCGCCCGATGGTCCAGCTCGACGGTGGCCGCTTCGCCACGTCGGACCTCAACGACCTGTACCGCCGGGTGATCAACCGCAACAACCGCCTCGGCCGGCTGCTCAGCCTCGGGGCGCCGGAGATCATCGTCAACAACGAGAAGCGGATGCTGCAGGAGGCCGTCGACGCACTGTTCGACAACGGTCGTCGCGGCCGTCCGGTGACGGGCCCGGGCAACCGCCCGCTCAAGTCGCTGTCGGACATGCTCAAGGGAAAGCAGGGTCGGTTCCGCCAGAACCTGCTGGGCAAGCGCGTCGACTACTCGGGCCGCTCGGTCATCGTGGCCGGTCCGACCCTCAAGCTGCACCAGTGCGGCCTGCCCAAGCTGATGGCGCTCGAGCTGTTCAAGCCGTTCGTGATGAAGCGGCTGGTCGACCTCGAGCTGGCCCAGAACATCAAGACGGCCAAGCGCATGGTCGAGCGCCGCCGGTCGCAGGTGTGGGACGTCCTCGAGGACGTCATCAAGGAGCACCCGGTGCTGCTCAACAGGGCGCCGACCTTGCACCGCCTCGGCATCCATGCCTTTGAGCCGGTGCTCGTCGAGGGCAAGGCGCTGCAGATCCACCCGCTCGTGTGCACGGCGTTCAACGCCGACTTCGACGGCGACCAGATGGCCATCCACGTGCCGCTGTCGGCCGAGGCCCAGGCCGAGGCGCGGGTGCTCATGCTGTCGGCCAACAACATCCTGTCCCCGGCGTCAGGCCGTC
>JBPCJL010000391.1:0-6387 GCA_051005355.1 Ilumatobacteraceae bacterium
ATCCCAACCGGCCCCGCCAGGTGGTGGCGACGGCGTCCTACGAGGCCAGGGCGTTCGGGGTCCGGTCCGGGATGCCGCTGCGCACGGCGGCCAGACGTTGCCCCGACGCCGTGTTCCTCCCCTCCGACCGCCCCGCCTACGACCAGGCCTCGGAGCGGGTGATGGCGGCGCTGCGGTCGTTTGCCGCTGTCGTCGAGGTATGGGGGTGGGACGAGGCGTTCGTCGGCGTGCGCACGGACGATCCGGAGGCGTTCGCCTCGTCCCTGCGGACCACGGTCCACGACGCCACGGGGCTGACGTGCGCCGTCGGCATCGGCGAGACGAAGCTGCAGGCCAAGACGGCCACCTCGTTCGCCAAGGCCAGCCGCCCGGACGCCGTCGCCCGGCTCACACGGGCGGAGTGGATCCCGACCATGGGCCACCAACCCGTGACCGCGCTGTGGGGCGTCGGGGCACGGACCGCAAAGCGGCTCGACGAGCTCGGCGTGCGCACCGTGGCCGACCTGGCCCGAGCCGATGAGACGGCGTTGGCCCGGGCGTTCGGTCCTGGCATCGGACCGCACCTCAAGGTGCTCGGCCTCGGCGGGGACGACGCGCCGGTGGGCGACGAGCCGCACGTGGCGCGTGGGCGCAGTCGGGAGGTCACGTTCACGCACGACCTGACGGGACCGGCCGAGGTCGCCGAGCAGGTCGCCCTACTGGCCGCCGAGTTGACCGCGACGGTCGTCGCCGACGGCCGTCGCGTCACCCACGTGGCGGTCAAGCTGCGCACGGACACGTTCTTCACCCGCACCAAGATCACCAAGCTCCCCGCCCCGACGACGGACGTTGCTGAGGTCGTCGCCGGCGCTCAGCGCGTCATCGACCGCTACGAGCTCACCGACCCGATGCGCCCCATCCGCCTCGTCGGCGTCCGCGTCGTCCTCGAGTAGACGGTTCCCAAGCGTTTTCAGTGGTCACCGGTGAACGAAAACTACGGTGAGAACGGTCAGGTCAGCTTCTCCACGAATCCCTCGAGCTGGCGGAGGTTGCGACACTCGTAGACGCCGTCGACGTGGCTGGCGTAGTCGCCGACGATGGAGTCGCCGGTGTTCCAGTACGAGCGCGGCTCTGGGTTCAGCCAGTACACGTGGCGAGCCTTGTGGCGCATCTCCTTGACCACCCACGACTGGCTGGCGTGGTAGTTGTTCCGGGCGTCGCCGAGCAGCAGCACGGTCGTCTTCGGCCCGACGTCCTTGCCCCACTTCTCCCAGAACACCTCGAAGGCGTGGCCGTAGTCCGAATGCCCGTCGACCCACACCACGTCGGCCTCGGTGTTCACCCGGTGGATCGCCTCCTGGATGTCCTCGGTGGCCCGGAAGTAGTCGGTCACCTCGTCGATCCCGTCGATGAACACGAAGGAGCGGACCTTCGAGAACTGGTTCTGGATGGCGTACACGAGCATCAGCGTGAACCGGGCGAAGGCGGCCACCGACCCCGAGATGTCGGCCACCACCATCAGCTCCGGCTTGGACGGGCGGGGGTACTTGAACTTGGGCTCCGCCGGCACGCCGCCGTAGGACAGCGAGTGGCGCACCGTGCTGCGGAAGTCCAGCGGACCCTTGCGGCCGTGGCGACGCTTGCGCGCGAGGCGAGCGGCCAGCTTGCGGGTCAGCGGGTACAGCGCCTTGCGCAGCGACTGCATCTCGTCGCGTGAGGCGTGCATGAACTCGACGTCCTCGGGCAGCGGCTTGCGCAGCGTCTTGGCCATCGCCTCGGCGCCTCGATCGGCGACCAGGCGGCGGCGGATCTCGGCCTCGATCTCGGTCTTGAACTGCTCGATGCGATCCTCGTACTCCTCCCGCTCCAGCCGCTCCTCGAGCGACGTCAGCTCGCCGCCGACCTGCTCCCGCGTCGCCTCCATCAGCTTCTCGAGCATCGAGTCGAGGTCGAGGTTGCGCAGCGTCCGGTAGAGGTAGTACGTCCCGCCGACCGGCCGCCCCGGCTCCATGCCGGCGAAGCGCTGCACCGCCTGGCGGGCCATCGCCCGCAGCATCGCCTGGTCGCCATTGAGCAGGGCCTGCATCAGCAGGTGGGCGATCTCCTCGGGCGTGAGCGCCTCCATGCTCCCGCCGGCGGCGCCGCGGCCCTCGCCCTGGCGCCTCTGCTCCTGTATCTCGCGCCACATCTCCTCGAGGGCCGAGTCGTCCCCCTCGCCGATGCGGTACTCGGGCCCGCGCAGGCTGAAGTAGACCTCGAACACCGTCTCGAAGGCGCGCCAGTGCGAGTTGTTCTTGATCAGCGTGGCCCCGAGGGCGTACTTGCACGCCTCGCGGTCCTCGACCGGGATGTGCTGCACGGCCTCCATGGCGTCGAGGTTCTCGGTCAGGCTCACCGGGAGGCCGGCGTTGCGCAGCTCGACGACGAACCCGTTGAGGAGATCGAGCATGCCCGAGGTCGGGCGGGCCGGTGCCGTGTCGGTCACCCGAGCCAACGTAACGTCCGCGCAGCAGTGTTTCCGGCTCGGCTGCGCCGGGAATCGACGGTCCGTGTCCCAGGTGCCGATCGAGGACTTCGAGCGGCGATATCAGCTCGACACCGATCCGTGGGACTTCGCCACGTCGGAGTACGAGCAGCGCCGCTTCGACATCACCGCCGCCTGCCTCCCTGCGGCCCGCTACCGGCGCGGCTTCGAGCCGGGCTGCTCGGCCGGGGAGCTGACGGTCCGGCTGGCCCGGCGTTGCGACCGGCTGGTGTCGTGGGACGGCTCGCCGACGGTGGTCGACGCGGCGCGGCGCCGGGTCGGAGCGATGGCCAGCCACGTCGAACTGGCCGTCGGCGTCGTACCGACGGAATGGCCGGACGGCACGTTCGACCTCGTCGTGCTCAGCGAGATCGGCTACTACTTCGACCCGCCGATGCTCGACCAGATCATCGCCCGCTCGCTCGGCGGCCTCGAGGCGGGAGGCACGTTGCTCGCCGTGCAATGGCTCGGACAGTCCGCCGACCACCTCCTGTCCGGTGACGACGTCCACGAGGCGCTCATGGCGTCACCGTCGCTCGATCATCGCGGCGCCTTCCGGGACCCTGGGTTTCGCGTCGACTGGTGGACCCGGCGGGCGACATGACGCCGGCCGAGGAGCGCCTGCGCGAGTTGCTGGCGGACGGCCGACTGGATCTCCCACCACCGGCCGGCGGTGCGACGCGTCAGCGGTTCCGCAGCCTGCGCGACCTCGCCACGACCGAGGACCTCTCGGTCGCCCGGCTGGCCGAGGCCCACTTGGACGCCGCCGCCATCGTCACCGAAGCCGGGCGATCACCGCCCGACGGCGCGCTGGCCGGCGTGTGGGCGTCGCAGTACGGCGGGCGCCACCTCCACCTCGCACCGGCCGACACCGGCTGGCACCTCCAAGGCGCGCTGGAGTTCTGCAGCGGCGCGCCGTTGCTCGACATCGCCCTGGTCGACCCGCTGCTTCCCGACGGCCAACGCCAACTGGTCCTCGTGCCACTGCGGGCCGGCGGGGTCACCGTCGACACGAGCCCATGGGTCACGAGCGCGCTGGCGGCGACGGCCACCGGGCGGGTGACGTTCGACCTCGATCTCGACGCGGCGGCCGCAACGGTCGGCCCGCCCGACTTCTACGCCCGGCGGGTCGGTTTCTGGCACGGCGCCATCGGCGTCGCTGCGTGCTGGGCCGGCGCCGCGATGGCCATCCACCGAACGGCGCGGCGCTACGTCAAGGCCGACCAGCCCTACGTCGTCGCCAACCTGGGCCAGTCGGCGGCCGAGTGCTGGTCGATGGGCGTGTTGATCGATCGCGCCGCCGACGACATCGACGCCGACCCCGCCGCCGTTGGCGAGGTCGAAGCGCTAACCGTCCGCCACCTCGTCGCCGCCTCGTGTGATCGTGTGCTGGCGGCGTGTCGGCGAGCGACCGGACCCGGACCGTCGGCTTTCGACGCCGACCACGCCCGGCGCATCGCCGACCTCCGCCTCTACACCGAACAGCAGCACTACGAGGTCGACCTGGAGCGGATCGGGTCTGCCCCTCCTGGTCAGACTTCTGGTCCAGCGTCCGGCCAGAAACCTGACCATGACGGGTGAGGGCTAGTCGGCCCTCGGACGACGGCGCAAGCGGGTCGCGCCCATCAGGCCGAGACCCACAGCAACGGCAGTCGCCGCCATCGGGATGACCGGACCGGACGCCGATCCGGACTCGGGGAGGTCGGGCGGCCGCACGCCCGTCTCACCCACGTTCAGTATGGCCTCCTCGAGCGAACCCGGAAGACTGACGATCACTCCGGTGACGGCGTAGCTTCCCGCAGTCCTCGGCGCAGTGAACACCGCACGCGACGCACCGCGAGTGCCGTCACCGTTCGATCCCACGCAGGAGATGCTCTGCGCCGCGCCGGCGAGCGTGAAGTCGACCACCTGGCCGCCAAGACAGCCGACGTATTCGGCGACGACGATGCCGCCGGGTCCGATCAGCGGGGGGATGAGGTCGATGGACGTCTCCTCCTCGAAGCCCGCGGACGCGCTGGAGGCGCCGACCAGGAGGCAGCCAGCACTGCGAGACCTCGCTTCACGAGGGCGCTCCCCGCTCCTACGTTGCGCGCCTGCCTCCGATCGATGCGGCAACGTAACACGCGCCCGGCCACCGGTCAGCGGATCTACTTCTCGTCGACGGTCAGCTCCTTGGCTGCCTTGGCGATGTCGGTCTGGTACTTGAGCAGGATGTGCAGCGTGTCCTTGGCCGTCTGCTCGTCAATCGAGTCCAAGTTGAGCAGCAGCAACGTGCGCGCCCAGTCCAGCGTCTCCGACACGCTGGGCGCCTTCTTCAGGTCGAGCTGGCGGATCGAGCGCACGATCCTGGCGATCTGATCGGCCAGGTTGTCGGTCACCTCCGGCACCTTGGCCAGCACGATCTCCTTCTCCCTGGCCAGCGTCGGATAGTCGACGTGCAGGTAGAGGCAGCGCCGCTTCAGCGCCTCCGAGAGCTCCCGCGTGTTGTTGGACGTGAGGAACACGAGCGGGATCTGGTTGGCCTCGATCGTGCCCAGCTCCGGGATCGACACCTGGTAGTCGGAGAGGATCTCGAGCAGCAGCGCCTCGGTCTCCACCTCGACGCGGTCGACCTCGTCGATCAGCAGCACGACCGGGTCGGGGGCCCGGATCGCCTCCAGCAGCGGGCGGGTCAGCAGGAACTCCTCGGAGAAGATGTCGTCGTGCACCTCGGACCAGGAGTCGGCGTTCCGGTCGGCCTGGATCCGCAGCAGCTGCTTCTTGTAGTTCCACTCGTACAGCGCCTTGGACTCGTCGAGCCCCTCGTAGCACTGCAGGCGGATCAGGCGGGCGCCGGTCATCTCGGCCACCGATTTGGCCAGCTGCGTCTTGCCCGTGCCGGCCGGCCCCTCGATGAGCACCGGCTTGCCCAGCCGATCGGCCAGGAACACGACGCCGGCGATGCCCTCGTCGGCCAGGTAGGCGACGTCGCGCAGCCCGTCACGCACCGCCGGGACGCTCTCGAACCGGTGGGCCTGGGTCACTGCCGTCGACATCGGGACGACGTTACTGGCGGGGCACTTCATCGCTCGGGCCGGATCAGGACGCATCCCACCTACGCTGCGCCGCCGTGGGTGGGGTGCTGGCGCGCTACGTCGACGAGTTCGTCGACGCGGTGACCACCGAGCTCGAGGCCCTCGCCCCTGGGCGCGACCATCGCGCCGACGTCACGATCGAAGCCGGTGACCTCGTCGCCGCCGTCATCGACAGCGACGACCGCCTCACCGAGGACGAGCTGAGCGCATGGCTGGACGACATCGGCCCACGGCTCGAGCCGCCGGTGATCGTGACGCCGGACCGCCTGCGCGAGGGCGGCATGCTCGACGGACGGCGGCGCTGGCTGGAGCGACCAAGCACGCTGTTCGACCTGCTGGTGCGGGCCGACGCCAACCGCGGCGGGCGGCGGGCGGCGCGCTACTACGACAGCGCCATCCGCCTCGCCCATGCCGCCGCCGCCGTCGACCTGGTCCCGTCGCCGGACGAGATCGCCGCCATCGACCGGTTCCGTGACATCCTCCTCAGCGCCTTCGACACGGCCGGGGTGCCCCGACCCGGCCAACCGGCCGCCGCCGCGCCGACCGGTGGGGGCAAGCCGGCGACAACCGCCTCGCCTCCGCCAGAGCTGCCTCGTGCACGGCCAATCGAGGAGCTGCTGGCCAAGCTGGACGCCCTCGTCGGCCTCGAGCTCGTGAAGGCCGACGTGCGCCGGTTGACCAGCCTGCTGCGCATCCAGCGCCTGCGCGCCCAGCGCGACCTGCCGACGCTGGAGACGAGCCACCACGTCGTGTTCACCGGCAACCCTGGGACGGGCAAGACCACCGTGGCCCGGCTGCTCAGCCAGATCC
>JBPCJL010000392.1:0-21233 GCA_051005355.1 Ilumatobacteraceae bacterium
TGGTAGCGGCGGGCGCATAGGGCGCGCCGTGACTCGATCAGCACGACGGGTCGGTCGGCGTGGGCGCCGCTGTGCACGTGCGGGCCGAGCTGGTCGGCGAACACCCACAGCGGCTCGAGCGGCACGGCAGTCAACATTCCCTGAGCCTGCGGGCGATAGAACCTCCGGTCGTGCCGATCTCCCACGCCATCGTGCTCGGCCTCGTCCAGGGCTTCTCGGAGTTCCTGCCGATCTCGTCGAGTGGACACCTGCTGCTGGTGCCGTGGCTGTTCGACTGGACCGACTTCGACAGCGTCTCGACGGAGAAGGCCTTCGACGTCGCCCTGCACATCGGCACCGTCGTCGCCGCCATCTCGTACTTCTGGCGCGACCTCAACATCTACGTGCGGGCCGGATGGCGGGCGCTGTACGACCGCGAGGCGCGCGCTAGCACCGAGGGACGGGTGGCGTGGCTCCTGCTCCTGTCGACCGTGCCCGCCGCCCTGGTCGGCGCCGTGTTCGAGGACCGGATCGACGAGGGCCTCGGCACGCCGACGATCATCGCCACCTCGCTGATCCTGGGCGGCCTCCTGCTGTTCGCCGCCGACCGGGCGACCGGGCGACGGACCGTCGCCGGGTATCGCACCCGTGATGCGCTCGCCGTCGGCGCCGCTCAGGCACTGGCGCTCAACCCGGGCACGTCGCGCTCGGGGATCACGATCACGGCCGGCCGATTCCTCGGCTTCGACCGGGATGCGGCCGCCCGCATCAGCTTCCTCATGATGATCCCGGTGACCGGCGGTGCGGTGGCGCTCAAGGGGGTCGGCCTGGCCCAGGACGGCATCCCCGAGGGGCTCGTCGTGCCGATGCTGGTCGGCATCGTCACGTCCGGCGTGGCGGGCTGGGTGGCGGTGTGGGGCACGCTGCGCCTCGTGCGCACGCGCAGCTTCACCCCGTTCGTGATCTACCGGGTCGTGCTCGGCGTCGCCGTGCTGATCATCGTCGCCACCGGCTGGCGGAGCTGACGCGCTGGTGCGTTAGGGCGCGAGGAGGATCGTCAGCTCGCCCGACGATGCGGCGGCGGCCACGCCCGGCGCATCGGCCGCCGGCACGGCCACGACGAGCGAGCCGTCGTTGCGCCCCACCACCACTGCCTCGTCGGCCAGCACCACGCCGCCGCTCGTTGCCGCCACCCGGTCACCGACCATGGCGCCGGTCGGCACGGGTTCGGCGACGGGCACGCCCTGCCACCCGGTGGGGACCAGCGCCACTGGCACGTGCCCGGCGGTGACATCCACGTCGACCAGGACCTCGCCGGCGGCCACGTGTTGGCGGGCGACGGCATCCGGCGCGACCTCGGTCAGCGCCCGGGCCGGCAGGATCGGGCCGGGCAGTAGCCGCACCTCCACACGATCGACCAGCGCGTCGCCGGGCGCCAGGGCAGTGGCGGCCACGACGACCCCGCGCGTCGCGCCCCACGCCCGCCGGGCATCGTCCACGCCGCCGACGGCGCCAGCAACGGCGAACGCGATGGCGCCGGCGACGACGACGACCACCAGCCAGTACAGCCAGGGCCGCCGGGCCAGCAGGTAGCGCAGCCGGGCCACCGGGTGCATGGGATCCTCCGATCGTCGAGCGATGCGGGGGATGTCGGAGGGCGCACGCTACCGGCGCGGCGTGAGCGAGCGAGTCTTCGAGCGAGCGAACAATCAGCACGGTGCTTCTTCGTCGCCGGCTTTGCGGCGACACGCTCATTGGTGCCTGGTTCACGGCCAAGCTTCGAACCCGTCGCACAGATCGATGGTGCACCGATGAGCGAGCGAGTCTTCGAGCGAGCGAACCATCAGGACGGTGCGGCGACGGAACGATCCGTCGCCGGCTCAGTCCTTCGACGACGAGGACGAGCTGCTCGACGGCGTCGACCCGGACCCCGACGACGACTCCGACGACTTCGATTTCGATTTCGACTCCGACGACTTCGACTCCGACGACTTCGAGTCCGACGACTTCGACGACTCCGCCGACGTGGACGAGGCGGAGTCCGACTTCGACCCGCCGTCGCTCGACCCGCCGTCCGAGGACGCTCCGTCGCCCGAGCTCTTCGCCGCCTTCGACGACCCCGAGCCTTTGCGGCTGTCGGTCTTGTAGAAGCCGCCGCCCTTGAACGAGACGCCGACCGGCGTGAACACCTTCTTCACCGGGCGCACCTCGCCGGTGGCCGGATGCTCGGCCTCGGTAAGTGCATCGTCCGCGAACGCCTGCTGGACCTCGATGGTCTCGCCGCTGTCGACGAACTTGTACACGTAGGTCGGCATCGAACGCAGCAGGTTACCGGCCGCCCGATCCGGCCGATCAACCGATGCGCCGGAACCGTTCCTCGAGGTCGCGGGCCACTCCGTACTCATCGACGTCGAACTCGGCCGGCCGACCGCCTGGTCCTTCGGTCCGCCGCCAGCGCTGCGCTGAGAGCCGCTCGTAGCGGCGGGCCGCCACGGAGACCTCCAGCGTCTCGACGTCGACCGTCACCACCGGCAGCTCGGCGACGTCCCCGACGAGCAGCGGCAATCGCCGGATCGGCAATGTCACCGGGAAGGCGCTGTCGATCACCTCGAGGTCGAGGCACCCGTCCAGCTCGGTCCGGTGGGCGCCGTTGACCTCGCCCCATCGGGCGTGGCCGTCCGTGGCCAGCCACAGGTCCGGTTGCTCGAGGTCCCGGAACAGCAGGAACTGGCGCAACCGCCACAGGGCCGAGATCCGCATCACGTACTGCGCCCGGTGCCGGCCGAGATCGAGCGTCGCCGTCCACGCCTCGTTCTCCCAGCGCAGCGCCAGCTGCTCGCGGTAGGCGCCGTCCCAGGTCTCCCACTCGGCGTCGTGCCCGTCCGCCGGCACGGCCCGGAGCTGCCGCGCCGACGGGTCCACCCGTCGAGTCTGCCGGTACGGTCGCCGCGATGACGCCCGTCGAGGACGCCCAACGGCTGGTGCTCGAGGCGTGTCCGCCGCTGGCGCCTGTCACCGTGTCATCGCGCGATGCCCTCGGGTTGGTGCTGGCCGACGACGTGGTCGCCGGGGAGGACGTCCCCCCGTTCGCCAACTCGGCCGTCGACGGCTACGCCGTGCGGGCCGCCGACCTCGCCGCGCCGCCCGTCGAGCTGCGCGTGGTGGCCGAGACGGCCGCCGGCGCGGCGCCGTACGCCGCCACGGTCGGGCTCGGCGAAGCGGTGCGCATCATGACCGGCGCCGCGCTCCCGCCCGGCGTCGACGCCGTGGCAATGGTCGAGGACAGCGAGCGCCTCGGTGAGGATCGCGTGCGCATCAGCCGGTCCGTCCCGCCAGGCGCCGCCGTGCGTGGAGTCGGCGAAGACGTCCGGCGCGGTGAGACGATCTTCCCCGCCGGCACCGTCGTCGGCCCGGTCGTGGCCGGGGTGTTGGCCAGCGTCAACGCCGGCCAGGTGCGCGCCGTGCCGGCCGCCCGCGTCGCCCTCGTGTCGACCGGCGACGAGCTCGTCACCGACGGGCGGCCGCTGCGCCCCGGGCAGATCCGCGAGAGCAACTCGAGGATGCTCGTCCCGCTGCTCGCCGCAGCCGGATGCGTCGTGGACCACCTCGGCACCCTGCCCGACGACGAGCGGATCCTCGAGTCGACGTTGCGTGACGCCGCCGCCACGTGCGACGCCGTCGTCACCAGCGGTGGCGTCAGCATGGGCGACTACGACGTGGTGAAGGCGGTGCTCGGCCGGATCGCCGATATGCGGTGGATGCAGGTGGCCATCAAGCCAGCAAAGCCGTTCGCCTTCGGGCTCCTCGACGGCGCGCCGATCTTCGGCCTGCCCGGCAACCCGGTCAGCTCGCTGATCAGCTTCGAACTGCTCGCCCGCCCGGCCCTGCGGCGGATGATGGGCCACCGCGACCTCATGCGCCAGGGCCTCGTCGCGGTCACCGACGTTGACCTGCGCCGCCAGACCGACGGCAAGGTGCACCTGGTGCGGTTCAACGGCTCGTTCACCGATGACGGCCGGGACCACGTCGTCCCGGTCGGGGCCCAGGGCAGCCACCAGCTGGCTGCGACGGCCCTCGCCGATGCGCTGGTCGTGCTGCCCGACGGCGACGGTGTCCCGGCCGGCGCCGACGTCGCCGTGCTGCTGTTGAGCTGATGATCCGGCCGTAGGCTCTGAGAGATGACCGTCGACCTGGTCGATCCGTTCGGGCGCGTGGTGCGCGACCTGCGCATCTCGGTCACCGACCGCTGCAACTTTCGCTGCACCTACTGCATGTCGGAGGACATGACGTGGCTCCCGCGTGACGAGGTCCTGACGTACGAGGAGATCGAGCGCATCGCCCGGCTGATGGTCGAGCGCTACGGCGTCGATTCGATCCGCTTGACCGGCGGCGAGCCCACGGTGCGCGCCCACGTGGTGGGGTTGGTCGAGCGGCTCGCCGCGCTGCGCACCGCCGCCGGGCCCATCGACCTGGCGATGACGACGAACGGGGCCACGCTCGGCTTGCTCGCCGCACCGCTGCGCGCCGCCGGGCTGGCGCGGATCAACATCAGCCTCGACTCGCTCGACCCGATCCGGTTCGCCGAGATGACACGGCGTGACGAACTGCACCGCGTGCTCGACGGCATCGACGCAGCCAAGGCGGCCGGGTTCGACCCGGTGAAGGTCAACACCGTCGTGCAGCGCGATGTCAACGATCACGAGCTGGTCGAGCTGGCCACGTTCGGGCGCGACCGCGGCGTCGAGGTGCGGTTCATCGAGTTCATGCCGCTCGATGCGTCGGGTGGCTGGAACGACCGTTCGGTCGTGGGACAAGACGAGATCGTCGAGCGGATCGACGCCGTCTACCCGCTCGAGAAGCTCCCGGCCCGGGGCGCCGCACCGGCGGATCGCTGGCGGTACGTGGACGGCGGCGGCACGATCGGCGTCATCCCCAGCGTGACCAAGCCGTTCTGCGGCGACTGCGACCGAGTCCGCCTGACCGCCGACGGCCAGCTGCGGACGTGCCTGTTCGCCACCGACGAGTTCGATCTGCGCGCGGCGATCCGCAACAGCGAGTCCAACGACCAGTTGGCCGGGCGGATCGAGCGGGCCGTCGGCACCAAGTGGGCGGGCCACCGCATCAACCGGATCGACTTCGTCCGGCCACGGCGGTCGATGAGCCAGATCGGCGGCTGAAAGCGCTCCTCTCGCTCGCGCGAGACTCTGGGCCATGACCGATCTGTCGTTCACCCACCTCGATCCGCTGGGTCGAGCCCGGATGGTCGACGTGACGCCGAAGGAGCCGACGCACCGTCGCGCCCTGGCCCGCTGCAAGGTCCTCATGCGGCCCGAGACGACTGCGGCCATCGCCAACCGGGAGGTCAAGAAGGGCGATGTCCTGGCCGTCGCTCGGGTCGCCGGAATCCAAGCCGCCAAGCGGACCTCGGACATGATCCCCCTCTGCCACCCGCTGCTCGTCGGAGCCGTGTCGGTGAACTTCGAGCTGGGTGACGACTACGTCGCTGTCGAGGCGCACGTCGACACTGTGGATCGGACCGGCGTGGAGATGGAGGCCCTGCACGCCTGCGCCACTGCCGCGCTGACCATCTACGACATGTGCAAGTCGGCCGATCGGTCGATGGTCATCGGCGAGCTGGCGCTGTGGGAGAAGACCGGCGGGCGCTCCGGCACCTACCGCCGCGAGGCGCTCGACGCGACGGTCGTTGCTCCCTCGGGTGAGATGTCGTAGAATCGTAAAGAACGCCCAACTGGTCGGTCGCCGCAGCGTCTCGCCGAGCGGGCCTCTGCTTTCCATCTATCAACGAGGGCGAACTCACCGAATGGGTCAACTGGTCCTGCTTGTCGTAGGCGCGGCCTGGGCTGCCGTGCTCCTGCCGCCGCTGCTGCGCTCCCGCATCGAGAACCGCCCGAACTCGTCGGTCACCGACTTCCGCAACCAGCTCTCGAGCTTGCAGAAGGCCCTGCCTCCTCGGTCGGTCACCGTGCGGTCGCTGGCCCGGCCACTGGTCCCGCCGCCGCCGCTGCCCCCGCCGCCGTCACCGCTTCGCCGTCCGGCCGCCGCCGGGCGCCCGGTGCTGCGGTCGGGCGTGCGCACCCACCAGCGGGCCGTCCAGCGAACCACGCTGCCCGCTCCCCAGCACAGGACCCCGCCGCCCTTGCCGGCGGAGGTGCACTCGCGCAACCATGGCAGCGGGGCTCGAGCCGCAGATCGCCGCCGTCACCGCCCCACCGCTGCGGTCAGCTCGCCGGAAGTGGTCGACGACGGGCTCAAGCGCCGGCGCGCCAACATCCTGTTCGTCCTGGTGCTGATCGCCGGTTCTTCGCTGTTCCTCGCCGCCACGATGCAGGAGCAGTCGATGTACTACGTGGCCGGCGCCGCCTTCGTCGGCCTCTGCACGTACGTGTACCTCCTGGTCCAGAAACGCAAGCAGGAGATCCCTGCGACTCGCGATCCGGCTCCGGTTGCCCCGCGACTGCGGCGCGATGAGCTCGACGACGACCTCAACGAGCTGCCGGTTCACCGTCGGGCCCATCGGCCGACCGTGCGCTACGAGGAGCGTCCTGCACGCACGCGTCGCCGCGTCGATGCCGGCGAACGCCGACCGCGCCGCGAGCGGGTCGAGGTCGCCGAATGGCTCGAAGAGGACGTCGATGCGCAGCCCGTTGCTCGGCAACGGCCGCTGCTGCCCGACGTGCCCGGTGAGCCGACGGCGTCGATCCTGCGGGCCCACGCGGCCAGCGACGTGCTCGACGAGCCGGCGCTGCCCCGGCGGCGACCGCGACCCCGCCCGGTCGATGTCATCGACGAATCCGTGCCGGTCCGCCGCCAGCCTCGCCAACCCGAGCCGTTCGGTGAGGCGATGCCGCCCCGTCGGCGCACCGCACCGGCCGAGCAGCGTCGGCGGCTCGACGACCGTGCGGGTGGTGGGGCGCGCAACGGTCAAGCAGCGGCGCGGCCCCAGCAGCGGCGCCCTCGCCAGCGCTGGTCGCAGGCCGTCTGAACGACGCCCTCACGCGGCCTGTCGCGTCGGTACACTTCGGCCCGGCCCCGGGGCTGTAGCTCAGTTGGTAGAGCGCAACAATCGCACTGTTGAGGCCAGGGGTTCGATTCCCCTCAGCTCCACCCCGTCGCTGCGCCGTTCGTGTCGCCTCCGGCGGCCGTTCAGGCGCCACGGAGGCTTGCCTCGCCGAGTGCTCGCCGAGTCGGCGAGCAGGGTTCGACTCCCTCCCAGTAGGTCCACCGGACGGACGTCAATCGCACGCCGCCCTTCAACGCTCGGGTCCGGTCGTATTCCCTTTCGTGGCTTGCGACAAGTGTTAAGCCCGCCTATCGTTCGCCGCCATGCGACATACACTTCGAGTTGTCGGCGTCGTTCCCGTCGCCGCCACCCTGCTGCTCGCCTCGTGCGGGGGTGAGGACGGCCCGTCGGCCGACGACAAGCGCGAGGTGGTCGAGCACTACGCCGCCGGCGTCCACGCCGCCTACGGCGCCTCCCTCGCCTCGGCCACCGAGCTCGATCTGGCCATCCAGGCCTTCGCCGACGATCCGACCCAGGCGACCATGGACGCCGCCAAGCAGGCGTGGCTCGCCGCCCGGAACGACTACGGCCTGACCGAGGCGTTCCGCTTCTACGGCGGGCCGATCGACGACGAGGAGACCGGCCCGGAAGGGCAGATCAACGCCTGGCCGCTCGACGAGGCCTACATCGACTACGTCGACGGGGACGAGACGGCGGGGATCATCAACGCCGTCGACGATCACCCGACGATCGATGCCGAGCTCATCACCTCGCTCAACGAGGAGGGCGGCGAGGCCAACATCTCGAGCGGCTGGCACGCCATCGAGTTCCTGCTGTGGGGCCAGGACCTGTCGGACTCGGGACCTGGTGAGCGGCCGGTGACCGACTACACGGAGGACGAGCAGGCGCAGCGGCGGATGACGTACCTCACGGTGGCCAGCATGCAGTTGCTCGACGACCTGACCTCCATGGCCGACGCCTGGGCGCCCGACGCCGACAACTACCGCGCTGCCTTCGTCGAGCGCGAGCCGGACGAGGCGCTGACCGACATCATCACGGGGATCGGCTTCCTGACGAGAGGCGAGTTGGCCAACGAGCGGATGAACGTCGCCTACGAGGCCC
This sequence comes from Ilumatobacteraceae bacterium, assembly GCA_051005355.1. GTDB lineage: Bacteria > Actinomycetota > Acidimicrobiia > Acidimicrobiales > Ilumatobacteraceae > JALZMG01. Next base: position 8,123 of record JBPCJL010000392.1, read on the forward strand.
GCTCGCAGGAGGACGAGCACTCGTGCTTCTCCGACAACACCAACGCCGACCTCGTGGCCAACGAGCTGGGGATCCGGATGGTGCTCACGGGGGCCTACCCGGGCGCTGAGGGTCCCGGGGTGATGGCGCTGTTCGAGGCGGCCGATGAGCAGGTGGCCACCGACCTCACGGCGTCGGTGGACGATGCGGTCGGCGCCCTGGAAGCGATCCCGGCTCCGTTCGACCAGCACCTCGCCGACGGCGTACCCGACGACGACCCCGGCCGAGCCGCCGTTCTGGATGGCATCAATGCCCTCGACGCGCAGGCCGACCGCATCATCGCCGCCGCCGACGCGCTCGGCCTGACGATCATCACCGCCTGAGCGAGTGCGATCTCGGGTCGGGGCTCTCGCCGCTGTCGTGCTCGTGGCGGCGTGCGGCGGCGACGGCGGAGTTGTGCTGGACGCGCGGCTGGGCGGCGACACGACGCGGCCGCTGACCTCACGCAACTCGCTGGCCTTCCCGGCCCCGAACCCCACCGGCGCGCAGCGGCGGCAGTTCGAGATCGGGGACAGCTTCTTCACCAAGAACTGGGTCACGGCGCCGGCGTCGACCGATGCTCGCGACGGCCTCGGGCCGACGTTCAACGCCCAGGCCTGCTCGTCGTGCCACGTGCTCGACGGGCGCGGCGCCCCACCGGCGCCGGAGGGCGAGGCCGACCGGCTCGGTCTGCTGCTGCGCCTCTCCGTGCCGGGCACCACGCCAACCGGCGCGCCGGCGCACGATCCGGTCTATGGCGGCCAGTTGCAGGATCGGGCCACGCTCGGTGTCCCGGCCGAGGGCGAGGTGGCCGTCGAGTACGAGGTGGTCGAGGGCGTGTACGGCGACGGCACGCCGTACACGCTGCGCCGGCCGGCGTTCTCGGTGGCCGACCCGAGGTTCGGCCCGCTCGGCGAGGAAACGATGATCGGGCCGCGCCTGGCGCCGCAGGTGGTCGGGATGGGGCTGCTCGAGACCATCCCCGAGGAGGCGGTGCTGGACGCCGCTGACCCCGACGACGGTGATGGCGACGGCATCTCCGGGCGGGCCAACCGGGTGTGGGACTCGACGAAGCAGGCCGAGGTGCTCGGCCGCTTCGGGTGGAAGGCCAACGTCGGCTCGGTCGGCCAGCAGGTGGTCGAGGCGTTCCACGGCGACATCGGCATCACGTCGTCGGTCTTCCCGGACGAGGACTGCCCCGGCGACCAGGACGAGTGCGCCGTCGCCATCAGTGGCGGGTCGCCCGAGCTGACCGAGGAGCGGCGGGAGGACGTCACGTTCTATGCCCGGACCCTCGCCGTCCCGGAGCTGCGAGACGTCGACTCCGAGTTGGTGCAGGCGGGTGCCGAGCGGTTCGAGTCGTTCGGGTGCTCGTCGTGTCACACTCCGACGGTGACGACGGGGGAGTCGGACCTCGTGGCGCTGTCCGAGCAGGTGATCCACCCGTACACCGACCTCCTGCTCCACGACATGGGTCGGGGGCTTGCCGACGGGCGACCGGACTTCGAGGCCACGGGGAGCGAGTGGCGCACGCCGCCGCTGTGGGGCCTCGGCGTGGTCGACGAGGTGAACGGCCAGCGGTTCCTGCTCCACGACGGCCGGGCCGAGACGTTCGAGGAAGCCATCCTGTGGCACGGCGGCGAGGCGGCGGCGGCGATGGAGGCGTTCCGCACGGCGCCGGCCGATGAGCGGGCCGAGCTGCTGGCCTTCCTGGAGGCGTTGTGAGCGAGCCGCAAAGCGCGAGTGAACGATCGGCCGCGCTGAGACCCCTCCTCGCGCTCGCGCTGGCGTTCGTTCTGGCGGCGTGCGGCGACGATGGACCCTCCCGTGAGGAGGCCATGTCCGCCGTCGCCACCGAGGTGGGTGTGCCATCGTTCGAAGGGGTCAGCGCGAACAACGGCGAGGTGGCATCGGCGGTCGATGCGGCCTGCGCCGCACCCGACGCAAGGACACTCGGAGATGCCGTGGAGGCGATCGACGCCGCTCGGCGCAGCTGGTTGCGATCGCAAGCGGTGTGGATGGGGCCGGCGATGGAGCGCCGCTCGGCCGGCCGCATCGACTGGGTCGTCGACTCGGCCGGCATCGAAGAGCTCGTCGCCGGTGCCGAGGAGCTGACGCCGGAGTTGGTGGCCGAGGCGGTCGGGTCCGACAACCGCGGCTTGCGCTCGCTGCGCAGCGTGCTGACGCGCGACGACGCCGCCGACCTGCTGGCCGACCAGCGCTGGTGCGCCTACCTCACCAGCACTGCGGCGGTCGTCGCCGCCGAGGGTCGAGCGCTGTTCGAGGAATGGCGCTCGTTCTCGGCTGAACTGACCGGCGACGAGGTGAACGATTGGCTGGCCATGCTCGTCAACGACGCCGTGCAGACGGTCAAGGCGACGACCACGGAGCCGTCGACCGAGGGCGACGCGCCAGTCGAGGATCCAGCCGTGGATCGCGTCGCCCAGCTGCAGGGCGTCGCCGCGGTGATGACCCGGCTGGGCCCGCTGCTCGGCGACGAGCTCGACCAGCGCTTGCAAGACGCGCTCGCCGAGGCGATGGGCGGATACGAGTCCGGCGACGTCGAACAGGGTCGGGCCCGGGCCACGGAGGTCGAGCGGCTGCTCACGGCCGACGTGGCCGGCAAGCTCGGTGTGACGATCGGGTTCTCCGATGCTGACGGCGACGGCTCCGGCTGATCCCACCAGTTCTGTCCTTCGCAACGGGCCCGATGCAGCCGGTTGCGGAGGACAGAACTGGCTCTGGCGGTCGGTGTCGAGCGCATCGCTGGTGGTTCACCGCGTCCTGTTCGGGCTGCTCGGCGCGTTCAGCGCCGCCCGGTTCTTGGCCAACGGCTGGGTCGAGTCGCTGTACTTGGCGCCCGAGCGCCACCTGACCTACCCGCGGGCGACGTGGGTCCGTCCGTTGCCGACGCCGTGGATGTACCTCGTCGTCGCGGCGATGGTGCCGCTCGGGCTGGCCGTCGCCGTCGGGTACCGGACGCGACTGGCCGCCGCCGGCTACCTCGGGCTGTTCGCCTACTGCGAGCTGATCGACGCCGCCCTGTACCTCAACCACTATTGGTACGTCACGCTGGCCATGGCGCTGCTGGTCGTCCTCCCGACCACCGGCCGCACGACGGTGCCGGCCGTGGTGGTGTGGATGCTGCGGTTCCAGCTGGCGATCGTCTATGGGATGGCCGGTCTCGGCAAGCTGAACGCCGACTGGCTGCTGCGCGGCGAGCCGATGCAGACGTGGCTGTCGGCGCGCACGGACCTGCCGGTGCTCGGACCGCTGCTCGATCAGCCCGGCGTCGCACTTGGAGCCAGCTGGGTCGGCGTGCTGTTCGACCTGTCGATCGTCGGCCTGCTGCTGTGGCGACGCACCCGGTTGCCGGCATGGCTGGTGCTGGTCGCCTTCCACGTCGTCACGTGGTGGCTGTTCCCGATCGGCGTGTTCCCGTGGGTGATGATCGCCGGGTCACTGATCTTCTTCCCGCCCGACTGGCCGCAGCGGCTGCTGCGCCGTGAGCGAACGCAGGCGGCCGTGGCGCCGGCGCGAGTTGGGTCGTGGCCGCGGCGATGGCTTCTGGTGGCGTTGGTGGCGTGGGCCGTCGTGCAGGTGGTAATGCCGCTGCGCCACGTTGCGTACGCCGGTGACGTGCGCTGGACGGAGGAGGGGTACTACGGGTCGTTCCGCGTGATGCTCACCGAGAAGACCGGGTGGCTGCGCTACCGGCTGACCGACGCGGCCACCGGGGAGCAGTGGGTGGTCGATCCGGCCACCGTGCTCGAGCCCTGGCAGGTCGAGCAGGCGGCGTCGCGGGCCGACCTGGCGTTGGCGGCCGCGCACATCGTCCGCGACGTCGCCGTGGCCGGCGGCCATCCGGACATCGAGGTGCGCGCCGACTCGTGGGTCTCGTTCAACGGCCGACCGAGCCAGCGCCTCCTCGATCCGCGGGTCGACCTCGCCGCCCTCCCCCGGACGGCGAGGGCCGCCGAGTACGTCCTCCCCGGCCCGTGACCCATCCGAGGGTTACCCGCATCGCAGGGTTTGCTGAGGGGCCTCCCCTCACGTAGCCCTCGGATGCAGCAAACCCTCCGATGGGTCAGGCGGTGACGAGGGCGGCGGCCAGGCGGGCGTGCTCGCGCTGGCGGAGGGCGACGTTGACGCGCTGGCGCTCGAGAATCTGGTCCAGCGTCTTGGCCGCCTGCTCGATTGGGTGCTCGGCGAAGAACGCCTGCACGTCCGCGGCCACCGAGGGATCGGTCAGGGTCTTCACCGAGTCGACCATCCGCACGATGGTGTTGCTCGGGAACCGCTCGTTGGCCTCGTCCCAGCGTTGGCGGACGAAACGCCACGCCGCCGCGCCGTGGCGGCGGTTGGCCATGCACATGCGCAGCAGGAACGGCGCGTTTTGCGTCTTCACCTCGCCACCCATGGCGAACTCGCACGCCCTGAGCAGGAGGTGATTGGAGTCGACCTCGGCCAGTGCGAAGAGGTGGCGCAGCTGGTCCTGCGGCGTGGCGCCGTGGCGGAACCCGTCGACCAGCGTCTCGAACGTGGCGTCGTCGGCCGTCGAGGCGACGATCGACGTGGCCGCGGCGACCAGCTCGGGATCCACGGAGGCAGGCGATTCCTCGCTGCGGCGGTAGGCGTCGGCCGCCCACTCCCGGGTTGAATCGTCGGCGCCCTGGATGGCCAGTGCGGCCGTGAGCAGGCCGCGCAGCTTGGCCCGCAGGTCGTCCTCGCCGTCGACGGGTTCGCCGAGACGGGTGACGACCGGACCGAGCAGCGCCCGCACCCGGAGCTGGAACGCCGGCAGATCGGCGTCGTCGAGCAGTCGGCCGAGCCCGCGCAGGCCGATCACGATCGCCTGCCACACGGCCAGCTCGTCTTCACCACCGAAGCCCTCCACGAAAGCGAGGAACTCGGCGGCCGGCAGACGACCGGCGACCACCTCGTTCCAGGCGTCGTCGACGAGGTTGTAGCGCTCCAAGGTGCCGAGCGATCCGAGCACCTCGCCGGAGATGCGGCCGCGCAGGGTGGCGTCGTAGCTGACGCGGTAGAAGCCGTGGCCGCCGGCGTTGACGACCACCGGCGCTGCCGGATCGTGGAGCGTGAGGCGCGCCTCGAGCCCGTCGAGCAGCACCGTCTCGGACCGCTCGCCCGTACGCACTTGGACCGGCACCAGCCACGTGGTCGGGGACTCGTCGGCCTCCAGCGTGGCGTCGTCGTAGGCGAAGCGCTGCTGGCGCAGCACGAGGTCCTGGCCGTCGAGCGAAGCTCGCACGAGCGGGTAGCCCGGCTGCCAGATCCACGAGTCCATCATCCGCCGCACCGGGTCGCCCGTCGTCTCCTCGATGGCGTCCCACAGGTCGTTGGTCTCGGTGTTGGCGTACTCGTGGGTGCGCAGGTAGTGGCTGACGCCGGCCTGGAAGCGGTCCTCGCCGAGGTACGGCTCGAGCATCCGCAGGAGGGCGCCGCCCTTCTGGTACGTGAGCACGTCGAACATGCCCTCGCAGTCCTGCGGCGAGCGCACCTCGTACTCGACGGGGCGGGTGCTGCGCAGCGAGTCCGTCTCGAAGGCGGCGGACCGCTCGAGACCGAACAGCGTCCAGCGCCCCCACTCGGGCTTGTAGGCGTCGCAGGCGGCCAGCTCCATGAACGTGGCGAAAGCCTCGTTGAGCCAGATGCCGTTCCACCAACGCATGGTGACGAGGTCGCCGAACCACATGTGGGCCAACTCGTGGGCGACGACGTCGGCGATGTTCTGCTGCTCGGCCTGCGTGCTGGTGGCCGGGTCGAGCAGCAGCAGGTTCTCACGGAACGTGATGCAGCCGAGGTTCTCCATGGCCCCGGCGGCGAAGTCGGGCAGCGCCAGCAGGTCGACCTTGTCGCTGGGGTACGGGATCCCGTAGTAGTCCTGGAACCACCGCAGGGCGAAGGCCCCGATGTCGAGCCCCGCCCCGGTGAGGTGGCCCTTGCCGGGCACGTGCACGATCCGCAGCGGGACGCCGTCGACGTCGACCGGGTCGGTGACCACGAGCGGACCGACGACGAAGGCGACGAGGTAGGTGCTCATCACCATCGTGTCGGCGAAGCGGATGGTGACCTTGCCGTCGGTCGGGCCGGCGCGGCGCTCGACCTCGGGTCCGTTGGAGACGGCGAGCAGGTCGTCGTCGACGATCAGTGTGATGCCGAAGACGGCCTTGAAGTCGGGCTCGTCCCAGCAGGGGAAGGCGCGCCGGCAGTCGGTCGACTCCATCTGCGTGGTGGCGATGACGTGCTCGGTGCCGTCGTCGTCACGGAAGGTGCTGCGGTAGAAGCCGCGCAACTTGTCGTTGAGGATCCCGGTGAACGAGATGGCGACCTCCACCTGTCCGGCTTCGAGGCGGTCGGCCGGGCGGATCATCAACCGCTCGGTCTCGGGCTGCAGCGACCACGCCGCCTCCCGATCGTCGACGCGCACCTCGGCGATCTCGAGGTCGACGGCGTTGAGCACCAACTCCTCCACCGGTTCGGTGACGTCCACGGCGATGCGTACCTGCCCGGTAAAGGTTGCTGCGGCGAGGTCCGGCGCCAGCTCGACGTCGTACCTCGCCGGCACGACGGCCCGGGGCAAGCGGTACGGGTCGAGCACGGGCGCGTCGGCGGTCGTCACCCGGGTCACCGTACCGGGACCGGTAGCGTTGCCGCCCGTGCCGGAGCAGCACCAGGACGGCGTCCGGTTCGACGTGGTCGGCATCGGCAATGCGCTCGTCGACGTGATCGCTCACGCCACAGACGGGTTCCTCGTCGACCACGATCTCGTCAAGGGATCGATGGAGCTGATCGACCTGCCGCGCGCCGTCGACCTGTACCGGGCGCTCGGCTCGGCGGTGGAGATGAGCGGCGGTTCGGCGGCCAACACGATGTGCGGCGTGGCCAGCCTCGGTGGCCGGGCGGCGTACATCGGCAAGGTGTCCGACGACGACCTGGGGCGGGTGTTCGGCCACGACCTGAACGCCGTTGGGGTCGGGTTCCGGCCGGGCGCGCCCGAGGAGGACACGCCGACCGGGCGGTGCGTGATCGTCGTGACGCCGGACGCCCAGCGCACCATGAGCACGTACCTGGGGGTGTCCAGCCTCTTATCGGCCGACGACCTCGACGAGGAGACGGTCGCTGCCGGCGCCGTGCTGTACATGGAGGGTTACCTGTTCGACCGCGACGACGCCAAGAAGGCGTTCCGCCGGGCCGCCACCGTCGCCCACGGCAGCGGACGCAAGGTGTCGTTGACGCTGTCGGACTCGTTCTGCGTCGACCGTCATCGAGACGACTTCGTGGCGCTGGTGCGCGAGGACGTCGACATCCTGTTCGGCAACGGCGAGGAGCTGATGTCGCTGTACCAGGTCGCCTCGGTGGACGAGGCGATCGGCGTGGTGCGCGGCAGCTGCGAGCTGGCGGCGATCACGGCGGGGGCGTTCGGTTCGTTCGTGGTGACCGAGGACGACGTCGTGGCGGTGCCGGCGTCACCGGTCCAGCAGGTGCTCGACACGACGGGGGCCGGCGACCTGTACGCCGCCGGGTTCCTGTTCGGGCTGACCCAGGATCGACCCTTGGAGGAGTGCGCCCGTCTCGGATCGGTCGCCGCCGCCGAGGTGATCAGCCACGTGGGTCCGCGACCGCTGGTCGAGCTGCGCACGTTGATCTCGTGACGCCGGCCGAGGCGCTGGCCACGGCGCAGACGTGGCTGGAGGCCGAGCCGGACGAGGACGTGCGGGCCGAGCTGCGGGCACTGCTGGCGGCGCCGACGGACGAGCTGGTCGATCGCTTCTCGGGCCGGCTGACGTTCGGGACGGCGGGGCTGCGGGCGCCGGTGGGTGCCGGGCCACGGCGGATGAACCGGTTGGTGGTGCGGCAGGCCGCGGCCGGGCTGGCGGCGTACGTGCGCGACGCCGAGCCCGATTCGGCGGCTCGAGGGATCGTGATCGGCTACGACGCGCGACGCAAGAGCGACGTGTTCGCCCTCGACACGGCGCGGGTCGTCGCTGCGGCCGGGCTCCGGGTCCGGGTGCTGCCGACGGCGTTGCCGACCCCGGTCCTGGCGTGGACGCTGCTCGAGCTCGGCGCCGCCGCCGGCGTGATGGTCACGGCGTCGCACAACCCGCCGGCCGACAACGGCTACAAGGTGTACCTCGGCGACGGCGCCCAGATCGTGTCGCCACGAGACGTCGAGATCGCAACGCAGATCGCTTCGGTGGAGCCAACCCGAGTGGAGCTGGCGGCGACGGACGATCCGCTGATCGAGGTGCTCGACCCGTCGATCGTGGATCGGTACGTGGCGGCGGCCGCCGCCGTCCGGTTGCGGTCCGACGTGCCTGGGGTGGCCGTCGCGTACACACCGATGCACGGCGTGGCGGGGGCGATCGCGTTGCGGGCGTTCGCCGCCGCCGGGCTGCCGGGGCCGGCGGTGGTGGGGGCGCAGGCCGAGCCGGACGCGGCGTTCCCGACGGTGGCGTTCCCCAACCCGGAAGAGCCGGGGGCGATGGATCTGGTCGTCGAGCTGGCCGTCGAGCGGCGGGCTGCGCTGGCGCTGGCCAACGATCCGGACGGCGACCGGCTGGGTGCGGCGGTGCCGCAGGCCGACGGGTCGTGGCGGCGGTTGGGCGGCGACGAGATCGGGTGGTTGCTGGCCGAGCACATCCTGCGCCACACGACCGGCGACGATCGTTTGGTCGTCACGACGCTGGTGTCGTCGTCGCTGCTCGGCCGGATGGCGGCCGACCACGGCGTGCACTTCGCCGAGACGTACACGGGGTTCAAGTGGATGGGCCGGGCGATCCTGGAGCGACCCGAGCTGCGCTGCGTGTTCGCCTACGAGCAGGCGCTCGGGTACCTGGTGGCGCCGCCGCCGGCAGGACCGCTGGACAAGGACGGGATCTCCGCCGCCGTGCTGCTGGCCGAGATCGCGGCCGTGGCCGAGGAGAACGGGACGACGGTGCAGGGCCGGCTGGACGAGATCGCCGCCCGGTACGGGCGCTACGTCATCGCCGAACGGTCGGTGGAGATGGCGTCGCACGATGCCGCCGAGGTGCTGCTTGCGTTGCAGCAGGCGCCCCCGACGGATCTGGCCGGGCTGGCCGTGGAGGACGTCGTGTGGTTCGAAGAGGCCACCCTCCTGCGCCTCGTGCTGCACGGCGGCACTCGCCTCCAGCTCCGCCCCAGCGGCACCGAACCCAAACTCAAGCTCTACGCCGAATCCATCGCCACCGACCCCACCCCCGCCCTCCAAGCACTCGAAGATACGGTTCTCAAGCGTTTTCAGTAGTCACCAGTGAACGAAAACCACGCGAAGAACCTTCACGACGACCGCAGTGACCGCCGGCGCTGGTCGTAAATGACACGAAGTTGGCGACCGAAGGCGGCCAGGTCCTCGCGCACCGACTCGTCGACGCGGACGATGCGCCAGCCGATCTCGTCGCAGGCTCGATCGCGAGCCTGATCGGCCCGCTGCTTGAGGTCCCCGCCGTGCCACCAGCTGTGGCCCGGCTCGACGCCCAGCCGCACTTGCGGCCACGCGACATCGACGTGGATCAGCTCACCGGTGCGCAGGATCAGAGCGAGCTGGCGCTCCGGCTCGGGCAGCCCCGCCCGTCGAATCGCGTCGACGACGGCCAGCTCCAACCCGCTCTGGCTGGGCCGGGTTCGAGACGCCACGCGCTCCAGCCAGCGCTCGAACTTGATGACGCCGGCCCGGCCGCTGCGGCGTACAAAGCGCAGGTAGTCCTGGGCGGCCGCCGGCGTGACTAGGCCGAGGTGCCAGGCGTCCTCGGCAGCTCGTTCGAAGCGGTACTGGTTGAAGACCCAAGCAAGACGGAAGAGCATGCGCAGCGGCGTCGCCACCCGCAGGCCGTCCGGTTGCGTCGTCACGTCGCGGTCCTGATCGAACCAGGTCGTCACGTGCAGTCGCCCCCATGGCGGCAGCACAACCTTGCGGGTCTCGACGATCGTGCATTCGACGAGTCGTTTGGGCATGTCCCGCAGATTGTGGATCCTGCCGGCGCTGAACCCGCTGATGAACACCTCCCTGCCGATGTGGAGCTGCAGCGTCATCGCCTTCGACGCGAAGGTCTCGGTCGTGCCGGTCAACTGCAGCACGCCAGGGAACACGGTGGTGACGATCCCGGCGCGCCGAGCCCGGTAGATCATGCTCGGCGAGACCGACAGGTCACGCAACTGCTCGGTCGAAGCGACCCAGTGCTGGCCGGCGAAGAGTTGAAGGACATCTGGACGGTTCATCACACCTCTCCTGGGCGCGACCAACCGTGGCAAACGGAACCCGATCGTTCTTCGCGTGGTTTTCGTTCACCGGTGACTACTGAAAACGCTTGAGAACCGTCTTCTTCTCAGGCGGGGGGGCCGAATTGGCGGTCGCCGGCGTCGCCGAGTCCGGGGACGATGAAGGCGGAGTCGTTGAGACGATCGTCCACGTCGGCGGTCACGATGTGGAGGGCGGGGCCGGTGACGCCGAGGTCGGCGTCGCGGAGACGCTGGATGCCTTCGGGGGCGCACAGCGCGCAGACGACGGTGATCGGGGTCGGGGCGTCCCGTTCGAGCAGCAGCTCGACCGTGTGCACGAGCGACCCTCCAGTTGCCAGCATCGGGTCGGTCACGATGACCGTGCGGCCGGCCAGCGACTCTGGCAGCTTGTTGACGTACGGCAGCGGGGCGAACGTCGCCTCGTCCCGGCTGATGCCGATGAACCCCACGTCGGCCGCCGGCAGCAGTTCCTGGGCGGCGTGGACGAACCCGAGACCGGCGCGCAGGATCGGCACCACGATCGGCTGCACGGCCAGGCGCCGCGCCGGCGCCGAGGTCAGCGGCGTCTCGACCGTCGTGTCGAACGTGGGCAGCGTCTCGGTGGCGCGCGCTAGGAGCAGCGTCCCGATGCGCTCGAGGTTCTGGCGGAACAGCGCGTTCGGCGTCGTCTTGTCGCGGATCTGTGCCAGCGCATCGGCGACCAGCGGGTGCTCGACGATCGTCACCTCGACGGTCGCCGCCGGCACGGAGATGCTCCCGCCGCTCACTCGCCGAACGCCATCTCGGCCTTGAGCAGCGCGTAGCGCGGCTTGATCACGCCATTGATGATCCGCAACCGCTCGGGAAACGGGGCGAACGCGCTCTTCACCGTGTTGATCGTGATCCACTCGAAGTCGTCGAGCCCCCACCCGAAGGCATGTTGCAACTGCAACATCTCCTTGGTCATCGACGTGTCGCTCATCAGCCGGTTGTCCGTGTTCACCGTGACCCGGAACCGCAGCCGCCGCAGCATCTCGATCGGGTGCTCGGCGATCGACTTCACGACGCCGGTGTTGACGTTCGACGTCGGACACAGCTCGAGCGGGATGCGCGTGTCGCGCACGTACGCCGCCAGCCGCCCCAGCTGCTCGCCGCCGATCGGCCCCGTGATGTCGTCGACGATGCGCACCCCGTGGCCCAGCCGCTCGGCGCCACACCACTGCACTGCTTCCCAGATTGACGGCAGCCCGAACGCCTCCCCGGCGTGGATCGTGGTGTGGAAGTTGGCCCGCATCACGTACTGAAAGGCGTCGAGGTGCCGGGTCGGCGGGTACCCGGCCTCGGCGCCGGCGATGTCGAACCCGACCACGCCGGCGTCACGCCACTTCACCGCCAGCTCGGCGATCTCCTGGCTGCGCGCGGCGGTGCGCATCGCCGTGGCGATGGCGTAGATCGCCAGGTCGGTGCCGGCCGAGCCCTTGGCGAACCCGTCGAGGATGGCCTGCATCACCTCGTCCAGCGTCAGCCCGGCCGTCGTGCACAGCTCGGGCGCCATGCGCACCTCGGCGTACACGACGCCGTCGTTGGCGAGATCCTGGGCGGACTCGAACGCCACCCGCTCGATGACGTCTCGGTGCTGCATCACGCCGACGGTGTGAGCGAACGTCTCCAGGTACAGCACCAGGTCGTTGCGCTTGGCGCCCCGGTTGAACCAGTGGGCCAGCTCGTCGGGGTCCGTTGTCGGCAAGCCGGTGTAGCCGTACTCGCGGGCCAGGTCCATGACCGTCGCCGGCCGCAGCCCGCCGTCGAGGTGGTCGTGCAGCACGGCCTTTGGCGCCCTGACGAGCAGCTCGGGCGTCAGGTGGCCGGTCATCACGGCGAGGTTAGAGGGTCACGGCGCCCCCATAGCCTGGAGCGCCATGACCGACGGCCTCACGGTGCTCGGCTCGACGGTCCGCCAACCGATCGACCACGTCGAGGTCTTCCCGGCACCCGGCCACGTGACCGAGGTGCGCCTGCGCACTGAGGAGGTCGCCTCCCTCTGCCCGGTGACCAGCCAGCCCGACCTCTCGACGGTCGAGATCGCCTACGCCCCCGACGGCTGGTGTGTGGAGTCGAAGAGCCTCAAGCTCTACCTCTGGCGCTTTCGCGATCGGCCAGCCTTCGCCGAGGCGCTGGCGGCCGAGATCGCCAGCGAGATCATGGCCACCGCCAAGCCACACCGCGTCACGGTGACCCTCACGCAGCGCGCCCGCGGCGGCATCACCGTGGCGGCGACGGCCGAGCTGGCCCGCTGATCAGGCCGGCTCGTCCGTCCGGTCGCCCGCCATCAGCAGGCCGATGCGCTCCCTGGTCGCGTCGGCGACGGGCATGACGTCCTGGATCCGGCCCTCGTAGATCACGGCCACCCGATCCGACAGCGACAGGATCTCGTCCAGCTCCGCCGACACCAGCAGCACCGCCACGCCACGATCGCGCTGCTCGACGAGCTGGTTGTGGATGAACTCGATCGACCCGACGTCGACGCCGCGCGTCGGCTGGGCGGCGATCACCAGCTCGGCGCCCTGGGTCAGCTCCCGCGCCACGATCACCTTCTGCTTGTTGCCACCCGACAGCGCCCCCATCGGCAGGTCGATGTTGCGTGGCCGTACGTCGAACCGCTCGACCATCTCGGTGGCGTGCGCCTCGACGGCGCCGAAGTCGCGTACGACACCCTTGGCGTACGGCCGCTCGTCGAAGCGCTCGAGCACGAAGTTGCTGGCCACCGAGTAGCTCCCGATGAACCCGTGCTTCTCGCGATCCTCCGGGATGTGCGAGACACCGAGCCGGTTCA
>JBPCJL010000393.1:0-11460 GCA_051005355.1 Ilumatobacteraceae bacterium
CGGTGCCGGCGCGGAACTCGACCACGAGCTGCGGCGGGGTCGGGGTGGGGAAGCGGTGCATGGAAGCTCCTTGGTTCGGCTCGGTTTGTTGGTACTCAGCGGGCCCAGCCGGAGAGCTGGCGGCCACGGCCCCGACGCCGGACGTCGGGCGCGTTGACGGCAGTGCGGATGGTTTCGACCAGACAGGTGTTGGTGGACAGGCGGGCGCGCCCGGCCGTCTCGTCGACGCGCTGCTTCAGCGCCTCCGGCAGCCGCAGGGTGAGGCGGGCTGTCGCCGGCTCGTCGTCGGGGTCGCCGGCCGGGGTTGCTGCGTCGGGAGGCGACGGCTCGGGCTCATCACGGTCGGTGGGCGGCGTCACGACGAACTCGGGCTGACGCCCTCTGAAGCGCAGCTCGACCGCACCGCCGGGCAGCTCGGCGCTGATCTCGTCTGCGGCGTCGGCGAGTGCTTCGAGGAGCGTCATCCGAATAGCGCCGTCGAAGGCGTCGGCGAGACGGGCCACCGCCTCACTGACTTGGTCGTCGCGGGCGGCGGCCGCCACCAGACGGTCGCGCAATTGGTCGACGTAGTCGGACAACTCCACGACGCCAGTATGACATCATTATGATGTCATGTCAACGCCGTTGTGACGTCATTCCCTCATCGATGGTCACGTAGAGATTGGCGACCCCGTCCACCTCTCGTTGCGTCAGCCGTCGACTTGGAGCAGCTCGAGGACCGCGCGCTCGACCTTGCGACGTGTGCGCGTGGTGCGCCCCGGCTTGGCCGCCTGCATCGCCGGCTCGATGGTCACTCCCTGATCGAACCGCTCGACGACGCGAGGGTCGACGTAGGACTTGCGGGCGACCGTTGGGGTGTTGCCGAGCGACTCGGCGACGTCTTTCATCGCCCGGCTGATCGCCTTCTTGCGCCTGGTCGGCGACGGTTGATCCTCGACCAGACCGGCCAGCGCGACGGCGGCGAGGACGGTGCCGTGCCAGGTCCGGAAGTCCTTGGCCGACACGTCACCGCCGACGGTGTCCTTCACGTAGACGTTGATGTCATCGGACGTGATGTCTCGCCACTGCCGGCCCACCTTGTAGGCCAGCAGGCCAGCGCCGCCACCGCGACGGCGTAGCAGCGTGCGCACGGCGCCGAGGACCTCGGGATCCTCGACCACGATCAAGCGCTCCTGTCCCGACTTGGCGACGTAGTCGAACACCACCTGATCGCCACTGAGCCGCACGTGCTGCTGCTCGATCGTGGCCAGGCCGTAGCTGCCGTTCACCTCGGTGTAGCCCTCACCGCCGATGCGGAAGAAGCCGATGTCGAGCAGGCGGAAGGCCAGCGCCAGCGCTCGCTCCTTGGGCATCCCGGGCTCGGCCAGGTGCTTGGCGATGCGGGCCCGCGCGACGGGCAGCCGGGCTGCCACCTCGACGACCCTGGCGTGCTTGGCCTGGTCGCGCTGCTCGCGCCACGCCGCGTGGTACAGGTACTGGCGGCGACCGGCGACGTCGGTGCCGAGCGCCTGGATGTGCCCGTTCGGCGCAGGGCTGATCCACACGTCGGTCCACGCCGGCGGGATGGCCAGGGCCTTGATGCGGGCGACGTCATCAGCGCCGACCCGCTGGCCGTGCTCGTCGAGGTAGACGAACCCCTTGCCGCGCTTGCGGCGAGTCCATCCGGGCGTGTCCGGCGAGACGCGGCGCAGGCGAGGCATGGCGGGTGATCTCATTCCCCCGTGCGACACGAGGCCAGATGAAGACGACCGCGGCGGCGTGATGAGCCGTGGGCGAGCGAGTCTTCGAGCGAGCGAACCATCAGCACGGTGCTTCTCCGTCGCCGGCTTTGCGGCGACACGGTCATTGGTGCCCGGTTGACGGCGAAGCCTCGAACCCATCGCATGCGTCGATGGGTGCCCCGATGAGCGATGACAGTGCCCCGATGAGCGGTCATCGATCACCCCGTCTCATCGCGTCATTCGAAGTTCTGGAAGTACCGACTCGGGGTCGGCCCCCGCTGGCCCTGGTACTTGGAACCCGTCGCGCCCTTGCCGTACGGGCGGTCCGCCGGCGTGGTCATGCGCATGAAGCTGAGCTGGCCGATCTTCATCCCCGGGTACAGCGTGATCGGCAGACTGGCCACGTTGGCCAACTCGAGCGTGATGTGTCCGCGAAATCCCGAATCGACGAACCCGGCCGTGTTGGCAACGAACACCCCACCCGCACCGGCGAGGAAGTTCTCGATCTTGCGCCCGGCCGGCCGCACCTCCAGGTCGTACACCGGCTCGATCCGTCCGGTGTCGACGACCTCGACAACGCGGTCCCATGCCAGCCCACCGTCGGTCAGCCGCCGCAGCCGATTCGCCACGCCGTCCGTCGAGAGGCGCGCACCGTAAGCGTCCGCCAGCCGGCGCAACGTCGAGAAGCGGACGGCGTCGCGACCGCGCCGGCCCTCGATGTTGTTGAGATCTGAGGGATGGCGGTAGCCGGCCAGCCGGGCCGCCTCGACCTGCGACAGTGCCGCGTCGTGGCGGGCCCGTGTCAGCAGGCGGTCCGGCAGCGGTACGGAGGTCAACAGCTTGTGCTCGCCGTCCGGGGCGTACACCTGGAACAACGGGAGGTTGGCGGTCGTCTTGCACGTCCATGCCGCCCGCCGGCCGAGTCGAGCGAACAGAAGCAACACGTCGTCAGCGAGACCGGCCGACGTTGTCCAGACGGACGTGCGGCCCCCGCCCACCGATCCGTTGCCGTCGACCAAACCGTCGAGGAAGCTCCGGACCAGCGCGTCCGGCCAGCCGAACACGATCGGCGGCACGCGCTTGGTCGGAGCGCACCCGCCGGTCCCCAACCAGCCAACCACGTCGCTCAGCAGGCGTGAGCAGCACGTGACGGCACCGGTGGAGCGGTAGACGGGGAGACCGAGTCGGCGGACGGTCGTCTGAAGCCGGTCGAGCCGAGCCTGGTCGGTGTTCGAGATGACGACCTGGTTGGCCCGCCGATATCCCTCGGCGACGTACATGCCGAGCAACCAGGCGAGCTCCTCGTCCACGGTGATGGTCGACGGCAGGCTGTGGCGCTCGGTGCGGCGGTGGAGCCGGTCGGCCGGCGTGAGCCGTGCGATCAGGTGCGGGATCTGGGCGGCGATCGACCACGGAAGGCAGTCCCGCCGCCGGTAGTAGCTCGTCGCAAAGCCCATTGAGGCGAGCAGGGAGGCCACCTCACGGCGATGCGCGCGGTGGGCTATCGCGATGGTCGGACCCGAGATCCGCAGGTGTGCACGCTCGCCGTCTGGCAGCAGGTCAAGCAGGTCGAGGTCGGTAACCGTGGAGGGAGGCTCGGGCACGGAGCGGGGGACGGCGACCTGCACCCCGACGGCGAGCTCGCCGGTGCGGATCTTGCGGATCTCCCCGTCTCGGTCGAGCGTGAAGAGGTTGTGGCCGGCGGTCACGTGGACGCTGCGGCCCGACCCCAGGCGCACCTCGTAAATCCGGTCGGCCGGTCCCTCGAACGTGCCGGTGACGCGGTGATAGCCGACCTCGAAGCTGTCCGGGTCAAAGGCGACCACAGAGCACGCCCGCGGCTCCTTGACGATCTCACCGACGGTGCGCAGCGCGAGACCGCCGTCATCGAGCACCAGGAGAGGCTCCGACGCCGGCAGGCTGCTGTGGATCAGCAGCCCCAGCCTTCCCAAAGAACTTTTGCCTTCGATCCTGGCCACGAGGTCGTCCGGTACGGCCACGCTTTCGAGCGTCGAGCCGAGCACGAACTCGCCGGGATGGAGCATGAACACGCCGTCGTCGGGGATCTCGACCAGCTCGGTGAGGTCAGCGAGGTCGCGCTTGACGTCGATCACGCCGGCGGTGTGGTTGCGGAAGACTCGGAACAGGCGATCCAGCCGCACGTCGACGGACGACGGCTGCACGAGGCCGTCGTCGAACGGCTCGATCACGATCCGGCCGGCCGCCAACTCCTCGCGGATGGTGCGGTCCGAGAGGATCACGGCTCGCACCATAGCCAGGGCCTGTCACCGCCGATCGGGGTCGGCCGGCATCCCTCAACGGCTAACCTTCGACCCGCTCGCGGATGTAGTTCAATGGCAGAACATCAGCTTCCCAAGCTGAATACGGGGGTTCGATTCCCCTCATCCGCTCCCCTCGAAAGTCCAGGTAGATGGCACTTTCTGAGAATCCACAGGATGTGGATAACCGCTCGGAAGAGCGAGCGTGCCACATTCGTGCCACACGATTCGAGCTACGCTCCTCCTCGTGGCCCGTCGACCGTGGGGGAATGCCCGCAAGCTGCCGTCCGGACGCTGGCAGGCGCGCTACCAGATCAAGGGTGTCTGGCGGACCGCTCCCGAGACGTTCCGCACGAAGGGCCTCGCCGACAGCTGGCTCGCCGCCACCCGCACCGACCTCGAGCGAGGCAACTGGATCGACCCGGAGGCCGGAAAGGTCCCGCTCGCCGACTACGCCACGACGTGGCTGCAGCACAAGCCCGACATCCGGCCCCGCACCCGCGAGCTCTACGAGGACCAGCTCCGCCTCCACCTCCTCCCGACTCTCGGCGCCATCGAGCTGACCTCGATCACACCGGTCACCGTGCGCACCTGGCGGGCCGACAAGCTGGGCGCCGGCACCGGCGCCTCGACCATGTCCAAGTGCTACCGCCTGCTGCACGCCATCTTCGCGACTGCGTTGGAGGACGGCCTCGTCCCGCGCAACCCGTGCGTGATCAAGGGAGCGTCCGTCGAGCGACCGAAGGAGCGCCCGATCGCCACCATCGAGCAGGTCTACGCACTGGCTGACGCAATCGAGCCTCGCTGGCGAGCGATGATCCTGCTCGCCACGTTCGGCGGCCTGCGCCAGGGTGAGCTCAGGGCGCTCCGACGCCGCCACCTCGATCTCGGCGCCGCCAGCGTGACCGTCGCCGAGCAGTACCAACAGCTGCGCGACGGCACCCTCGTTCTCGGACCGCCGAAGACCGAGGCGGGCATCCGCAAGGTCGCGATCCCGGCGATCATCGTCCCCGACCTCGCCGCCCACGTCGATGAGTTCACGCCGCCCGGCTCCGACGGCCTCATCTTTCCTGGCGAGGCCGACCGCCCGTTCCGCACGGCGACCTTCCACCAGGACTGGACGGCGGCGCGTCGCGCCGTCGGACTGGAAGGCCTCCACTTCCACGATCTCCGGCACACCGCCAACACCCCCACGGCATCCACTGGGGCGAGTACCAATGAGCTGATGGCCCGCATGGGCCACTCGTCTCCGCGAGCAGCCCTGATCTACCAGCACGCCACACGAGACCGTGACGCGGAGATCGCCGCCGGGCTCAGCAGCCTGATCGAAGCCCGGCGTCCCAGCGGATAGGTCTGCCCTCCGTCAATCGCGAGTGGCTCAGGCGACAGCCGCTGCGAACGCGGTGTAGAGGTCAGCTGGCAGCCGATGGTGTAGTCGCCAGGTGATGGCGATCGGACGGTCGCGCTCGTGTCTGACGTAGGTCGCCGGTCCCAAGCACCAGAAGGCGCGCTCGTCGGCTCGCAGACGGGCGAACAGCACGACACTCGACCCCTGTTCGGCGTGGTGGACGTAACGCTGACCGGTCGGGCTGGCGACGGATGTCGTCGATTGGCTTTCCCAGTGGATCAGCTCGGGGCTGATCGCGTAGTCCTGGTAGCGGGTCGTTGGTGAGAACTCGCCGCTCGTCTTGTCGAGCGTGAACGCGAACACGTCGGTCTGCTCGCGAGGCAACCACTTCACTCCACTGTCCCAGCGTGGCGGACGGATCGCAGTGCCGTCGTCGAATGCGGCCTGAATCTCGATTCGTGTGTAGCGAGCGTGGAGGTGGAGGGGGGCGCGTGATGAGGTCGACAACACGGGCTGGACGTGATCGACCTGGGCGTCGAGCTCGTCGAGGAGCTCGGCCACCTCTGCGCAGACCTGGGGATGGGCTCGCAGCCGTGTCCATGCCGCTTCCAGGGTGTCGCTGGCCGAGTCGGTGAGCATCGAGGCGAGGAACATCCGCAGCAGTCGCCGGCCTCGCTCATCGAGCGCCTCGACGTCGAGAAGGTCGTCGCCAACGGCGAAGTCCCGGTAGCGAGCGATGCGCTCGTCATCGTCGACGTGCAGGAGTCGGCCGACCGCGCGCAGCAGGGGCGTCTCGCTGTCTCCGGCGGCGGCGGTCGGCATGCTCGCGGCCCGTCGCAGCTCGGACCAGCTCCGGCTGTTGTCGTAGATGTCGGCCAGCTCGAGACCGCTCTGGGTGAAGAACGTCGAGAGCGGGACGTCGCCGATTGACCGCAGTTCGGCGACTCGGTCGGGCCACCGGGTTGGGATCGCGTTCCTGATGCTCGCCAGCACGATGTCCCGGGCGACCGGGTCGAGCTCGAAGTGACAGCCCGCCGGCAAGAACGGGAAGTTGCGTTCGAGCTGCTGCTGGAGATCGTGTCGGGTGCCGCCGAGGAGCGCTCGGTACCGCAGGTCGAAGCGGAACTCACGGCGGTGCAGCCCGACGAAGTCGAGGACCGTGCACTCCGACTTCCCGACGGCACGGCGGAGGCCTCGACCGAGTTGCTGCAGGAAGAGCGTGGCGCTCTCCGTCGGGCGCAGCAGGAGGAGCGTGTCGACGTTGGGAACATCGATGCCCTCGTTGAAGAGATCCACGGTGAACAGGACGGCGACGTTGCCATCGGCCAGGTCGCGCAGCGCGGAGCGCCGATCCTCCGGGCTCGAATCACCCCACACCGCGCGTGCAGCGATCCCGCGCTGCTGGAATTGCCGGGCCATGAAGCGGGCGTGCTCGACGGAGACGCAGAACCCGAGCGCCCGCATCGTCGTCACGTCGGTGACACGCGCTCGCAGCTGGTTGACGAGCTGGCTCACCCAGATGTCGTTCGCCGTGTAGACGTTGGTGAGGGCGTCGACGTCGTAGCCCTGGCCCCGTCGCCACGGCACGTCGGTCAGGTCCAGGCCGTCGTGGATGCCGTAGTAGGTGAACGGGACGAGGTATTGCTGATCGATGGCGTCCCAGACCCGCAGCTCGGCTGCGATCCGACCGTCGAAGTAGCGCAGGATGTCCAGGCCGTCGGCTCGTTCCGGGGTCGCCGTCAGCCCGAGGAGCTCGATCGGGTCGACATGCTCGAGGAGAGCTCGATACGACGGCGCTGCCGCGTGATGGAACTCGTCGACGATCACGACGTCGAAGTGCGCCGGATCAAGCGCGGCGAGCCCGACCGCGTTCAGACTCTGGATGGACGCGAAGACATGGTCGAACCGCTGTGGTCGGTGCTGCCCCACCCACAGCTCGCCGAAGCTCGCATCGCGGAGCGCATGCCGGAACGTCGCCCGGCTCTGCTCGAGGATCTCCTGGCGGTGAGCGACGAACAGCAGCCGCGCCCGTGGGAGTGACGACCTGAGGAAGACGTAGTCGATCGCGGCCATGACCGTCTTGCCCGTCCCGGTGGCGGCGACGAGGAGGTTCCGGTGCCAACCGTGGCGTCGAGCAACCTCGATCTGTTCGAGCAGACGCTGCTGGAACGGACGGAGGTGGATCTCCGTCGGCGGCAGCTCAAATCGCTGTCGTCCGTCGTCGACAACCAGCGTTCGCTCGAGGAACTCGACCCGGTCGTAGGGCACGAAGTCGTCGCTCTCCCAGTAGGACTCGAAGACGGCGGCCATCTTGGACACGACGGCTGGATTTTGCAGTCCCGCAACGCGAACGTTCCACTCCAGCCCCGCCACTTGGGCGCTGTGCGTCAGGTTCGAAGACCCGATGTAGGCGGTGGTTGCACCACGGCCTCGGTGGAACAACCAGGCCTTCGCATGCAGCCGCGTGGTCGAGGTGTCGTACGAGACCCGGACCTCAGCGCCGATGGCCGCCAACGCGTCAAGCGCTCGGGCTTCTGTGCTGTTCGTGTACGTCGTCGTGATCAAGCGAACTCGACGTCCCGCATCGCGATGCCGTTGGAACGCCTGCATCAGCGGCCGCACGCCACTCCATCGGACGAAGGCCATCAGGATGTCGACGCTCACCGCCGACGGGATCTCGGCCGCGAGCTCGTGCTGGATCGCCGGCTCGCCGCGGGCGTTGGTCAGCACCGTCGTGTCGAGCAGTGGCGTCAGCGGCAGCTCGAGGTCGCTCAGGGTGCCATCAGGACGCCTCGCACGGATCCCCTCGAGGAGGCGGAGCGGTGGAACGGGTCCGTCCTCCAACGTGCCGACACCCGGTCGGAGCTCGTCCAGTAGCCGAATCAACTCGGCAGCGATCTCTCCGGCACGTTCGACCCGGCTCCCCTCGTCCAACGATGCGACCACGCGAGCAACGATCTCGGAGAGGTGGCGGGCCAGCCGGTCGGAGACGTCGGCGGCGCGCACGTTCGCGACGAGGGCTCTGGTCTCCGCGTCGTCACCGCTCAGCATCGAGCTCAACGACTGCGTGATCAGCTCGCTGTACGCGCCCGGCTCGAGATGCTCATCGCCCACACCCGAAGCATGACGCGTTGACCAATCAACCCTTGGGCACTCGGGTAAAGGCCGATATCGGTGGCGGTGGGCTCCCAAGAATCACCAACCGATCTCCAAGCGCTGCGCTCGAGGTCGAGCCGCTCAACCTACGGCGGCCGCTGTCCGGCGTGCCGCGTCGCTAGCCGAATCGGCCATCTGTGGGCAGCGTTCTCCGTTCGCCGTGTCGGGGCCACGGGCCAACCGTCTGATCCGTAGGCCTGAAAACGCCCAGGTCAGAGCATGTTTTTCGTGAAGTTTGATACCGCTGAGCTGGCGTTTCACGAACGGCGGCGGACGGCCCGACACGGGCGATCACGTCATGAAACAGCCCGAAATCTGACGAACTGATACATCGACGATACGTCGAGCGAACCGGTGTTCGCCCTGAGCAACCTTCTGTGCCGCTCATGAAAGATCGATCTCATCGCCGGTCGCTCGATCCGCGTCAGCCCAGGTTGTGTATCAAATCGACCGACCGCCACGAGTCGGCCGCTGATACGTCGATACAAACTTTTCCGCGGGTGTATCGAAGCTTCTTGACCGCTTCCCGGCGACCCCCCTCTCGGCAGGCCCAGCCAGCCGCTCCGACCGCCACCGGTGTCACGGGTGTATCCAGCACCCTGCGCAGGACGACAGCCCGGCGCGAGAGATGGGCCACCACCCCCATCGGCGACCTGGACGCGGACGGGCGCCCGGTTCATGGGATCGGGGGCGACGACGTCATCCCGGGGCGGCGACGCTCTCGAGGGCGACCGCCCAAGTAGAGAGCTTCGTAGATCGTTCGGGCGCGCCGTCGCCCGTCGACGGATCGTCGTTCGGTGCGCGCGTTTGGGCTCGGCTGCTTCGTAGGTCAAGATGCGCCGAGCGGTGAGGCGCGGCGCGATCGGCTCGAAGTGAGGGAGCCAGCGGTCGAGCGCCTATCGGCAGATCGGTATCTGCCTCGTGTCACTCGTCGGGCTGATGACCCGGATCTCGTAGGACGACACCCGGCCCCGCTCATGTGGGCACCTCCATGTCGGGGCGACTCCCAACCCTGGATGTGAGGTCCGTCAGTCAGCAGTTTGGATCATGGGTCGGGTCCAACGCGCAGTCCCGACCCCAGTCCTCTGCACCGTCGGCGATGAACAGCGCCGAGGGCACGAGAAAGATCGCGACGATGCCCAGGGCTATGGCGACGCTTCCGGGCTCGCTGCCCCCGTTGCGGCGGGTGCGCCAACCAAGCACAACGGCGACCGCGCCGAGAACCACTCCCGGCAGGATCGCCCAGTAGAGCAGGACCGCGGCCAGCACCCCCAGCACGCCACACGCGGGGGCGATCCACTCTCTCTTGCTACTGATCTGCTGCATCCTGGTCCTCTCCTTCATTCATTCGGTCAGAACTACAGACGAGTTCCTGCGGTCCCTGGGTGACTCCCCAGCCCGATCTACTCCGTCATGCCACGTGACGCCTTGCGCACAGATTGCCCGCTCGGAGCGACGACTTCGGGTTGGAGGGTGGCCGCTCGGGCGGGAGGACCGGCTTGGATGTAGCGGGTGCCAGGTCGACACAGCTGTTCGGTGCGCCACGTCTGGCGCACCGAACAGCGACGAGATGCTCAGCGGGCGGCTCCGGCGATGAAAGTGGCGACGATGTAGGTGGCGTGCCGGTCGAGGGACTGACGGCCGCGGTCGTAACGCATGGTTGTGCGGGGGTCGGCGTGGCTGGCTGCCTCTTGCACGTCTCGCAGCGGCACGCCGGCGTCGAGGGCAGCGGTGATGAAGGCGTGACGGAGGGTGTGTGGGCCGACTCGCTTGGTGATCTCGGCTCGACGGGCGATGCGACGGACGACTCGCCCTGCTGCGTGCCGGTCGAATCGGCGTCCGTCGGCCTCGACGAAGATCGGACCGTCGAGTCGTTCTCCGATCGCCAGATCGACAGCGCGAGCAACGCGCGGTGCGAGGGGCATCGTGGCTGTCTTGCCGCCCTTGCGGATCACGGTGAGGGTGCGATGGCCACGCTCCAGTCCGAGGGCGTCGATGTCGGCACCGATCGCTTCGGAGACTCGCAGCCCGTTCAACGCCAGCAGTGACACCAGCGCATGGTCCCGAGGCGATGAGAGGCCAGCGGAGACCAAGATCGCGCCGAGCTCGTTGCGGTCGAGATGGGCGACGTGGGACTCATAGTCGATCCGTGGTCTGCGGATGTGCACGGCCGGCGAGTGTTCGATCACGTCTTCTTCCTCGGCGTAGCGGTAGAAGCCGACCACAGTGCAGAGCCGGCGGCCGACGGTGGCGCGGGCCTTGCCGCGGTCCTCGAGGTCACGGGCGAAGCATTCGATATCGACTCGGCGGACGTCGAACAGGCGCTTGTCGTGTTGCCAGCACCAGGCGGTGATCTGACGCAGATCGAGGGCGTACGCCTCCCGGGTGAACCCTCGGTAGCCGGCCAGATAGCCAAGCAGCGTGGTCTGCTCAAGCTCAGTGAGGATCGGCTGGTACCCGCTCTACAGCGGTCGTGGTGAGCGTGGACATGGACGGGCCCTCCTGGGACGTGGCCGGAGGCCCCAACCTCGGTGCGGCAAGCACCCCCGGCCGGTTGAGACCAGCGACGCTACGTCCCCCACGCACCCAACGCAGCGACGAGATGCCGTTCGGGCGCGGCCGGCGAAGCGGCTCGGCCGTCGTTCGGTGGTGTCGCTCGGGCGCGTCCCACACCCGCAGCCTGAGGAGTTCGGGCCGCACGCCCTGAGCGCCAGAGCGACTCTATGGCGCCCGTCCGTTGCCGTTCGGTACGGTCGTATGGGCGCGTGCAGTGTCGATGAGGTGAGCGATCGGCCGCCCGCCCTGGAGCGCCGGCGCGCGGCGGGCGTTGGGCGTTGGCTATTGCCCGGGCGCCGTGTACTGCACGCCGGTCTGGGTGGCGGTGTCGATCTCGTCGGGCGTGAGCAGAACGACCGTGTTCACTGTGGCCCCGCCGGAGCCGCTCACCGTCAGGGCC
>JBPCJL010000394.1:0-3219 GCA_051005355.1 Ilumatobacteraceae bacterium
GCGTTCTGGGCGGGATCTCCGCCAGACGCGCAACTGGGCGGGATTGTCGCCAACGTGTGGCGAGGATCCCGCCCAGATGAGGGCACGTCGGCCGGTGGACCTTCTGCGGCCGGCGGACTTCTACAGTGCCGGCGGTGCGAACAGCCGGCGTGATGATCCGTGGCGCAGCGGCCGGCGTGGTGGCGACCGTGGCGGTGGTCCTGTTGTGGTACCGCCGATATCGCGCCGATGGCGGCGACGGATCGTTCTGGACGTGGGAGCTGTCCACCGACGCCAAGGACTTCGGCGAGGACGCACCAGCACCGGCGCGGGTCGGCAAGCGTGTAGCCGACCTGCTCGGCGTCAAGCTCGACGACTCGCTGGTCGGTCCCACCAACAACGTCGTGCACTGGCTGACCGGCATCGGATGGGGCCAAACGGCTGGCCTGGCCGCCGGCGCGCTGCCCGTGCCGACGCTCGGCGTGGGCCTGGCCACCGGTGTCGACGCGTGGGCCACGTCCTACGTCGTGCTCGGTCGACTGGGGATCTACAAGCCGATCTCCGAGTACGACGCGCCGACGCTGTGGAAGGACCTCAGCGCGCACCTCGTGTTCGGCCTGGCGCTCGGTGCGACCTTGCGTGCCCTCGGCGTTCGCCACCGACGCTGAGCCGCCGATGGTCAGTGCGGCCCGGCCACAGGGAGGATCTAGGGTCGCGATCACTGCGGGCGGTTGATCACGAGGGGGGCCACATGGACCGTCGCAAGTTCCTGCACCTCGGCGGTGTCGCCGCCGCCGGGCTCGGTCTCGGTGCTTGCTCCGGCCAGGCCGACGACGACGATGCCGCCGACGCGTCGGCGGGCGCGGCCGGCAGCGACGCCGCGCGCGTCGCCGAAGTCTCGGGAGATTCGGACCTGCCCGAGCTGGAATGGGAGATGCCGACCAGCTGGCCGGCCAACCTCGACACCATCTTCGGCGGCGTCACGGTGTTCACCGAGACCGTGGCCGCGCTGTCGGGCAACCGCTTCCGGATCACGCCTCGAGCCGGCGGTGAGCTCGTGCCACCGCTCGAGGTGCTGCAGAGCGCCCAGTCCGGCGCCTACCCGATCGGCCACACGGCGAGCTACTACTACACGGGGTTGGCCGAGCTGACCGCGTTCGGCACGTCGCTCCCGTTCGGGCTCAACGACCGCCAGCAGAACGCCTGGCTCTACGAAGGCGGCGGCCTCGAGCTCCTGCAGGGCATGTATGCGGAGCGCTTCGGCCTCATCCAGTTCCCGGCCGGCAACACGGGATGTCAGATGGGCGGGTGGTTCAGGACCGAGATCGGCTCCGTCGCCGACCTGTCGGGCCTGCGCATGCGCATCTCGGGCCTCGGCGGGCGGATCATGGACCGCCTCGGTGTGTCCGTGCAGCAGATCGCCGGCGGCGAGATCTACCAGGCGCTGCAGACCGGAGCGATCGACGCCGCCGAGTGGGTCGGGCCCTACGACGACGTCAACCAGGCCGCCGCGTTCAAGGCCAGCGTGATCATGTTGGCCCGCTACGACCAGCGCAACCCGGAGGCGTTCGCCGAGATCGAGGCCAACAGCGCCATCACCGTGTCTCAGTACCCGGACGACGTGCTTGTCGCCGCACGCGATGAGTCGCTGGCGCTCTACGACGAGCTGGCCGCGGCGGACCCCGACTTCAAGACGCTGCTCGACTCGTGGAGCGCCTACCGCGATCTTTCGGCCCGCTGGTTCGGGACCGCCGAGCTGTCGATCACGGAGTTCGCCGCTCGAGAGTGACGCCGCCGCCAGGAGTCGAGCAGGCGTCGATCACGTGCCGGCCAGCCAGGTGACCGTGGGCGAGAAGAGCATCACGATCACCAGCGCCACCAGCTGCAACGCCACGAACGGCAGGGCGCCGCGGTGGATGTCGATCGTCCTCACCTCCTCCGGTTTCACGCTCTGCAGGTAGAAGAGCGAGAACCCGACGGGCGGTGAGATGAAAGCGATGTTCAAGTTCACGGCGAGCATCACCAGGAACCAGACGAGGTCGATCCCCAAGTCGGCGATCGGCGTGAAGATCGGCATCACGATGAAGCTGATCTCGAGGAACTCGAGGTTGATGCCGAGCAGGAACACGGCGATGTTGGCGATGACGACGGACGTCCAGTAGCCGCCGGGCAGCCCGGTCAGCCAGTCGGTCACGAGGTCCTGACCGCCCAACAGGTCGAAGATGTAGGCGAAGAAGTTGGACGCCAGGAGCATCATCATCACGAGGCCGGTGATGTTGGCCGTCGAGCGAGCGGCGTCGCCGATGATCCGCCAGGAGAGCCGGCCGTTCAGCACCGCCAGCAGGACGGCGGCGACCGCGCCGACCGATCCGACCTCGCTCGGTGTGGCGATCCCCTGGAAGATGGCGCCGAGGACGCAGACGATCAGCACGATCGGCGGCACGATGGCGATCAGCGACTCCTTGACCTTGGCCCGCCCGCGGAACATCTGGCGCTCCTCGATCGGCAGGGCCGGGGCGCGCTCCGGATGGCGGATGGCGACGTACACCACGTAGCCCGCGTACATCGTGGCCAGCATCAGTCCGGGGATCACGGCGCCGCGGAACAGCGCGCCGACCGACACGCCGCGCGTCTGGCTGGCCAGCACGATGAGCACCAGGCTCGGAGGGATCAGCTGGGCCAGCGTTCCCGACGCGACGATGACGCCGGTGGCGAGGCGATGGTCGTAGCCGTACCGGACTATCGCCGGCAGCGAGATCAGGCCCATCATGATCACCGTGGCGGCGACGACACCCGTCGCCGCGGCCAGCATCGTGCCCACCACCACGACGGTCAGCGCGAGGCCGCCACGCACCGGTCCCATCAATCGCCCGACCGCCGTGAGCAGCCGCTCGGCCTGCCCAGACTTCTCGAAGATCGCCCCCATGTAGACGAAGAACGGGATCGCCAGGAGGTTCTGATCGGAGACGTAGCCGAACCATCGACTCGGCAGGGCCCGCAATTGGCTGAGCTCGAAGGCGTCGATGGTGAGTCCGATGAAGGTGAAGACGACGCCGGTGAGGGCGAACGAGAACGCCACCGGATAACCGACGAGGATCAAGCCGAGGAACAGGACGAACATGATGATCGCCAGCCATTCGCTCATCGGAGCCTTCCTCGGTCGTCGCTTCTCGAGCTGAGCCCGGTGCGCTCGCTCATTCGATGCGCAGCGGCGCCTGCGGCGCCTCCTCCGGCGCCGCC
>JBPCJL010000395.1:0-12688 GCA_051005355.1 Ilumatobacteraceae bacterium
TCTGCGGCGGACCCGGTGCCACCGGCCGCACCTACAGCGACGAGCCGACGATCGTGCGCTCGATCCGCGACTGGCTGCTCGCGATGCCCGACGAGACCGTCGTCCACACCGGCCACGGCGAGTCGACGACCATCGGCGACGAGCGCCCGACGATCGAGGCCAAGGCCGCCGAACTCGGCGTGTAGCGACCCCGAACACCCGGGTTGCCACAGGGTCCCGAACGGCACGTCCAGCCCTCGCGTGCCGTCGAAGACTCGGGTCGTGGGACCCGCTGCGCACCGTTGCGACCATCGCCCACGGGCGCGAGGGCAATGGCTACTGTCCCCGCCGAGTGGCGTCGACGATCACCGGTCTGTCGCCGGCCCCGCGGAGTCGCCGCGAGCCGGATTCCTTCATCATCCGGCGCCTCGCCGTCCGCCTTTCGCTGGTCGGGGTCACCGACAACGAGTTCCGGCCCGATGTCGAGGGGTTGCGGGCGCTGGCCGTCGTCGCCGTGCTGCTGTTCCACGCCCAGGTGGCCGGGTTCGAGGGCGGCTTCGTCGGCGTCGACGTGTTCTTCGTCCTGTCGGGCTTCCTGATCACCCGGCTGCTGCTGCGCGAGCTCGCCTCCACCGGGACGATCTCCCTGCGCGCGTTCTGGGCCCGGCGAGCGCGGCGGCTGCTGCCGGCGTCCTGTCTGGTCCTCGTGGTCACGGTGATCGCCGCCCACTGGATGCTGCCGCCGCTCGACCAGCGCACCCTGGCCGTCGACGCCGCGGCATCGGCTGCGTTCGTCGTCAACTTCGTCTTTGCGCACCAGCTCGGCGACTACTTCGGCGCCCAACTGGCCGAAGCCTCGCCGTCGCCCCTCCTGCACTTCTGGTCGCTGGCCGTCGAGGAGCAGTTCTACCTCGTGTGGCCGACGCTGCTCGTCGTCGCCACCCGCCGCGCCGGCCAGTACCGGCGGTTCATCCTCGGCGTCATCGTCGCCATCGGCGTGGCGTCGTTCGCCCTCTCGGCCTGGTGGACCGACAGCGCACCGACGCTGGCCTTCTACACCCTGCCCACGCGGATGGGCGAGCTGCTCGCCGGCGCCGCCGTAGCCGCCGTCGGATCGGCGATCGTGCTCGTCTCGCCCGTGCGCCGGGCCGTGTTCGGTTGGCTGGGCTTGATCGGCATCGCCGTCGCCGTGTGCACGTACGACACGTCGACGGCGTTCCCCGGCCTGGCCACGTTGCTGCCCGTGCTGTCGACGGTCCTCGTGATCGTCGCCGGTGGCCTCGGAGCGGATCGGCAGGGTCCCGGGCTGCTCCTCGGCCTGACGCCGCTGCAGTGGCTCGGCCGCCACTCCTACGCCATCTACCTGTGGCACTGGCCCGCCCTCGTCCTGGCCGAGGCGCGCTTCGGACCCTTGCCGCTCTCCACGCGGCTGGCCATCGTCGTCGGCTCGATCGGCGTTGCCGCCCTCTCCGTGCGGTTCATCGAGGACCCGGTGCGCCACTCGACGTGGCTGGCCACCCGCCCGAGGCGGAGCCTCGCGCTCGGCGGTGCCCTCGGGGCGCTGGCCCTCACCGCGGCCTGGACGTCGGGCGTGCTCGTGCCGCCGCTCGAGACCGCCCGGGTCGCCGCCGCCCCGGTGCTGTCGCCGGCCGCCGACGCCCCGGCGCCGGCCGCTGATGCGTCGAGCACCACCATCGCCGTCGGGCCGACGACCATCACCCGCAACGGGCCCGTGACGCTGCCGCCACTCGACGGCACCGACCTGCCGGCGCTCCTGGCCGAGAACCAGGGGGTGCTGGCCGCCGGCCTGGCCGCCACCGACGTGCCGTCCAACCTCCGCCCATCCTTGGACACGGCGACGGCCGATCGAGCCGAGGTCTACGGCGACGACTGCGTCGCCATCGGAGTCGTGGAGGAGCCGACCCCGTGCCGGTACGGCGATCCAGCGGCGGCGGAGACCGTCGTGCTGTATGGCGACTCGCACGCCGCCCAGTGGTCGCCGCCGCTGATCGAGATGGCCGAGGAGCACGGCTTCGAGCTGATCGTGCTGGTCAAGGGCGGCTGCCCGACCGCCGCCGTCAGCATCCCGACCAACACCCTCGCCCGGACCTGTCCGATCTGGCGGGATCGGGCGCTGGCCATGATCGGCATCGAGCACCCGGACCTCGTCATCGCCAGTGCCTGGTCCGGCTACCCGAACGCCGACGCTGAATGGGCCACCGGGATGGGCGAGATGATGGCCCGGCTAGCGCCGCTGACCGATCGGCTGGTCGTGCTCGGCGACAACCCGCCGGCGAAGACCGGACCGGCGGCGTGCCTGTCGGCCAACCTGCGGTCGGCCGGCGACTGCGCGGCCCGACCCGACGAGGTGGTCGCCAGCGGGCGCATCATGGTCGAGCGCAACGTCGCCGACCAGGTCGACGCCACGTTCGTCGACACGACCAGCTGGCTGTGCACACCGACCGGCTGCCCCCTGATGATCGGCGACATCCTGCTGTACCGCGACCAGACCCACCTGACCACGGTCGCCGCCTCCTGGCTTCGCCCGCTGATGGAGGCCAGCATGCTCCCGGTCCTGCGCGCCCCGCCCTGACGGCTCGCAGTCAGCCGCTTCAGCAGGTGCGGCCGGGGTACTGCTGGACGGCCAGGACCTGGTAGGTCTCGGCGCCGTCCTCGAAGAACGTCAGCTGGTTGGCATCGGCGAACAGCGCGCCGACCGCTTCGGTGGCGATCTCGGCGCACTCGCCGACGTCGGCCAGCCGCACCGGGGCGTCGGCCGGCCACGGCTCGACGGTCGGCTCGACCTCGAACGTCATGGTCGCCAGGTCGACGGCCTCGGCGCGGATCACGTAGGCCGCCGGTTCGAACGTCTCGTCCGGACCCAGCTGCTGGCCGATCGTCCCCGCCGGGTCGGTCATCGTGGCCACGAAGTCGGCGAGGGCGACGCGCGCCGGGTCGGTCTCCGGCTCGAGACCGAGGGCGTAGGCGGCGTGCTCGTAGGTCTCGCCACTCGTCGTGATCGTGACGACTGTGTCCGGCGCGTCGGCGATGTTGTCGGGCCTGGAGTACTCGACTGCGGCCAGCAGGCCCAGCTCGTCGGCCTCGGCGAGCAGCTGCTCGATGCCTGCGGGCGTGATCGTCTGCTGGCGCAGGTTGGGCAGCAGCGCGCCGGGGAATTCCAGGGTGGTCGGACCCGTCGTGATGTACCGGCCGTCCCCCGTGACGAGGGCGGTCGGCGTCGTTGCGAACTGCGCCTCGAGCGGGACGAAGCCACCCTCGTAGCTGACCTGGATGACCACGTCGTCAGCGCCGGTGGTGTACGCCAGCCCTCCGACTGAAGTCGGCGGCAAGGTCGACGCCGGCGCGGTGGTCGACGGCGGCGACGTCTCGACTGGGGCGGCGTCGTCGTTGCCGCAGGCGACGAACGCCACGGTCAGGATGGGAAGGGCGAGCAGCAATCGGCGCACGGTCGTTGGACGGTACTTGGGCGTCGCTGGTTCCCTCAGCACGTGCGACCCGGGTACCGCTGGACGGCCGAGAGCGAGTACACCGCGCCGCCATCCTCGAAGTAGGTGTCATCCTCCGACCCGGCGAGCAGCGGGCGCACGGCCGCCGCCGGAACGACGGAGCACTCGCCGACATCGGCCAGTCGAACGGGGACTGCCGAAGGCCACGCCACGGCGACCTTGAGTTGTCGCCGCTCGCGCTGCGCAGCGCCGGCAGTGCGAGCAGGACTCGGCGCACGGCGACGGGTTCACCAGTCGCCACGAAAAGGTGGTCAAGAGGCTCTTGAAGGAGGAGCGGGCCGCATATTGCGACAGGTCGGCGGGATCTGTGAGCGGAGCGCGCGGAGGCCGGTACGCACGGCTCATAGTTCTCACCGCACCAACCGGCGATCGGAGATCGGTGAGCGGAGCGTACGGACATCGGTACGCGTAGCTCACAGATCGCCGCGTCACGGCCGGAGCCGTCTGCGGATTGCCCCGACTCCCGCTTCAAGAGCCTCTTCGAGCTACTCGCCGTCGCAGGGGCCAGACCTGTCGCCAGTACCCACCCGATGGACTCATTTTTCAGGAACGCGGGCCTGTTCGGCGACAACCACATGAACGGCCCCGAGGGCATCAGCCTCTGAACGCCGGGCAAGGTCGATCTCTTCGCCCTGAACCGATGTGGGTCCGTTGAACGCGAGCGGCCGGAGCGGATCCCCGTAGCCTCGCCTCGCGTGCAGCCGGTGCAGGGTGTCGTGCAGCACTACGAGTGGGGTGATCACGAGTTCCTTCCCCGGCTCCTCGGCGTGGCGCCAGACGGCCGGCCGTGGGCCGAGCTGTGGCTCGGCACGCACCCCAACGGTCCAGCCAAGCTTCCCGACGGGCGGCCGCTGGCCGACGTCACCGGGCCGCTCCCCTACTTGCTCAAGGTGCTCTGCGCAGGTCGACCACTCTCGCTGCAGGCCCATCCGAGTGCGGAGCAGGCGCAGGCGGGCCACGACGCCGGTCGCTACCCCGACCCGTTCGCCAAGCCCGAGCTGCTGTGCGCGCTCACGCCGTTCGAGGCGTTCTGCGGCGTGCGGCCGGTCGAGGACACGCTGGAGCTGCTCGACGAGCTGGGCGCCGACGACCTCGCCACCCGCCTGCGCCACGACGGCGTCCGTGCCACGCTCGAAGCGCTGTACCGCGGCGGCATCCACGCCGATCCGATCGTCGAGGCCGCAACCGACAGCAGGCGCCCCGAGGCCGTGTGGGTCCGACGCCTCGCCGAGCGCTACCCGGGTGATCCGAGCGTGGCCGTAACGCTGCTGCTCAACCTCGTGAGCCTCCGACCCGGCCAGTCCATCTCGCTCGGGGCGGGCAACCTGCACGCCTACCTGGGCGGTAGCGGCATCGAGCTGATGGGGGCCAGCGACAACGTGGTGCGCGGCGGGTTGACGACCAAGCCGGTCGACGTCGACGATCTCCTGCGCGTGCTCGACCCGACGCCGATTGAGGAGCCGGTGATCGATGTCGGCGACGACTACTCGGTCGTCGGCACGCCGATCCGGCTCCTGCGTCTGCACGGCCCGGCCGAGCACACCGCCGGCGGTCATGAGCTCGTGGTGACCAGCGACGGCCAGACCGGCTACCTGGCCGCCGGCACCCGCCTCGACGTCGAGCCTGGCGTCACCGCGCACCTCGCCACGGCCAGCACCTGAGACCACCGGAGGATTTGCGGACCGGCCCCCGGTACGCAAACCCTCCGGTGCACGAAACCCTGCGATGGAGCGCTCTCAGCGGTTGACGGTCTTGCGGATCTCGACGATCTTCTCCGTGGCGTGGTTGGCGTCGGCGCCCTGGACCTCGAGCAGCGCTTTGCGGTCTCGGGCCGCCTCCCGCTCGGCGCGGGTCGTGTCGGCGCGAGCGATCGCCGCCTCGGTCCCGTGGTCGTTGATGAACTCGGCCCACTCCACGAGCGCCGAGACCATCTCGTCCTCCGGCACGACGGCGACGTTGCGACCCTTGACGAACAGGTGGCCGCGATGGTTGCCGGCGGCGATGCCGAGGTCGGCCTCGCGGGCCTCGCCCGGACCGTTGACCACACAGCCCATGACGGCGACCTGCAGCGGCAGCTGGCGCTCCCCGAACGCTTCCAGCGCGCGATTGGCGACGTCGATCACGTCGATTTCGGCCCGCCCGCACGACGGGCAGGCGATCAGGTCGACGTTCTTTCGCTCGCGCAGACCGAGCGCCTCGAGAAGCTGGCGACCGGCACGCGCCTCCTCCACTGGATCGGCGGTGAGCGAGTAGCGGATCGTGTCGCCGATCCCTTCCAGCAGCAGCGTCGAGATGCCCGCCGTCGCCTTGATCAGTCCGGCCGGCGGTGGCCCGGCCTCGGTCACGCCGAGGTGCAGCGGGTGGTCGGTGACCTCCGACAGCTGGCGGTAGGCCTCGACCATCAGCGGCACGCTCGACGCCTTCACCGAGATCTTGATCAGGTCGAATCCGACCTCCTCGAAGTACGCCATCTCCTGCTGCGCCGACTCGACCATGGCTTCCGGTGTCACCCCGCCGTGCTTCTCGTACAGCGCCGGGTCGAGCGAACCGGCGTTCACGCCGATGCGGATCGAAACCTGGCGGTCACGGGCTTCCCCAGCGACGGCCTTGATGTGCTCGGGCTTGCGGATGTTGCCCGGGTTGAGGCGCAGGCCCTGCACCCCCGCCTCCAGCGCGGCCAGCGCCATGCGGTACTGGTGGTGGATGTCGGCGATGATCGGTACCGGCGAGCGGGGCACGATCTGGGCCAGGCCCTCGGCTGCCTCCGCCTCGTTGCAGGTGCAACGAACGATGTCACAGCCAGCGCCGGCGAGGGCGTAGACCTGCTGCAGCGTGCCCTCGACGTCGGCCGTCTTGGTGATCGTCATCGACTGGACGGTGACGGGCGACCCACCGCCGACGGGCACGGCGCCGACGTGGATCTGCTTCGTCGGCCGCCGCTCGGTGACGCGGCCGACCTTCATGGAACGATCCTCATCGCAGTGGCTGGGTGACGTCGAGGTACAGCCCCGATACGAACAGGAACAGCAGCACGGCGATCACCCCCATCGCCAGCGGCATCAACCTCGACACGTCGGCGAAGTAACGGCGCCCGTTGCGTTCGCGCAGCCGTTCGGAGGTGGCCACGGCGGCGTGGCCGCCGTCCAGCGGGAGCAGCGGAAACATGTTGAACACACCGACGAAGACGTTGAGCGCGGCGAGCACGTACAGCACGCCGATCAGTCCCTCGCGCTCGCCGATCTCGCCACTGACCTGGGTGATGCCGAGCGGCGTCGTCGGTCGGCTCGACAGGTCGTCGCTCTCGCCGGTCAGGTGGCCAATGATGTTGACCGGATTGAAGACGTTGACGATCCCCTTGGTCGACTCCCACGCCACGGGGAACAGCTCGGTCACGCTGGAGACGGCGGCATCGCCGATCGAGATCTCGCGCCACTCGGTCGCCTCGCCGGTCCCGACGCCGAGGAAGGCGGCGCCGAAGTTCGGGCTCTGCTCGTCCGTGTTGGCACCGAGCCCGACCGGGATCGTCAGCTCCTCGGCGCCACGACGAAGGCCGACGTCCACCGCCTCGCTGGGCTCGAACTTCCTGACGATCTCGCCCAGCTGCTCTGGGCCGTCGACCGGGCGGCCATCGATCGACAGGATCACGTCACCCGACTGGATCCCCGCTTCGGCGGCCGGGCCGCCTGGTGTCGGCGCGCTCACCTCGGCCCCCGGCAGGTCGGCGATCTGGCCGCGCAGCGAGAACACGGTGAACAGCAGCACCATGGCGATCAGCAGGTGCATCAGCGACCCGGCGCTGATCACGAGCAGGCGTCGGGGGTAGCTCTGCTGGCGGTAGGTGCGGGCCTCGTCCTCGGCCGGGACCTCGTCCATGTTGCTCATGCCAATGATCCGCACGTAGGCGCCGAGCGGCAGCGCCCGCACGCCGTACTCGGTCTCGCCGCGCCGGAAGCTCCACAGGCGGGGCCCGAAGCCGAGGAAGAACTGCGTGGCCTTCATGCCGGTCAGGCGGGCGGTCACGAAGTGGCCCGTCTCGTGCAGGAACACCGACACGATCAGCCCGACGACGAACACGAACATCCAGATGTTGACGAAGGCCAGCCAGATCAGCAGGCCGAGGATGACCACACCGGCGACCTTGCCGGCCGTGGTCGCCGTCGCGTCGTCGTCCGCCGGACCCTCGGTCGTACCACCCGGCTCCGTGCCACCGGAGACCAACTCGCGCCCGAACCGCTGGTAGCGCCCGCCGCCGTCCTCGATCCGCTCGTCGGTCCTCATCGATCCGCTCGGTCCTCGATCTGCTGGTGCGCGACGGCCCTGGCCGCCCGATCGGCCTCGACCACCTCCTCGACGGTCGACGGCACCCCTAGATCATGCCGGTCGAGGGTCGCCTTGCACACGTCAGCGATCTGTTCCCACCTGATCCTTGCCTGGAGGAA
Source organism: Ilumatobacteraceae bacterium (assembly GCA_051005355.1). Lineage (GTDB taxonomy): Bacteria > Actinomycetota > Acidimicrobiia > Acidimicrobiales > Ilumatobacteraceae > JALZMG01. Next base: position 7,946 of record JBPCJL010000395.1, read on the forward strand.
GGCGTCGACGGCCACCTCGTTGGCGGCGCTCAACCACGCCGGTGCGCTGCCGCCTGCCCGCCCGGCCGCGTAGGCCAGGCCGAGGCAGGGGAACGTGGCGAGATCCGGTGGCTCGAAGTCGAGCCGGCCGAGGCGGGCCCAGTCGATGGGGCCGAACGCCGTGGCGACGCGATCCGGGTAGGCCAGGGCGTAGCCGATGGGCAGACGCATGTCCGGGTTGCTGAGCTGGGCGATGGTGGAGCCGTCGGTCCACTCGACCATCGAATGAACGATCGATTGGGGGTGGACGACGACCTCGATGCGCTCGTACGGGGTGGCGAACAGCTCGTGGGCCTCGATCACCTCCAGCCCCTTGTTCATCAGTGTGCTCGAGTCGACGGTGATCTTCGGACCCATCGACCACGTCGGGTGGGCGAGGGCGGCGTCGACGGTGACGGTGGCCAGCTCCTCGGCGGAGCGACCGCGAAACGGTCCCCCGCTCGCCGTGAGCAGCAGCCGGGCCAGCTCACGGCCCGGTGCGGCCGACGTGCGAAGGCACTGGTGGATGGCGCAGTGCTCGCTGTCGACCGGGATCAGCTCGGCCCCCGGCGTCGCCCGCAGCGGCTGGACCACCGGACCGGCGGCGATCAGGCTCTCCTTGTTGGCCAGCGCCAACCGCTTGCCGGCGCGCAGCGTGGCCACGGTGACGGCCAGGCCGGCGAAGCCCACCACCCCGTTGACCACCACGTCGGTGTCGTCGACGAGACCGGCGAGGTCGTCGACGACGGTGGCGTGCGGCAGCGCCGCAGTCAGCTCGGCCCGTCGGGCGGGGTCGCCGACGGCGACGCGCTCGGGGCGCAGGGCGCGCGCTTGCTCGACGAGCACGTCGACCGACGAGCCGACCCCCAGGCCGACGACCTCGAAGCGGTCGGGTTCGGCGGCGATGACCTCGATGGTCTGGCGCCCGATGGAGCCGGACGATCCGGCGATGGCGACCCGGAGGCGGCTCAGTGCGCCAGCCTCAGCGATGACGACACGTCAGCGATTCCAGGGCTGCAGGTGCAGCGTCAGGTAGTAGACGACCGGCAGCACAAAGAGGAACGAGTCGAAGCGATCGAGCACGCCGCCGTGGCCGGCGAGCACGGTCCCGAAGTCCTTCACGTTGAGGTTGCGCTTGAACATGCTCTCCACGAGGTCGCCGAGCGGCGCCATGACGGCGATGATCAGGGCCAGGATCATCAGGTACGGCGTGGACCAGGTGGTGCTGCGGTCGCTGAGGCCGACGACGAAGAGGGCGAGGAACGTGAGGAAGGTGCCGCCCAGCAGCCCCTCCACCGTCTTGCCCGGGCTGATCCACGCCCGCACCGGAGTCCGCCCGATGGCGGTGCCGACGAGCAGTCCACCGATGTCGTTGGCCACGACCCCCAGCACCACGAGGAAGAGCGTGTCGGTGCCGAAGGTGTTGCCGGCACCAAGGTTGTCGATGCGCACGATCAGCGCGGCGAACGAGCCGAGGAGGCCGATCCACACGATGCACATCGTGGTCACGGCCATGTTGGGCAGCGGGCCGGCCTCGACGCCCTGGGCGCCGATGAACCCGATGGCGGCGGCCATGAAGCCGAAGCTGAGGACGAGCGGGAGGTAGCCGTCACCGATCCAGTAGGCGACGAGCGGGGCAGAGATGCACGCCGCCAGCGCCGGCGCGACCGCCGGCCGGTAGCCCTTCTCGGTGACCTTGCCCAGGTACTCGAAGGCGGCGACGGCCAGGACGGCAGTCACGAGGGCGACGACCGCCGCCGGCTGCCACAGGATGGCGCCGATGAAGAGGGCGGCCAGGACCAGCCCGGCGATGATCGCCGCCGGGAGGTTGCGCGCACCTGAGCCGCTGACCGACGACGTGCGGGCCGGCCCGGCGGGCCGGCCCGAGCGCTGCTGGGCCGAGCGCCGTTTCGACGAAGTGGCGCCAGGCGGGGGACGACGCGAGCCGGTCGAGTCGGTCCCAATCGTGATCCGCCCGGGTTCGCGTGGTGGCGGCGGCGGGATGGGGGGCAGGTCGTCCGAGAACGAGTGGACCGTCGGCCGCGACGGGTCGCGGGCGTCGACCTGTCCGGTCGGAGCGGTGCCGTAGCCCCCGCTCGGGTCGGCGCCGTACCCGCCGGTGGGGTCGGCGGTCGGCTCGGCGAGGTCGTCACGCCAGACCGGTGATTCGGTGGTGAACGACGACCAGACGTCGAAGTCGTCCTCGTCGTCGTCTTCGACCTGCGGGTTCGGCGCCACCCGGGGCACCTCGCCGGTCGCCGGCTCGGTCCAGTGCGGCAGCGGGCCGGTGTCGTTCGGGCCGAAGCGCAGCCGGCGCTCGCCCGTATCTTCATCAGGCCCGGCCGTGCCCGCGCGCTCGTCGTCCTCCGGGAACAGCGGACCGCCGTACTCGCCGGTGTCGTCGCGCTCGCGGCGCCGCCGGCGCCACATGTCGTCGCTCATGGGATCTCCCTTGGTGCTCCCGGACGCTCGCTCATACGGACACGATCGTTCGCTCGCTTGGCTCGACCGTCACTTCGGTGCCTCGGTCCGGACGCTCGCTCATACCTCGAGCAGCTCGGTCTCCTTGCGCCCGAGGGCGGTGTCGATCTTCTCGACGTGGTCGTGAGTGATCTTCTCGAGCTCCTTCTCCGCCCGCTCGAGGTCGTCCGCCGACATCTCCCCTGCCCGCTCCGAGTTCTCGAGGTGCTTGCGGGCATCGCGCCGCAGGTTGCGGACGGCGACACGTCCGTCCTCGGCCATGTGCTTGACGACCTTGACGTACTCCTTGCGCCGCTCCTCGGTGAGCGGCGGGAAGGACAGGCGGATGACGATGCCGTCGTTGCTCGGGTTGACCCCCAGGTCCGAGTCACGGATGGCCTTCTCGATGTTGCCCAGGGAGGCTCGATCATGGGGGCGGACGATGAGCTGGCGGGCCTCGGGGACCTGAATGCCGGCCAGCTGCTGGAGGGGCACCGGCGCGCCGTAGTACTCGACGTTCAGCTTCTCGATCAACGCCGGGGCGGCCCGGCCGGTGCGCACCGTCTGGAACAGCACCTGGACGTGTTCGACGGCCTTGTCCATCTTGTCGATGGCATCGATCAAGGTCTCTTCGATCACCCGCGCAGCGTAACCGGACCGTTGAGAGGGGCTCGGCTCGCCCGTTCGTGAGGTGCTACTTGACGATCGTGCCGACGCGGGCGCCTTCCAGGATGGCGCGCAGGGAGCCGGGACGCGACATGTCGAACACGACGATCGGGATCTTGTGGTCGCGGCAGAAGGCGATGGCGGTGTGGTCCATCACGCGCAGATCCTTGGTCATCACGTCGAGGTAGCCGATCTCGTCGTACTTCGTGGCCGTCGGCGTCGTGCGCGGGTCGGCGTCGGAGACGCCTTCGACCCCCGAGTGCGTGCCCTTCAGCAGGGCTTCGGCGTCGATCTCGGCGCAGCGGAGCGCAGCTGCGGTGTCGGTGGTGAAGAAGGGGTTGCCGGTGCCGGCGGCGAAGATCACCACCCGTCCCTTCTCCAGGTGGCGGACGGCGCGCCGACGGATGTACGGCTCGGCGATGCGCGGCATCTCGATCGCCGATTGCACGCGGGTCGGTTGGCCGAGTCGCTCCAGTGCGTCCTGGAGGGCGAGCGCGTTCATCACCGTGCCGAGCATCCCGATGTGGTCGGACTGCGTGGGGTCCATCCCGACCATCTGCCCGGTGCGGCCGCGCCAGAAGTTGCCGCCACCGACGACGACGGCGACGTCGACGTCGAGGTCCTGGCGCAGGTCGATGATGTCGTGGGCGGTGTTGTCGAGCGTGCCGGCGTCGAGCCCGTTGCCGGTCGGGCCGGCCAGCGCCTCACCGGACGGCTTGAAGACGATTCGGCGCCAGCGGGGCTCGCCCACCGGTCAGCCGATCTCGACCTGGGCGAAGTCCACGACCTTCGCCGGGCCGAGGACCTGTCCTACGGTCCGCTTGTCGTCCTTGGCGTAGGGCTGGTCGAGGAGCGCCACGGTCTTGAAGAACCCACCCAGGCGGCCGTCGACGATCTTGGCCACTGCCTGCTCCGGCTTGCCCTCGTTGCGCGTGATGGCCTCGAGCGTCTGGCGCTCGGCGGCCACCACGTCAGCCGGGACATCCTCGCGAGCGAGGAAGCGGGGGCGGGCGAAGGCGATGTGCACGGCGACGTCGTGGGCCAGAGAGGCGTCGCCGTCCTGGACCACGACCAGCACCCCGTTGACCCCGCGCCCACCCTGGATGTGCAGGTAGCTGTCGACGACCTGGCCGTCGGTCGCCTCGAGGCGCACGACCCGCCCGACCTCGATCTTCTCATTGAGCGTGATCTTGAGGTCCTCCAGGCGGTCCTGGCGCTCGGAGATCGCCTCCGCGCCCTTGGCGGCGACGAGGTGGGCCAGCTCCTGCGCCTCGCGCTTGAAGTGCTCGGAACCGGCGACGAAGTTGGTCTCGCTCGTCAGCTTGACCATCGCCCCGACGCCGTCGTCGACGACGAGGGCGACGACGCCCTGGGTGTTCTCCCGGTCCTCCCGCTTGGCGCTGGCGGCCAGGCCCTGCTCACGCAGCCACTGCTTGGCTACCTCTGCGTCGCCGTCGGCGTTCTCGAGGGCGCGCTTGGCGTCCATCATGCCGGCGCCGGTCTCCTGGCGCAGTGCCTGTACGTCCTTGGCTGTGAACGCCATCGTGGTCTCGAATCCTTCGTCGTCTCGTCGGCGGGTGGTGCAGTGCTGTGGCGGTC
>JBPCJL010000396.1:0-3613 GCA_051005355.1 Ilumatobacteraceae bacterium
GGCCATCGAAGAAACATAATGCCCATTGTGTTTCCCGTCGATGTCGCCTACGGTCCACGTCGTGACCGTGGGGGATGTCGCCACCTCGCCGTTCGGGCTCGACCCGGCCGCGCTGCGCTGCCCGTACCCGTTCTTCGACCGCATTCGGGACGAGGAACCGGTCGTCTACGTTCCCGAGATCCAGTGCTGGCTGATCACCCGATACACCGACATCGTCCACGTCGGCCGCCACCCCGAGATCTTCTCCTCGATCATGCCAACGGGCCCGATCCTCGCCGCCCAGCAGCAGGAGGCGGTGGCCGCCCTCCTCGCCGACGAGCCGGAGCTGGCCCAGCGGCTGAAGCGATTGCGCGGCGGCGTGCGCGTCCTGCTGTCGGCCGACCCGCCCGACCACGTGCGCCAGCGCAAGCTCGTCAACCGGGCCTTTACCCCGCCCAAGGTGCGCGCCCTCGAGCCACGCATCTACGAGGTCGCCCACCAGCTGGTCGACTCGTTCGCCGAGCGGGGCCACGCAGAGCTGGTCCACGACTACGGCGTGCTGCTGCCGCTCACGATCATCGCCGAGTGCCTCGGTGTGGCCGACGACGAGCTGCCGCGGTTCAAGCGGTGGTCCGACGACTTCGTCGCCATCATCGGCAACCACGACATGAGCCGCGATCAGCTGCGGGCGCTGCTGCTGTCGCAGAACGAGTTCTTCGTCTACTTCGGCCAGAAGGTCGAGGAGCGCCGAGCCGATCCCCACGACGACCTGATCTCCGACGTCGTCCATGCCGCCCTCGACGGCGAACCGCTGCTCGACGAGGAGGTGCTGGGCATGCTCAACCAGTTCCTCGTCGCCGGCAACGAGACGACGACCAAGCTGATCGCCTCGGCCGTGCGCATCCTCATGGAGCGGCCCGAGACGATGCAGCAACTGCGCGACGATCCCACCCTGATCGCCGGTTTCGTCGAGGAGGCCCTGCGGCTCGAGACGCCGGTGCAGGGTCTGTACCGCACGGCCGTCGAGGACACCGACGTCGGTGGCGTGTCGATCAAGGCCGGCGACCACCTGATGCTTGTCTACGCCGCCGGCAACCGGGATCCCGAACGGTTCGCCGACCCGGAGGCGGTCGACCCGTTCCGCCCGGGCCTGATGAGCCACCTGTCGTTCGGTCACGGCGAGCACTTCTGCCTCGGTGCCGCGCTGGCTCGCGCCGAGGGTCGCATCGCCATCGAGGTGCTGCTCGAGCGGCTCGACGACATCCGGCCGGCCGACGGCACCGTCCTGGCCGACCTCGACTACGAGCCGAGCTATGTGCTGCACGGCCTCAAGCAGCTCCCGGTGCAGTTCACGGCCCGCCATCCGGCTGGGGCCACGGCGTGATCGAGCGGTTCCGGCTCGACGGCACCGTGGCCGTCGTCACCGGCGCTGGTCGGGGGATCGGGCGGGGCATCGCACTCGGGTTGGCGGAGGCCGGTGCCGACGTCGTCCTCGGCGCCCGGCGCCAGCACGAGGTCGAGGCCGTCGCCGCCGAGATCGAAGCGATGGGCCGGAGGGCCGTCGCCGTCAAGGCCGACGTGCGCACGGAGGACGGCAACGAGCTTCTGGCCACGACGGCTGTCGGCGAGCTCGGTCGTCTCGACGCCTGGATCAGCAACGCGGGCGGCTCCGACGAGCGGGTCATGCGCCACCTCGCCGACACACCGCGCTCGGCGTGGGAGGAGCAGGTCGAGCTGAACCTCACGGCACCGTTCCTCGGCGCCCGTACCGCCGCGGGTCACCTGGGCGCCGGCGGCTCGATCGTCACCGTGTCCTCGATGGCGGCCGGGAAGCCGTCGATCAACAACGGTCCGTACGCGGCGTCGAAGGCGGGCGTCAACCAGCTCACCGTGACGCTGGCCGCCGAGCTGGCGCCACGGGGTGTGCGAGTGAACGCGGTGGCACCGGGGCCCGTGCCGACCGAGGTGTTCATGGAAGCGCTGCGGCTGACGCCCGAGCAGCTGCCGGCCATCGCCGGCAATGTGCCGCTCGGTCGGCTCGGCGAACCGGAGGACATCGCCGCTGCGGTGGTGTACCTGGTATCGCCGGCGGCGTCATGGGTGACCGGCCAGGTGCTGGCCGTGTGCGGTGGGCTGTGATCCCGCAGGCCCACCACGGCCTCTGCGTCGCCGACATCGACGCCGCTCGCGCCGCACTGGCTGCCGTCGGCTTCACGGAGATCCAGCCCAATGCGCCGCAGCCGCTCGTGTATGCCGACACGCCCGAGGACGAGGTCGGCCGCTTGACCTGTCCCGACCTGGGTTCGCCGTACCGCACGCACTTCGTCGAGCACCCCGGCACACACCATCAGATCGATCTCATCGAGATCGATGCAAGTGCAATCGTCGACCGCCCGAGCGACCGACCGCTGTCGGGTGACTTGACCGTTGTGATGCCGCTGCCGGGTGGGGACGTCGGAGCTGCGACCGAGGCACTGCGACCGTGGTTCGGCGACCGCCTCCGGGTCACCGACGACGGCGATCCGTGGGCCACCCTGCACGTCGCGACGAGTGAGTGGCCGGCGGTCGAGTCGTTCCTGACCGAGGTGCTCGGGGTCGGGCTCGACCCGCTCGGTCACAACCGCTGGCGGATGACCGGCATCGGCGGCCGCATCGACGTCGCCGCCGACGACGACACGGTCCTGCCTGATCCCGCCATCGGCAAGCGCTACTCCGGCGCCAACCACCTCCGCCTGCTGCACCGCGACACCGCCGCCATCGACAAGGCGCTGACCGATCGCGCCGACGCCAGGTGGATCCTGCCGCCCAACGGTGGCTTCGCCTTCGTTGCCGGGCCGTCCAACCTGACCATCGAGATGTTCGACCGGAGCGTCACATGACGACACCATGCCTTGCCCACTACGGCGTCACCGTCGCCGAGCCGCCCGTCGCCGATGACCGCCTGGACGTTGACCCGCCCGGCGGTGACGCTGCCGCGGGACTCGAGTTCCTCCGCTGGCTCGGCTTCGAGCCGCTGCAGACCAACCTGTACGCCGGCATCGGCCGGCAGTGGATCCTGCGCCGCGGCCAGGTCGGCGATCCGGGCTACCTGGAGCGCGACCTGTTCACGTCCTTCCGGGCCGACGAGCCGGAGCACGCCGGCGGGAACACACCCCGCGCCGGCGACGCCATCTTCCGCCTGCCCGTCGAGGACCCGGCGGCCACGCTGGCCGGGCTGCGCCAGCGCGGCTGGGCGGAGCCGTACGCCGGCGTCGACGGTGAGCTGTTCCGCGGACCCGATGCCACCGTCTACGAGCTGGCGCCGATCACCGGCGACGATGCGGTCGACCGCACGATCTCGCTGTGGACCGACACGGCCGACGTGCCCCGCGCCGTGCAGACGTGGTCGCAGGTGTTCGGTCTCGAGCTCATCGCCACCGGGCAGTCGTTCCACGGCATCGCCGACGCCACCGTGCTGCAGCGACGCGACCGAGGTCCCGTCACGCTGCAATTGCTCACGCCGCCGGTCGGGACCGAGCTGCTGCCACGGGTGACCGCCGACATCTTCGCCCCGCAGGGCTACCCGCACTTCCGCCTGGGTGCGCCCGACAAGGCGGCCGCGCAGCAAACCGGCGAGACGGTGTTCCCGGATACC
>JBPCJL010000397.1:0-21110 GCA_051005355.1 Ilumatobacteraceae bacterium
CGATGAAGGGGGCGATGGCCCGCAGCTCCTCGATGAACCCCGCCGGCAGCTCGACCGCCGTCGGCCACCTGGACTCGGCACCGGCCAGCTCGATCGGCGGCGTCACGATTGTTCGCTCGCTTGACTCGACCGTCACCTCGGTGTCTCGGTCCGGACGCTCGCTCACACTGGCACCGTGGACGCCGCTGCGGAAGCGGACTCGGCTTCCGCCTCGGCCAGGCGCAGGTAGTCGGCCAGCTGGTGCGCCGTCTCATCGGCGTCCCAGCCCAGCTCGGCGGCCAGCAGGTCGGCGACGGCGGGCGCGGCCTCCACGGTGGCGGGCCGGTCGAAGAGGTGCGCCCTGGTGCGCCGTGTCAGCACGTCCTCCAGCGTCACCGCCATCTCGTGGCGCGCCGCGTAGACGGCTTCGGCGCGCAGGTAGTCGAGCCCCGGGACCAGCGGATCGCCGAGCGTCGGGTCGACGTCGATCAACCGCCGCAGCGCCGGCGCCAGCGCGCCGTAGCGCACGGCCAGGTGGTGGTCGGGCGAGCTGGCCGACGGCTGGTGGTACCCGGCGGCGCCGAGCAACCGGAGCTTCTTGGTCCGGCAGCGGAGGCCCCGCCGACCCAGCCGCCGGAGCACGGCGTCGACGGTGTCGGCGGCCATCTCCCGGTAGGTCGTGAGCTTCCCGCCGGTGATGGCGATCACGCCGCTCGGTCCCGTGCTCACGCGGTGACGGCGCGACAGATCCGCGGTGCGGCCGCTCGTCGCCGACTTGACGAGGGGGCGCAGACCGGCCCAGACGCCGGTCACGTCCTCGGTGGTCACGTCCGTGGTCACGGTGTGGTTGAGCGCCCGCAGGACGTAGGCGATGTCTTCGGCGGTGCACGGCGGGTCCTGCAACGGCCCGTCGTAGTCGGTGTCGGTCGTGCCGACGTACGTGTGCTCGAACGTGCCGTCCGGGCGGCGGCCCCACGGCACCACGAACAGGCTGCGCTTGTCCTTGGGAACGGGGATGACGACGGCGATGTCGTTGCGCACCTTGTCCCAGGGCACCGTGATGTGGATGCCCTTGGCCGGGCGGATCGTCTCCGCCGCCGCCGGATCCTCGAGCGCCCTGACCTCGTCGGCGAACACGCCGGCCGCGTTCACGACCACGTCCGCGCGCACGTCGATCCGTTGTCCGTCGGCCTCGACGGTCGCCCCGCTCACCTGGCCGTCGGCGTTCCGGACCAGGGCGACGACACGCGACCGGTTGGCGATCGCCGCCCCGTTGGCGGCGGCCGTGCGGGCGACGGTCAGCACGAGGCGGGCGTCGTCGGCGGTGGCGTCCCAGTACAGGTAGCCGCCGGCCAGGCGGTCGCGCGGCATGGTCGGGAGGTGCTCGAAGGCGGCCTCGGCGGAAAGTCGCTTGTGCAGCTTGCCGATGCGAAACCCGCCAGTGAGGTCGTACATCCACATCGCCCATCCGAGCGCCCGCGCCACGCGGCGGGGGATCAGCCCGTCCCTGGTCAGGATGGGGATCATGAACGGCAGGAGCTGCACGAGGTGGGGGGCGTTGCGGCGCAGCCGCTGGCGTTCGTGCAAGGCCTCGTAGACGAGCCGGACGTCGCCCTGCTGCAGGTAGCGCAGGCCGCCGTGGATGAGCTTGGAGCTCTTGCTCGACGTGCCGCTGGCGAAGTCCTCAGCCTCGACGAGCGCCGTGCGCAACCCCCTGGTGGCGGCGTCGAGCGCCACCCCCACACCGGTGATGCCACCACCGATGACCAGGACGTCGAACTGCTCGGTGCCGAGCCGTTGGAGCATGGCCGAGCGGTCGAACGGCGGTTCGGCGAGGGGGTCGGCGACTGACGGCACGATGGTTCCGGAGTGTACGAGCGGGCGCCGATTGCCCCTGGCGCTGGCCCCGGCGGTCGTTCTATCGTGACCGTTCGCACGACGAGCTGGATGGGGGATCCATACGTGTCGCTTACGGAAATCGATTGGCGCAAGCTGGGGGCCTGTCGCGGTCTGGACGCCAGCATCTTCTACCCGGACGACGATGATGATGCGGCGGTGGCCAAATCGGTCTGCGACGGCTGCGGCGTGAGGGCGGCGTGCCTCGAGCACGCGCTGATGTCGCGGGAGAAGGCCGGCGTCTGGGGTGGGGCGACAGAGCGGGAGCGTCGGCGCATCATCCGTCAGCGCCGCCGCAGCGCCTGACCGCGGCCATCGCGGTTCGCCTAACGTCGCCGGGTGTCCGCGCGCGAACCCGAGACAGACCTGCTCGACGCGCACGGCGGGTGGCCAGGGCTGCTCACGGAGCTGCTGGCCGGACATGACCTGACCGCCGAGCAGGCTCGCTCGGCGATGGCCACCATCCTGGCCGGGCAGGCCACGGCGGCCCAGCTGATCGGTTTCGTCGTTGCGCTGCGGGCCAAGGGCGAGACGGCCGACGAGCTGTCCGGCCTGCTCGACGCCGTGCTCGCCGCCGCCGAGCTGGTCGAGCTCGGTGACGAGCTGCGCGATCGGGCCGTCGACGTCGTCGGCACCGGCGGTGACCGCTCGCACTCGATCAACGTGTCGACCATGGCGGCGATCGTGGTGGCCGGCGCCGGCGTTCCCGTCTGCAAGCACGGCGCTCGCGGCGCGTCGTCGAAGGCGGGGACGGCCGACGTGCTGGAGGCGCTCGGCGTCGCCATCGAGCTGTCACCGGAAGGTGTGCGGCGGTGCGTCGCCGAAGCCGGGATCGGGTTCTGCTTCGCGCCGCGGTTCCACCCAGCGTTCCGCTTCGCCGCGCCGGCCCGCCGGGAGATCGGCATCCCGACGGTGTTCAACCTGCTCGGTCCCATGGCCAATCCGGGCCGGGTGCGCCGGCAGCTGATCGGCGTGGCCGATGCCTGCTTCGCCGACCGCATGCTGGCGTCGCTGCGGGCCCACGGCTCGACGGACGCCTGGGTCGTGCACGGCGGCGGCTTGGACGAGCTCACCACGACGGGCCCGTCGACGGTGTTGGCCCTGCACCACGACGGCGGGGCCCGGTCGTTCACCGTCGACCCGGTCGACCTCGGTCTTGCCCCCGCGACACACGAGCAGCTGGTCGGCGGCGACCCGGCGCACAACGCCGGCGTCGTGCGGCGGGTGCTCGGCGGGGAGCGCGGCGCCCACCGGGACATCGTCGTGCTCAACGCCGCCGCCGCCCTGGTCGTCGCCGGTGTGAGCGCATCGCTGGCCGACGGCGTGCCGATGGCCGAGGGGGCCATCGACGACGGCCGCGCCGCCGCCACGCTCGACCGCTTCGTCACCACCAGTCAGGAGGCCGCGGCGACGTGATCGTCGTGCGCGTGCCGGGGTCGTCGGCCAACCTCGGGCCTGGCTTCGACGCGCTGGGCATGGCGCTGGCCTTGCCGGCCGAGATCGCCGTCGTCCCCGACGGTGCCGACGTGGCCGATGACGACATCGGGGCCGCAGTCGAGTCGACCCACCCCGCCGCGGTGGCCTTCCTCACCGGTGGCGGGGTCGGCGCCGTGCACGTCCGCTCGCCCGTCCCACCGGGTCGTGGCCTCGGTTTCAGCGGCGCCATGCGCGTCGGCGGACTGCTGGCCGCCGACGCCCAACTGCGGATGAACCGAGGAGAAGACGACGTCGACCGGGTCGCCGTGCTGGCCGCAGCCATCGAGCTCGAGGGTCACGCCGACAATGTGGCTGCTTCCCTGTTGGGCGGCGTGGTGGCCACCGCCGGTGGCCGCGCGGTGCCGCTGCCGCTCGGCTTCGAGCCGGCCGTGGTGCTGTGGGTGCCCACCGCCGGGACCTCGACGCAGCGCTCGCGCCACGCGCTGCCGGCGACGGTGACGTTCGGTGACGCCGCCTTCAACGTCGGGCGGACGGCGCTGCTCGTGGCTGCGCTGGTCGCCGGTGACGTGCCATCGCTGCGCACGGCGACGGAGGATCGGCTGCACCAAGACCGGCGCTTCTCGGCGGCGTTCCCGTCCCGCGAGGCGCTGGCCGCCGGTTTGGACGCCGGCGCGTGGGCCGGATGGCTGTCGGGCAGCGGTCCGTCGGTCGCGCTGCTCTGCGCACCGTCGGCCGCCGATCATCTCGCCGCCGAGGTGACCGCAGCGGTGCCGGAGGGACGCACCATCGTCACGGCCATCGACGGCGCGGGCGCCACCGTCGAGCTGCGCTGACCGGCGCCCCACCGGTTCCGTGGCGCGATCGATACCCGCACGGGTACCGATCTGTCGTCAGAACCTCAGGGGGGTAGGCGCCGGGCGAGCACGAGCGCCTCGTCGGCGAGGGTGCGGGGGAGTGGGCAGCCGGCGCGGGGCGCATCGGGCGGCGCGGCTGGCAGCGCACCCGCCGTGGTTCCGGCGATCCGCACGTCGACCAGGCGGGCGCGGTCGATCACCCACGTGACGTCGCCGCGCGTCACCTCGAAGCTGCCCCGCCGAGCCAGGTCGTTCATCCGTCGGGAGCGGTCGATGGCGCCGTGCAGCGCTCCCAGACGGTCGCGGGTCACGGCGGCCTCCTCGTAGCGCTGCGCCGCTGCCAGCGTCGTCATCCGGGCGGTCAGCCGCTCGACCACGGCGTCCGCGCCGCCGTCGAACGCAGATGCCGCCGCGCCGACCGCGTCGTCGTACCGCCGTCGGTCGGCCAGCCCGGCGCACGGGCACGCCGCCACTCCCAGCTGGGCCGGCGCGCACGGCGTGGCGTCGAGGGTGGGCACGTGCTGGCGACCGAGCCGGGCCGAGCAACGGCGCAGGGGCAGCGCGGTCTGCAGGGCGTCGACCACGAGCCCGGCCATGGTCCGCGACGGCAGCGGCCCGAGGTGCAGCCCGGTGGCGCCGGGGTCCTTGACGACGGCCAGCCGGGGCCAGGCCGAATCGAAGTCAAGCCGGACGTAGCAGTAGCGGTCGGCGTGCGTACCGGCCCGGTTGTACCGGGGCTTGAGGCGGGCGATCAGCCGGGCCTCGACGACCTCAGCCGACAGCGGGTCGGGCAGGCAGTGGTGGCGCACTGCCTGCGCCTCGCGCAGCATCGGTCCGATGCGCCGGCGGTCCTCTGATCCGAAGTAGCTGCGCACCCGCTGGCGCAGGTTGGTGGCCTTGCCCACATACAGCACCTCGTCACGGTGCCCGCAGAACAGGTAGACGCCGGGGGTCCGGGGAAGGCCGGAGGTGAGGCGCAGCTTGCCGGCCTGCGGATGCCCGGCCATCGAGGACAGCGACGTCAGGTCGTCCAACCCGAGCACGCCGAGCCCGGTGGCCCGCTCGATCAGCAAGTGGAGCAGGTCCGTGGTGGCCAAGGCGTCGTCGAGGGCCCGGTGCGTCGGCTTGTGGTCGAGGCGCAGCCGGGAGGCGAGCGTGCCGAGCCGGCAGTCGGGCACCTCGTCGCGCACCAGCCGCCGGGCCAGGGCGACGGTGTCGACGCGCGTCGGCGTCGGTTCGGGCCGCCCGGCCCGCCGGCACGCCGCACGCAAGAAGGCGAGGTCGAAGCCGATGTTGTGGCCGACGACGACGCAGCCACGGCTGAACTCGAGCAGCGCCGGTAGCACGGTCTCGATGCGCGGGGCGGTCGCCACCAGGGAGTCGGTCAGCCCCGTCAGCAGCGTGATCTGCGGTGGGATCGCCCGCCCCGGGTTGACCAGCGTCTGGAAGGTGCCGAGGCACTCGCCGGCGCGCACCTTGACCGCCCCGACCTCCGTGATCGTGTCCTCTTCGCGATGCCCGCCCGTGGTCTCGAGGTCGAGCACGCAGAACGTGACGTCGGCGAGCGGGGTACCGGACTCCTCCAGCAGGTCCTCGAAGCTGCGCTGTCCGACCGTGGCCACGCCGCCATCCTCGGCGCGAACGTTCGTACGTGTCAAGGACATCTGTACGATTGCTCGTCCGAGTGTTGGGAACCGGCCGTCATAGCGTGGTCGAGATGGCGACGGCGGAGCCGACAGAACGGCGCAAGATCGCCCATCGGTACCTGCGCGCGGCCATCGAGCTGGCGTTGGCCGAGGCCGATGCCGGTGCCCGTCGGCGACCCCCCGAGCCCTTCCCGCCGGAGCTGCGTCCGTTCCTGCGCAGCGGTCGGGTGCCGACCGCCGCCCTCGGTCGGCTGCGCCGGGCCATCGAGTCGGACGACTCCTTCCGGCGTCGCGTGGCCGCCATCGCCGACGTGGCCGGCCCGTCCGCCGCCGATCCCATTGGCGCCGAATGGCTCCGCCGCCCGGACGGCTGGGAGAAGCGCCTGCAGGTGCTCGTGGGGGCGGCCGAGGATGAGGGCGAGCGGGCCGACCAGGAAGCGGCGCTGCGCCGGGCCGAGCGCCGTCGCCAGGCCGCCGAGGAGGCCGCTGATCGCGCGCGCGCCGATGTGGTCGCGCTGCGCACCCGTGTGGACGAGCTCGAGGCGGTGCTCGAGGAGGAACGGGTCCAGCGTCGCCGGGCCGACGACGCGGCGCGGCAGCTGACCGGTCAGCTCACCGATGCCCGCCGCGCCGAGCGCCACGCCAACGACCGCGCCGACGCCGTCCAGGCTCGGTTCTCGGCGGTCGAGGCGGATCGTGCGGAGGCGCGCGCGGCCATCGCCACGGCCGAGGCGCAGCGCGATGCGCTGCTGGCCGGCCGGGCCGAGCGGATGGGTGCGCCGGGGCTCGGCGTCACCCAAATCACCGAGCTGCGGTCGCTGGCCGAGTCCGCCCGCCGGGTGGCCGAACGGCTGACCGGGCTGGTCGACGTCACGCCGGGGCGCCGCACCGCCGTGGCCTTGCGGGGTGGCGTGGCGGGCGACTCGACCCGGGCCGTCGAGCACCTGCTGCGCGTGCCGGACGCCCTGTTCGTCGTCGACGGCTACAACGTGGCCAAGGCGGCGTGGCCCGACGCCGAGCTGGAGCAGCAGCGGCTGCGGGCGCTGGACCTCGTCGACGACCTGGCCCGCCGGTTCGGCACGGAGGTGACCGTGGTCTTCGACGGTGCCGACGTCGTTGGTGCCCACGCCCGGCGGCGCCGGTTGTCGCGAGTCGTGTTCTCTCCCGCCGGGACCCCCGCCGACGACGTCATCCGCTCCACCGTCGCCGCCACGCCGCACGATCGCCCCGTCGTCGTCGTGACCAGCGACCGAGAGGTCCGCCGCTCGGTCGCCGCCATGGGGGCCAACCTCGTCTCCAGTGACACCTTCCTGAGCTTCGCCGCCGCTCGGCGCTGAGCTGACTGTGACACCCATCGCGCACGATGGGCCGCATGGTCATCTCGTGTGACGACTGCTCGATGCAGCACACCGACGTCTGTGGCGACTGTGTTGTGACCCACGTGCTCGGCGCCGACGTGCACGGCGTGGTCTTCGACGTGCGGACCGAGCAGGTCGTGCGACTCCTCGTCGGCGCCGGCCTCGTGCCCGCCCTGCGCCATCGGGCCCTGCCGTGAGCGAGCGAGTCTTCGAGCGAGCGAACAATCAGGCATCGTCTTTGGCTCATTGGTGCACCACCACTGATCCGAACGCGTCGCGTGGCGTCAGGGGGCACCAATGAGCCGGGCCCTCGTACGCTGGACCGGTGCGTCGCACCGCCCCGCTGCCGACGCTGGACGAGCTCCGGGACCTCGCCGCCACGAACGGCATCGAGCACCTCGGCGTGGCGTCGGCCGAGGTCATGGACCGGGCTCGCCGGGTGCTTCACGAGCGCCGCCGCGCCGGGCTGTCGGCCGACATGGCGTTCACCTACCGCAACCCGGACCGCTCGACGGATCCGGCCCGCACCGTCGAAGGCGCCCGCACGGTCGTCGTCGCCGCCCGCTGCTACGAGGTCGACCACGAGCCGGACCGCCCGGGCGGGTCGCAGGCGAGGGTGGCGCGCTACGCGTGGTCCGACCACTACGGCGCGTTGCGGACGGGGTTGGGCGCGATCGCCGACCGGCTGAAGTCGGGCGGCGCCCGCGCCGTCGTGGTGGCCGACGACAACGCGCTGGTCGACCGCGAGATCGCCCACCGGGCCGGCCTCGGCTGGTTCGGCAAGAACGCCAACCTGCTGCTCCCAGGGGCCGGCAGCTGGTTCGTGCTGGGCAGCGTGATCACCACCGCCGAGCTCGCAATCAGCGAGGGGCCCGCCGTCGACGGGTGCGGTTCCTGTCGGCGCTGCCTCGACGCCTGCCCGACCGGCGCCATCGTCGCTCCGGGCGTCGTCGACGCCAACCGGTGCCTGGCCTGGGTGCTGCAGCGGCCAGGCTCGATCGATCCCGAGCTGCGGGCAGCGGTCGGCGACCGCATCTACGGGTGCGACGACTGCCAGGACGCCTGCCCGCCGACCGTGCGGCTCGGCCGCCGCCACGCCAAGGCGCTGCCGGCGGGCGCCGAGGCGTGGGTCGACGTGCTCGACCTGCTCGACGCCGACGACGCCACGCTGCTCGAACGCCACGGTCGCTGGTACATCGCCGGGCGCGACCCGCGCTGGCTGCGCCGCAACGCGCTGGTCGTGCTCGGCAACACGGCCGACGCCGCCGACCGTCGCGTCGCCGACGTGCTGGCGCGCTACCGGCACGGTCGCGATCCGCTGCTCGCCGAGCATGCCGCCTGGGCCAGCGCCCGGCTCGGCCTGCGCGCCACCGCCGGCACATGAAGCACGTGCTTGTCACCAACGACTTCCCACCCAAGATCGGTGGGATCCAGTCGCTGCTGTGGGAGTGGTGGCGACGCATGCCCCACGACCAGTTCGCCGTGCTGACCAGTCCCCATCCGGGCGCCGCACGGTTCGACGCCGAGCAGCCGTTCCGCATCGAGCGGACCCGCGAGCGGGTGTTGCTCCCGCACCCGGGTCTGGCCCGGCGGATCGATCGGCTGGCCGCCGAGGTGGGAGCCGGGCTCGTGGTGCTCGACCCGGCGGTGCCGCTCGGGCTGCTGGGACCGAGCCTCGGACGTCCCTACGACGTCGTGCTGCACGGCGCCGAGGTCACGGTGCCCGGCCGGCTCCCCGGCTCACGCCAGCTGCTGGGCAACGTGCTGCGCCGGGCCCGCCACATCGTCGCCGCCGGTGAGTACGCCGCTCGGGAAGCGGTGCAGGCCGCCGGCCAGGAACTGCCCGTCACCGTCGTGCCGCCCGGTGTCGACGTCCAGCGCTTCGCCCCGCTCGACGACGAGGAGCGCCGTACCGCCCGCCGGCACTTCGGGCTGGCCGACGAGGAAGGGCTGCTCGTCGTATCGATCTCCCGGCTCGTGCCCCGCAAGGGCTTCGACGTCGTGATCGAGGCCGTCGGCGCGCTGGCGTCGCGCTTCCCTGGCCTTGGCCTGGTCATCGCCGGACGGGGCCGGGACGAGCACCGGCTGCGTCGGCTGGCCGCAGAGCACAAGGCGCCCGTTTCGTTCCTCGGGCGCATCGGCCACCACGACCTGCAGCTGCTCTACGGGTGCGGCGACGTGTTCGCCATGCCCTGTCGGTCACGCTGGGGCGGCCTCGAGCAGGAGGGGTTCGGCGTGGTCTTCGTCGAGGCTGCGGCGTGCGGGGTGCCGCAGCTGGCCGGCGACTCCGGCGGTGCGGCCGAGGCCGTCGTCGACGGCGTGACCGGCTTCGTCGTGCGCACGCCCGAGGACCCGGGCGCCGTGACGGAAGCGCTGGAGGCGCTGCTCGAGGACGACACCCGGCGCCGGGAGATGGCGGTGGCGTCGCGACAGCGGGCCGTCACCGAGTTCTCCCACGACGTGCTGACCCCCCGGCTCGCGGCGGCCCTGGAGGTCGGTCCGTGACATCACCGTCAGAACCGTCCGACGAGCGGACCGGTGAAGTGCTGGTCGTCGCCGACGTCGTCGGCACCGCCCTGTTCCTCGTGACCGCCGTGCTGGCGGCGGCGATCTTCACGACGCTGTTCCAGTGGGTCGGGGCGATCGTCGCGCTGGGGCTGTTCGCCGTAGGAGTCTTCTCCTTCCTGTGGTCCTATTGGAACGCCGTGCAGCGCAGCCGTCAGGACGAGATCTCGACGATCGGGCTCTACTTCGTCGCCGGCGGCGTGGCGCCGCGGCGCGTGCGCAACGTGATGCTCGGCGCGCTGGTGGCGCAGGTCGTGGTGGCGGCGGCGACCACGTTCCTGCGCCTCGACGGGCCGGACGGCACCCCGGGGTCGTCGCTGGCGCTCGGCTTCCTGGTGCCGATGTTCGGGTTCGGCATGAACGGCCTGTGGGCCGCCTACCACGGGCGGTTCCGGCGCCGCCAGCCGGCCGGCGGGGCGGTCGCGGCGGGCCCGGCCGGGCCGCCGCTGGGCCAGGACGACATGGCAGACTGATCGCCATGGCGGACACGGCCTCCGAGACCATCACGATCGGCGCGCCGCCGGCGCGGGTGTGGGAGATCGCCGCCGACGTCGAGCGGTACCCCGACTGGGTGCGGGACGTCAAGGACGTCGTAGTGCGGTCGCGCGACGAGCAGCAGCGCCCCTCCGAGGTCGAGTTTCGGGCGTCTGCCCTCGGGCGCAGCACCCACTACACGCTGGCCTACGACTACTCGCGGGCCCCCGAGGTGCTGGCCTGGAAGATGGTCAAGGGCGACATCCAGCGCTCCATCGAGGGCGCCTGGCACCTGGCGCCGACCGCTGACGGGGGCACCGAGGTCCGCTACGACCTGTCCATCGAGCTGGCCTCGCCGTTGCCGGGTTTCGTCAAGCGGCGGGCCGAGGTGCGCATCCTCACATCAGTGCGCGAGCTGAAGACCCGCGCCGAGGGGTGACCCGCACCGTCGGCGTCGACGTCGGCGGCACGAAGTGCCTCGGGGTCGTGGTCGAGGGGGACGGCCGAGTGGTGACCGAGTTCCGCCGGCCGACGCCGCGCGGCGACGATGCCCTACTGGCCACGCTGGTCGAGATCGTGGCCACGCTCGAATCGACGGGCCCGGTTGCGCCGGTCGTCGGGGTGGGGCTGCCGGGGCTGATCACGAGCTCCGGTGTGCTGCGCTCGTCGCCGAACCTGCCCGGGATCACCGGGCTCGATCTGGCGAGTGAGCTCGGCGCCCGCCTCGACCGCCCGGTCCTGGTGACGAACGACGCCACCGCCGCTGCCTTCGCCGAATGGCGCATCGGCGCGGGTCAGGGCGTCGATGACCTCGTGATGGTGACGTTGGGGACCGGCATCGGCGGCGGTCTCGTGGCCGGCGGGCGGCTGGTCCTTGGCGCCAACGGGTTCGCCGGCGAGTTCGGGCACATGGTCGTCGACCCTGATGGCCCGCCGTGCCCGTGCGGGCGCCGCGGGTGCTGGGAGCGGTATGCCTCGGGGTCCGGGCTGGCTCAGCTGGCCCGGGCCGACGCCGTGGGCGGTCGGCTGCCGGAGGTCGTGCGGCGCGCTGGCGGCGACCCGGCGCGGGTGCGCGGCGAGGACGTCCAGGCGGCGGCGCGCGACGGTGACGCAGACGCCATCGCGGTGGTCGACCAGTTCGCCCGGTGGGTGGCGCTCGGGCTGGTCAACCTGACCAACGCGCTCGACCCGGCGCTGTTCGTGCTCGGCGGGGGGCTGGCCGAGGGTGCTGACCTCTACCTCGGCCCGATCGAGCGCTGGTTCGGCGAGCTGCTGTACGCCGCCGACCTTCGCCCCCACCCCGGCCTCGCCTTCGCCGCGCTCGGCGAACAAGCCGGCGCCATTGGTTGCGCGCTCCTGGCCCGCGAACGGGCCGAGTAACCCGGGTCAAGGCGAGCCCAGCGAAGCGTTGGTTGATCTGGGCGCGTTCCGTCCCACCAATTGAGGGTCGGGTCAGGGGGTGAGCGCGACAGGTCTATGTGCGGAGGTGTCGATGGCTGCTCCGAGGATTCCTCGTTCGGTGGTCTGGCCTGGGTTGATGGCGGCGGCGTTCGACGTAACAGCGCAGCCCTGATCTCTCCTGCCATCCTCAACGTACGACCGGGCGGGGGGCTTGCTGCAAATCAGCTTTGTCGCTTCACTCGGGGCGGTGACCGAGCATGCGGTGGTGATCGCCGGAGGCGGTCCGACCGGGCTGATGTTGGCGGGCGAGCTGGCGCTCGCTGCGGTCGACGTCGTCATCGTCGAACGGCGCACCACGCAGGACGTCGACGGCTCGCGCGCCGGCGGTCTGCACTCCCGGACCATCGAGGTGCTGGACCAGCGCGGCATCGCGGACCGGTTCCTGTCGCAGGGACAGGTGATGCAGGTGCAGGGCTTCGCCGGGATCCCGTTGGACATCAGCGACTTCCCGACACGTCACAACTACGGGCTGGCGCTCTGGCAGAGCGAGTTCGAGCCCATCTTGGCCGGCTGGGTCGGTGAGCTGGGGGTGCCGATCCTTCGTGGCTGTGAGGTGGTGGGCTGCGCGCAGGACGACACCGGCGTCGATGTCGAGCTGTCCGCCGGCACGTCGCTGCGGGCGCAGTACCTCGTCGGCTGCGACGGGGGACGCAGCATGGTCCGCAAAGCAGCCGGCATCGAGTTCGCCGGGTCGGATCCCTCGACCAGCTGGATGATCGCCGAGGTCGAGATGGACGAGGAGCCGGAGTTCGGCTTCCGTCGCGACAGCGTCGGTCAGCACGCCATCGGTCGACGGCAGGACGGCGAGCCGATCCGCATGGTGCTCACGGAGCGACAGGTCGACCACGCCGCCGAACACCCCAGCATGAGCGAGCTCCGTGCCGCGCTCGTCGGCGTGTACGGGACGGACTACGGGCTGCGCCGCGCCAACTGGATCTCCAGGTTCACCGACATGACGCGCCAGGCAACCTCCTACCGCCAGGGCCGTGTGCTGGTGGCCGGGGACGCGGCCCACGTGCATCCCCCGCACGGCGGCCAGGGCCTCAACACCGGCGTGCAGGACGCCGTGAACCTGGGTTGGAAGCTGGCCGAGGTGGTCGCCGGAACTGCACCCGAGAGCCTGCTGGACACCTATCACACCGAACGGCATCCGGTCGGCGCCCGGGTCTTGCACAACACCATGGCCGCCGTCGCGCTCAGCAGCCCCGACGACCGTCACCAGGCGCTGCGCGACATCACGACCGAACTGCTGGGCATGGACGAGCCGCGCCGGCACATCGCCGCCATGCTCTCGGGTCTCGACATCCACTACGAGCTCGGCCAGGGACACCCGCTGCTCGGGCGCCGCATGCCCGACCTCGATCTGGTCACCGCCGACGGCCCACGGCGAGTGTTCACGCTGCTGCACGACGCGCGGCCCGTGCTCCTCAACCTCGGCGCACCCGCCGGCTTCGACATCGCGCCATGGGCGCCTCGAATTCAGCTGGTCGACGCTCGATACAACGGGGCGTGGGACCTCCCGGTGGTGGGCGAGGTCGCTGCTCCCACGGCGGTGTTGATCCGCCCCGACGGGCACGTTGCCTGGGTCGGAGATCCCACCGACCCGGAACTTCCTGCTGCGCTCACCGCCTGGCTCGGACCACCTGCCGGGGAGCAAGCAGGCCCGCGAGGAGCAACGCGGTGAAGCGGTCGGCTTGGTCCTCGATCGTGGGCGAGTCGTCGCCGAGGGCTTCGTCCATGTGGCTGAACTTGTCCCGCAGCTGGACGAGGCCCTGCATCGCGCTCCAGCACAGCCGTGTCGCGTCGGTGGTGGCGATCGCCGGCTGCCGGCTGCCGACGATCTCGGCGACCGTCGACTCCAGCACGCCGTAGGCCATCTGGCCGGCCCGTTCAACCCGTGCGTCATTCGCGTCGATCACGTCGTCGCGGAAGATGACCTCGCAATGGGCCGGGTGGCGAATCGCCACTCGGACGTAGCCGCGGCCGATGGCCTTGAGGCGCTCGACGGGATCGTCGATGCCGGCGCCGGCGTCGACGAGCTCGCGGTGGAGCGTCTCGAAACCTTCGACGGCCAGCGACGTGAGCAGGCCCCGGACGTCACCGAAGTGGTAGCCGGGTGCGGCGTGGGACACGCCCGCCCGCCGCGCCACCTCGCGCAGGCTGAAGGCTCCGAGGCCCTTGTCGGCGATCACGTCGACGGCGGCGGCGCGCAGCGCGTTCGGCAGATCGCCGTGGTGGTACGGCGTCGGGTTACCCGTTCCCGCTGTGGTCGCTGTCACACCCCAAGTATGCCCTCCGTCTTGACGCCGTCAAGACGCCGCTTTACAGTGACAAGACCGTGGCCTTGACGATGTCAAGTTCATTCGCTCACCGAAGGAGCCGGCATGGCTGCCATCACCGCACCAACGACCGCCCAGCCGCCCGGCGACCGCGTCGAACCCGGCCCCGACCCGCGGCGTTGGCTGGTCCTCGCCGTCGTCTGTCTCGCCGTGTTCGTCACCACGCTGGACGGGCTGATCGTCAACATCGCCCTCCCGAGCCTCTCCTCGGAGCTCGGTGCCACGACGCGCGAGCTGCAGTGGATCGTCGACTCTTACCTCCTCGTGTTCACCGGGCTGCTACTCGCCGCCGGCGGCCTCGGCGACCGGTTCGGGCGCCGCCGCTCATTGGTCATCGGACTGGTGCTGTTCGGCGTGACCTCGGCCTATGCCGGATCGGTCGGATCGCCCGATGCACTGATCATCGCTCGGGCGCTGATGGGCGTCGGGGCGGCGGCGATCTTCCCGGCCACGCTGGCGATCATCACCAACACCTTCACCGATCGAGTCGAGCGGGCCAAAGCGATCGGGGTGTGGAGCGCGACCAGTGGCGTCGGGGTCGCCGCTGGACCGATCACCGGCGGCTGGCTGCTCGAGCACTTCTGGTGGGGCTCGATCTTCTACGTCAACGTGCCCGTCGTGATCATCGCCATCGTCGTGACCTGCCTCATCGTGCCGGAGTCGAAGGACCGCACCACGCCCCGACTCGATCGCATCGGGCTGGTGTTGTCCATCGCCTCCATCGGCGCGCTCGTGTTCACGATCATCGAAGCACCCGAGCATGGCTGGCTCAGCATCGTCACGCTGGCCGGGTTCGCAGTCGCGGCCGCCTTGATCGCCGCCTTCGTCATCTGGGAGCTGCGCGTCGAGCATCCGTTGCTGCCGGTGAGGATCTTCGAGAACCTGCGCTTCAGCGCGGCGAGCGTCTCGGTGACCTCGGCGTTCTTCGCCTTGTTCGGGTTCGTGTTTCTCATCACCCAGTACTTCCAGCTCGTCCGCAGCTACAGCCCGCTCGACGCCGGGCTGCGCACCCTGCCGGTGGCGTTCTCCATCGCCATCGCGTCGGTGTTGTCGCCGCGCCTCGTGGAGCGGATCGGGACGAAGCTGGTCGTATCGGGTGGTCTGGCGATGATGTCGATCGCCTTCCTGTGGGTGTCGATCGCCTCCGCGGACACCCCGTACCTCGAGATCGTCGGACAGATGATCCTCCTCGGCGTGGGGCTCGGTGCGACCACCGCACCGGCGACCGAATCGATCATGGGCTCGCTCTCCCTCGCCAAGGCCGGCGTCGGCTCGGCCGTCAACGACACCACTCGGGAGCTCGGCGGCACGCTCGGCGTGGCCGTCGTCGGCTCGGTGTTCAGCTCGATCTACATCTCCACGCTCGCCGACGGCGCGGTCTTCGGATCGCTTCCCGCCAACGCCCGTCAACTCACGGAGGAATCCGTCGCCGCCGCTGGCGCGGTCGCCCCGAACCTGGGAGCACGGGCCGGCGAGTTCATCACAGAGGTCAACGACGCCTTCCTCTCCGGGCTCGCCGTGTCGTGCGTCGTGGTCGCCTGTGTCACCGCCGCCGGATCACTCTTCGCCCTCCGCTTCCTCCCGGCCCGCCAACGACTCTGAGACTGCCCGTCGAGTCACTCACCTCTTGGTTTCGAGTGTGGCGAGGTCTCGTTCGGCGTACCGGTGATGCCAGAACTCCTCTTCCAGCACGGTCGCGACGCAGTCGCGTACCAAGTGGGGTCCGTTCTCGAGCACGTCGACGGTTCGGGTGAGATCTTCGGCGGTGATGGCTGCGAGGTGGTCACCGAGACGTGTCGCCTGATCGGCGCGGGCGGCGAGGACCTCCGACAGCGACGGCGCCGCCTCGAGGTCGAGATCCGGCCACGGGAAGTCGATCGAGCCGCTGTTGGGCAGCCCGAGCGGATGGAACGGTCGGCCGAGGATCGGTGCCGTGAACCACTTGTCCGTGGCGAACAACAGGTGCCGCAGCGTTTGGACGAAAGACCACTCGCCGTCGACCGAAACCTTCACATCATCGTCGGGGAGCCGTCGTGCCCGCTCGACGCTCGCCGCCCACGCCTCGCGCAACGCGGCCCACCCAGCGCGCATGCTCTCGGGGTCGGAGGCGCTCAGGACCGCCCGCAACGGGTACCAGCGGTCGTGCTCGTTGACGAACGCCGTCACGTCGACCCCGTTGATCACCACCCTGTCGATGAACGCGTCGATCTCCACGTCGACGAGCCACGCGTGCGTGATCGTGGCCTCCGTGAGGTTGACGTCCCGGAACCGCGCACTGCGCAGGTCGGCTCCCCAGAACACCGCTCCGCGAAGGTCACCCTCGAACTCCTCTGGCCCACCCGGCTCCTTTGCTCCCGTGCTCACGCCGTCGATCTCCCCGTCGCTGTGTCAGTCGTTTGGGGGCGACCGTAGCGATGGATCACGAGCGCGACTCCTCGTCGCGGGCAACACTGGCCTCGTGGATCGAGGTGGGTGGCCGGCCGACTGGAATGACCGCAAGGCGGGCGTGGGGTGTCCGCTCTGTGCGTCGCTGGGGAGCGACTCCGACAACGATCACTCGCTCCTCGTCGCCACGATGCCGTCGAGCGAGGTTCGCCTCGAACGCCGCAGCCGTCTCCCCGGATACTGCATCGTGATCTGGCGGCACGGTCACGTCGCCGAGCCGACGGAGCTGTCTCCGGAGGCGGCGAGCGGCTACTGGGCCGATGTCGTCATGGTCAGTCGGGCGATCGAGCTCGAGTTCCGGCCGGTGAAGATGAACTTGTTCACCCTGGGCAATTGGGTCCCGCACCTCCATACCCATGTCGTGCCGCGCTTCGAGGACGACCCTGCGCCCGGTGGACCGATCGCCTGGACCGACGTCTTCAAGGACGAACCGACGTCACCGGCGCCGCTTCGGGAGCAGGCCGACCGTCTCGCCGGGCGGCTGTCGTCGCACCGCCTTGGCGATCACGTCGGTCGAATGACGATAGAACAGGGCGCCAGGCGTCAGGCCGGGTAGATGGCGTCCCATGCTCTGGTTCCCAGGACGGTTGTCCCTGCCGCCGTGTCGACGAGCCGGTCCATCGAGTGGGTGTCGTTCGTGGAATCCATCTCGAAGACGACTCCGATCTGGGGTGACCAGATGATGAATCGAGCCGACCTGGCGTGGGCGACCGAGGTCCCGGTCCATCCGGTGAGATCGCCAAGGGCGACTGGTCGCAGGTCGCTCCCCGTCATGACTGCCGCGAGCAGTGGGTCGACAAGGTCGGACACCTCGCTGATGGCCAGCTGCCCACCGGCGCCGACCAACGTCCCGCCGCGATGCAGGATCGTCGGCCAAACGGCTCGGCTGGACGATCAGCACGTATCCGTCTGGCAGACGATCGAGGCGGAAGCCAGGTCCATCATCGAAGATGCCGAGGTCGGCAGCTGTGAGAACGTCGGCGAGGACGGTCTGATCGACCGCGCCGCTGGCCACCAGCATCGGGGTGGTCGCGGTGGCTAGCACCTCCACGCCGCCCGCGCGTGCGTGCCGGAACAGCCGGCCGTCCACGACGACGTCCACGGCGTCGTCGAGCACGGCCCAGGTTCCTTCGATGGCCGAGACGGCGATGGGTGCGTCGTAACCGTCCCCGGCCGGACGGGCGATGGCCAGCGTCGTCCACGCGCCCGACCGCTCGGCGCCGTAGCGCCGACCTGGCCGGACGTTGCCCAGCCACGCCGGGGGATCAGGGACGTGCGGCAGGAGGCTTCCCGGCGCTGGCGTGTCCGTCGGCAGCGTGACAGGCGCCGCCACCGGTGCTGGTTCCCGCTGCCCGCTGCGAGCCACGACGAGGCCGCCGGCCAGGGCGATCAGCCCCACCGCCACGGCGACGACGACATGGCGACGATCCGTTCGACGGTTTTCCGGCGCAACGCGGACGACGGTGGCATCGTCATCGGCGTCGAGCTCGGCGTCGATGTGATCGGCCAGGACCCGCAGCCGGTCCTCGAGCTCTGTGGTCATGATCCCTCCAGGATCGTCCGCAGCCTGGCGAGGCCCCGGTTGACGTGGTTCGTGACCGTCGTCGTCGGCACCTCGAGCAGCTCGGCGACCTCGCGATAGCTGTGCCCGAAGCCGTGGATCAAGAGCACCGCCACCCGTTGTTCGAAGCGCAACCGCATCAGCGCGCGTTGCAGGTCCATGTCGACGACGTCGTCGGTGGTGGCGGGCTCAGCAACGATCGATGCTGTGCGGCGCCAGCGGTGATGACGACGGGCCGCCGTCTGGCCCACTCGGTAGAGATAACCGACCGGGTTCTCCATCGATGAGAGACGCGGCCAGTGCTCGACCGAGTAGGCAACCGCGTCCGCGGCGGCCTCACGGCCGAGCTCCAGACCGAAGCGAGCGACGAAGGCCCGCTCCAACATCGGACGGGCCTGGCTGAGGAACGAGCCGATGTCCGGTTCGGCTCGATCGTCGACCGCGTCGGTCATCACGATTCAACAAGAGCACCGACGACCCTCGTCTCATTCACCCCTGCGCCGGGACGTGCCACTGCGGGAACGGATGCTCGGTCTGGATCTCGTTGGCCAGGCTGAGCAAGGTCGCTTCGTCAGCGGCACGGCCGGCGAGGTGGACGGCGGCCGGCAGACCCTGATCGTCGGTGCCGATCGGGACGGCGATGCCTGGTTGACCGGTGACGTTCCAGGGTGCCAACCAGGCTGACGTGTTCGCCTTTCGGAGCGAGCGGATCGCTCCCCTCGCCGGACAGTCATCGACGCGGGGTGCGGGCAAGGGGGACAGCGGTGTGAGGACGACGTCGGCGCGATCGAACACGGCGTTGATCGATGCGGCGATCTGAACTTGGCGACGGAGTGCCTTGTCGAGCGAGCGTGGCGGGAGCAGGGAGCCGAGACGGGCGACTGCCCGCGTGCGCGGTTCGAGGTCCTTCTGGGTCGGCATGGCAGCGACGTCGTCGCACACGCCCTTGAGCAGGCGGACAGTCGAGTTCCAGAGGGTGGCGAGGCCGTAGTCGATGTCGACCTTGGAGACGTCGTGACCCAGGTCGGTCAGGAGTGCTGACGCAAGGTGGACCGCTTCGCCTCCAACGTCTGACAGCGAGACCTGGGTGCCGGGCGGCGGCTTGGTGGAGACGGCGATGCGTAGACGGTCGCCGCGTCTCGACACCGCATCGAGGAAGGGGCGGCCAGCGTGATGAGTCGCGACGACGTCGAGGAAGAGGGCGGCGTCGCGAACGGTACGGGTGAGCGGGCCGAGCACGAGGAGCCCGTGCCAGCCCGAGTGGTGCTCGGCCCCGACCGGTACACGATCGCGCTGTGGCTTCAGGCCGACAAGACCAGTGAGCCCGGCGGGGTAGCGGATCGACCCGCCACCGTCACTGCCCAGGGCCAGCGCAGCCATCCCCGTGCAGACTGCGGCGGCCGATCCGCCCGACGAACCGCCCGGCGTGTGGTTGGTGTTCCAGGGATTGCGAGTCACACCCCAACGATCCGATGCCGTCCACGGCCACAACGCGAGCTCTGGGACGGTGGTCTTCCCGATGATCACCGCGCCGGCGTGACGTAGACGAGCGACGACTTCCGAGTCGTGCTCGCACGTGCCTCGATCGGTCTTGGAACCCCATGCCGTGATCTGGCCGGCGACGTCGGTGTCGTCCTTGACGGCGAGCGGCACGCCGGCCAATGGCAGGAACATCCGATCGGACTTGCTCAGCTCGTCGATGCGGTCTGCTGCGTCGAGCCTGACGAGGTCGAGCGAGGTCACGTCGGACGCTCCAACGCGAGTTGGTAGAGATGCACCCACGCCTCGACGAGCCGGTCCTCATCGACAGCGGAGCGCGGCTGCGACGACCCGGCTGCGGGCGTCGATCGGCTGAAGTGCAAGCGGTCTCTTGCCCGTCACAAGAGAACACTCGCACAGCCAAGAGCCGGACAGCGACCAGCGAGCGCCGGCGCATCCCAAGGGCCGTTGGACCACCACGCACCCGATGTCGAGGTTGCGCTGGCTCGCGTCCGTCGGGCCGAAGTTGACTGTGACACCCCTTGGTCATGATGGTGGCATGCGTTCGCCGGCCGCCGCGAAGGACGTGGACGTCCTGTTCGAGTCGGTGTCGGAGCTCGGTCTCGCGCTCGATCAGCTCGACGGGCAGGGGTTGGCGAGTCGGTTGCAGGATCTGGAGCGGGTGGTGCGGCGGGCGGAGGCGGCGATCGTCTCGGTGTTGGACACAGCGGACCAGCGCGGATCGTGGAAGGCGGATGGGCATGCCTCGGTGCGCAGCTGGGCGCGGGCGACCGTGCGCTGGTCGGACCCGGAGGTCCGGGACCGGACCCGCACCGTCACCTTGGTGCGGGACGCCCCGGCGATCGCCGAGGAGTTGGCGGCGGGGCGGATCGGGGTGGCGCAGGTGCGGGAGCTTGCCCGGGCACGCGCCAACCCGCGCGTCGGCGAGCAGTTGGTGGAGGCGTTGCCGTTGCTGACCGGCCACGCGCAGGAATTGCCGTTCCACGACTTCAAGGTGTGTGTGCAGCGCTGGGAATCGCTGGCCGACTTGGACGGCACCCACGATTCCCATGAGGCCGCCCATGCCGGTCGGCGGGCCAATGCGTCGATGGTCGGCAACACGTTCCACTTCAACGCCCAAGGCGGGGCGCTCGATGGGACGGCGATGATGGAGATCCTGCGCCGCTTCGAGGACACCGAGTTCGCCCGCGAGTGGGCGGCGCTCAAGGCCGAGCACGGCGACGACGCCTGTCCGGCGATGCTCGAGCGCACCGCTGGACAGCGCCGCTTCGACGCGTTGCGGGCGATCTTCGAGCAGGCGGCGTCGACCGCGCCGGGCTCGCAGCCGCCGGTACCGACGGTCAATTTGACGATGGACTACGCCTCCTACGAGGCGTGGCTGTCCCGGGTGACCGGCGCCGACCCCGAGGCGCCCATCCCGGATCCGGCCGATGTTGACGTGCGCCGCTGTGAGACCGTCGACGGGATTCAGGTTGATCCGGTGGCGGTGGTGTTGGCGTCGTTCGTGGGGCGGGTGCGGCGGTTGGTGATGGATCGGGCGGGGGTGGTGATCGAGCTGGGCCGCCGTCAGCGGCTGTTCACGGGGTCGTCGCGGG
>JBPCJL010000398.1:0-9741 GCA_051005355.1 Ilumatobacteraceae bacterium
GAGGGCGGCGAGGAGGTGTTCGAGCTGGTCCGCCGCCTCCACCAGGGCGGCTAGACGATCCTCCCTGTCACCCACGACCAGCCCGTGGCCGACGCCGCCGCCCGCATCGTGCGTATGAAGGACGGCCGCGTCGTCGACGATGGGCTGACGCCGATGCCAGCTGCGTCTGGCTGATCGCCTCCGGCGGCGGCAGGCGGAGGAGTCGCCGAGTGGGCGGCGCGCTCGGAATGTGGGCACGTGCCGAGTGGCACCGCCGCTGGCCGGGTTTGGTGGCGCTGGCGGTGCTGGTCGCGATGGCCGGCGGCGTGGCGACGGCTCTAGCCGCCGGAGCCGGGCGGGCCGATTCCGCCTTCGACCGGTTCCAGGATGCGACCAACTCGCCGAACCTGACCGGCAACCTCGACCTCAGCACGATCGAGCAGCTCGGCGAGTCCCACGTCGAGGCGCTCGACGACTTGGCCGCCATCGACGGCATGGAGGGCGTGCTGGCCGAGTCGTGGTGGGCGA
Organism: Ilumatobacteraceae bacterium; assembly: GCA_051005355.1. Lineage (GTDB taxonomy): Bacteria > Actinomycetota > Acidimicrobiia > Acidimicrobiales > Ilumatobacteraceae > JALZMG01. The sequence goes on from JBPCJL010000398.1 coordinate 508, forward strand.
TCGCCGTGTACCCCGAGCTGGACCCGCCCGGCGTCGTCACCGCGTTCGCCATCGCCCCGTTCGCTCGCCGCGGGACGATCGACGAGGCGATCGTGATCGACGGAGACCTGGCCGGTGCGGCGGAACCCGACGCCATCGTCATCAACGAGGAGGCTGCCGCCGTCCTCGGCCTTGCCGTCGGCGACACGATGACGATGCGCACCGCATCCCCAGCGCGACTCGAGGAGTGGACCGGCAACGACGGCCAGTTCGGGTCGATGGACGCCCTCGACGGCCCGACGGTCGAGGTCGGCGTCGTCGCCATCACCAGGTCGGTGACCGACCTCGGAACGGACCGCTTCCCGGTCATCTCGTTCACAGAGGGCTTCGCCCGCGCCCATCGCGAGGACATCGCCCATGTGGTGCCGGCGTTCGCCCTGCGCGCTGACCCCGCCCACCTCGACGAGGTCGGCGCGGCGGCCGAGACCGTCCTGGCGCCGTACCGCATCGATGTCTTCGCCGCCCAAGACCTCGGCGCGACGGTGCGACCGAGCATCCGCGTCGAGGCGACGACGATGTGGGTCGCCGCCACCATCGCGGCCGCGGCCGGCGTTCTCCTCGTGGCCAGGCGGTCGGCCGCCAACTGGCGGCGGCGACTGCCGAACACCCGACCCGCCGAGCCATCGGGCTGACCAGTGGGCAGCTGACGATCGGCGGGACGTTGTGCGTCCTGCCCGCTGTGCTGCTCGGTGCCGTGCTCGTCCCCCTCGTGGCGTCCGCGCTGAGCTGGTTGTTCCCCCGTGGCGTCGCGAGGTTGGCCGAACCGGATCCCGGATGGCGCGTCGACGCGGTCACGCTCGCCCTCGGCGCCGCCGCCACCGCCGTCGTGCTGTGCGCTGCGGTTGTCGCGATGGCGGCCACCGCCGGGCGAACACGACGCCACCAGGGGACCGGGCACAACCGCCTCGCCGGGTGGGTGCTGGTCCGTCCGGCGGCCTCGCTCGGCACGTCGTTCGCTCGCGACCCGTCCGGCACGGGCCGCCGGTCCAGGTCCGTGGCCGTCGCCACCGTGGCCGGGATCGCCGTCAGCGTCGGCGGTGTGGTGGCCGTCGCCGCGCTCGACGCCTCGCGCCAGCACCTGATCGCGACGCCGCGCCTGTTCGGGTCGCCCGCCGAGCTGCTGTTCGAGAGCAACGGCACCTTCGGCATCGCCGAGCTGGTCGATGGTGCGTTGGCGGCACCGGGGGTCAGCGCCGTGACACGGCACGTCAGCATCAACGACGACAGCGTGGAGGCGACAGGGCCGGACGGCCCGTTCGAGGTCGAGCCCGAGGCCTACGTGACGGAGCGCGGCAGCGCGTTGCCGGCGGTCGTGGACGGCGCCTACCCGCAGGGCACCGACGAGGTGGCGCTCGGACCGGCCACTGCCGCCGACCTCGGCGCCGACCGCGACGACACGGTCACGGTCCCGCCCCTCGGGGGCGGCGCGCCGATCGAGCTGCGCGTCAGTGGCCGGGTCGTCTCATGGTCGAACGAGGACTCTCGCCGGGCGTTCATCGTCCAGCCGGAGACCCTGCGCGAGATCATCTGTCCCGACCTGGCCGGGGACGAATGCGACGAGTCGACCAACGTCTTTGCCTCCGTCGATGGCGAGGCCGGTCGGGAGGCGCTGATCGCGCTCGGCTTCCGCGACGTGAAACCGCCGGCCACCGTGGACCGCCTGCGCAAGGTCGGCCCGATCCCCTGGTACCTCGCCGGCTTCCTGTGCCTGTTGGGCGCGGCGGGTCTGGCCCACGGGCTGATGACCGCCTTGCGCCGGCGCCGTCGTGACCTGGCCATCGCCCGGGCGCTCGGGCTGACGGCCCGGGGGGCAGCGGCCGCGCTCACGTGGCAGGCGGGTCTCACCGCAGTGCTCGGCGCCGCGGCCGGCGTCGTCGGCGGCGCCATCGTTGGGCCGTGGCTGTGGCAGATCATCGCCGACGACCTCGGCGTCATCGTCGAGGCCCGGTTGCCGGTGCTCACCGTGGTCATCGCCGCCGCCGGAACCATGGTGATCGCCGCTGCGTTGTCGCTGCTCCCCCGCTGGCGCGCCGCCCACCTCTCGGCCGCCGAAGGCCTGCGGGCGGAGTGATCGCGTTGAGAAAGCGAAGAGCACAGACCCGACGAATCCGCTCACGCAGAACGCGGGTTCCGGTTCTGCGTGAGCGAAGAGCGCACATCTGGCGCTTTCCCTCACGCAGAAGGCTGGTCATGGAGGACGAAGCCTGATGGGCGCATCATGGCTGTGGGCCGCGGCCCACATGCGCCGGCGGTGGCCGGCGCTGGCCGTCTTGGCGGTGCTCGTCGCCGTGGATGTCGGCTCGACGCTGGCCCTCGTCGCCGGCGCCCGGCGGGCGGACAGCGCCGTCGACCGTTTCGCCGATACCACCGAGCTGGCCGAGGTCGTGGCGTTCCTGGAGGACGACCCGAACGCGCTCGCCGAGTCGCTGCGCGCCGACCCCCGTGTGCGGTCGGTCGACATCTCGACGACCGTGTTGCTGGTGCCGGAGCCGATGGAGCCGGGCGAGCTCGGCTTTTCGGTCATCGGGTCCGAAGGGGGATCGCCGGGCGGGCTGGGCCGACCGCTCCTGCTCGAGGGTCGATACCCGGCGCCGGGCAGCACCGACGAGATCATGGTCAACGAGCGGGCGGCCGAGACGTACGGGTTCGAGGTCGGCACCCGCACGATGGCACTCGGCTTGCCGTCGCTGGAGTCCTTCGAGTCCGAGCCGGTCGGCGAGGTCGTCGTCGTGGGGATCTCCCGTCTGGCCTTGGACCTGGTTGGCGGTCCATCGACGCAATCCCTTGCCGTCGCCGGGCCGTCCCTGCTGGACGGCCGGTGGGCGGAGGCGGCGCGCATCGGCGCCATCGTCTGGATCGACCTGCACGACCGGGGCGACGCCGCGGCGGTGGTCAACGAACGCTCGTCCGAGATCGAGCGAGGCGACGTCCAAGTGACCGAGGCCGTCCTGGCCAGTCCTCGCCGAGCTGCCGACCTGCAGCAGCGTGGCCTGCTGATCGGCGGCGGCGTGGTGGCCTTGACGGGCCTCGTGACGATCGCCCAGGCGCTCAGCCGGCACCTCGCGACGCGCCGCGAGGATGGGCCGACGCTCGCCGCGCTCGGGATGACGCCCCGCGAGCTGCAGCGGACGGCATTGATCGCCGTGGCGCCAGGCTTGATCGGTGGATGCCTCCTGGCGCTCGCCGTCGCCGTCGTCTGGTCTCCGCTGCTTCCCCTGGGCCTGGCGCGTCGGGCTGATCCTGACGTCGGCGTCAACGTTGATTGGGCGGTGGCCGGGATCGGCGTCGTCGTCGCGTTGGGCGCGATCACCGCCGCCGCGCTGACCGGCATTCGCCGATGGGGCCGACCTGGCGCCGCTCCGAGCACGGCGCGGCCGGCCGTCGCCGCCCGGCTGTCCAACCGTCTCGGGTTGCGTCCGCGCGCCTCGGCCGGAGTGCAGCTGGCGTTGTCGAGTGGGGTCGGCCGGGTCCGCCTGCCGGTCAAGGCCACGCTGACCGTGCTCGTCGCATCGACCGCCGTCACCGCCGGAGCGCTGGTGGTGCGGTCGAGCCTCGACGGCCTGCTCGACGACTCGGCGCGCTATGGCCAGCCGTGGGACGTCCAGGTGGCGGCAGGTGACGGCGACCTCCGGGCCGATGCACGAGCCGTCGAAGCCGATCCGCGAGTCGAGGGCGTCGACCTGGCTCACGGTGGGGAGGTCAACGTGCAGGGCGCCGACGGTGCCGGCCGCCAGGTGCCCACCGTCGGTCTCGAAGGCGCGACGGGACCGATGTGGCTGGCGATGTTGGAGGGGCGGGTACCAGCAGGAGCAGGCGAGATCGCCATGGGGAGCACGCCCATGGATGCCCTTGGGCTGCGCGTCGGTGACACAACGACCGTCAGCGGACCGTGCGGCGAGCGCGACGTCACGGTTGTCGGACGCGCCATCGTGCCCCTGCTGATCAGCGGCGACGACCCCGACGACGGCACCGTCGTGCCGCTGGCGACGTTCGACGAGCTCTGCTTGGACCAACTGATCGCCCAAATCGACGAGAACCGCGGGCTGCTGCTCCGGCTGCGCAACAGCGACGAGGCCGGGGCGATGGTCGCCGAGTTCTTCGCCGCGCAGCGCTACGCCGTCGCCAGTGGGCTCACGCCGAGCAACGTCAGCACCCTCGCCGACCTGCGCGCCGTCCCCGTGCTCGTCGTCGCGACGGTCGGGTTGCTGGGGGCGATCGCCGCTGGCCACGCGATGGTGCTGGCCGTGCGCCGCCGGCGCGGCGACCTAGCTGTGTTGCGGGCCCTCGGCATGCGGCCGCGCGACGTGCGCGGCGTGATCGGGTGGCAGGCCGTCGCCATGGCCCTCGTGGCCATCGGGCTCGGCATCCCGATCGGCATCGTGGCCGGGCGGCTGGTGTGGGCGGCCATCGCCGAGCCGGCTGACGTGCTGATCCGGATCGACGTCCACGCCGGCCAGCTGGCGGCCGTCGCCACGGTCGTGGTCGTCGTCATGCTGGCGTTGGCCGTCTGGCCTGCTCGTCGGGCCGCTCGGTTGACGCCGTCGGAGGGCCTCCGCGCCGAGTGACGAGCGTCAGCTCGATGTGATCAGCTTGCGGAGCTGTTGAGGGGAGCAGGCGGTGACGACGGAGGGCTCGGCGGCGCGGGCCGTCGCCGTGCGAGCCAGCCCGTACATCGGCGCCAGCTCGCCGAACCAGCGGCCGGGGCCGGCGTCGAGCACCAGCTCCTCGGTGCCGTCGGCCAACCGGCGGACCAGCTCGATGCGTCCCTCCTCGACCACGTAGGCGACGTCTCCCGGCTCGCCCTCTCGGAACAACACCTCGCCGGTGGCCAGTTCGAGGCGCTCTGGTTCGACAGCCGTCTCCCGGGCCGCCGACAGCTCGACCACCTGGTCGGCGATGGGCAGCAGCCGCTCGTCGTGGGTCGCCACCACCACGACGCGCCCGGGCGCGGCGGCGCGGCGCAGGACGCCACGCACGTGCTCGACATGCGCGGCGTCGAGGTGGGCGGTCGGCTCGTCGGCCAGCAGCAGCGGCGGGTCGAGCGCCAGGGCGCGGGCGATGGCGACGCGCTGCTGTTGGCCGCCCGACAGCATCGCCGGTCGGTGGTGCAGGCGGTCGCCGAGGCCGAGATCGGTGAGCAGCTCCTCGGCTCGCCGCCTAGCCCGTCCCCCGCCCGCACCGTCGTTCCACAGCGGGACGGCGACGTTGTCGACTGCGGTCAGCGCGCTGAGCAGGTTGAAGGCCTGGAACACGATGCCGACGCCGCGGCGCCGGTAGTCATCGCGCGTTGTGCCCGCCAGTGCGGTGACGTCGACGTCGCCGACGTGGATCGTGCCGGCGGCCGGCCGCAGCAGGCTGGCCAGCGCCGACAGCAGCGTGGTCTTGCCGCATCCGCTGGCCCCGACCAGCAGGACGAGCTCGCCGTCGGCGGCGTCGAGATCCAGCCCGTCGATCGGGCGCACGACGTACCCGCCGCGCTCGTACTCGAGGGCGAGGTCGCGCGTGGTCACGGCCGGCACGTCAGGCCCCGAACGCCAACGCCGGGTCGACGCGCATCGTGCGACGCAACCCGATGAGGCTGGCCAGCAACCCGACGGCCACACCGACGACGGCGATCGTGATGTAGGCCGAGACCGGGATCTCGACGGGGAACGGGAAGACCGGGGCGATGAGCAGGGCGATGACGGCGCCGATCGCCGTCGCCGCCAGCGCCAGGACAAGGCCCTGCACGGCGAGCCCGGCGAAGAGCGTCCGGTTCGTCACCCCCATCGCCTTGCTGGTGGCGAAATCCGTCGATCGCTCGGTGACGGCCAGGTACAGCATTGACGCCACGACGCCGGCGGCCATGATCCACAGCAGGACGCTGATGATGCGGATCGTCTCGGTGCCCGACTTGAGCGGCCGCCTCAGATCCCCGATCACGGCCCGCTCGTCGTAGGCGGCGGTGTCCGCCGGCGCGGTGGCAGGGGCGCCGCGCACGGCGATCGCCGTGGCGAACGACTGCCCGGCCAGGAATGCCTGCTGCACGTCGGCGATCGGGGCGAACACCGTCGGCAAGGCGAAGTAGTAGCTGGTGTCGCGGGAGATCCCGACGACGGTCGCGTCACGGCCGCCGTGCGCGATGGTGTCGCCGACGTCGGCCCCGAGCAGCTCGTCGACGATCACCTCGGCCGACGCGGCGGGAAGCCGACCGTCCACGGGCTCCGGCCATCCCGCGCCGTCGGGGGTGAGGCCGAGGACGTTGACGTCCTTGGCGTCGACGACCTCGCGCACCTGGACGAACGGGTCGGCGCTGACGACGGCGGGGTCGGCGCGCAGGGCGTCGGCGGTCGAGGCCGGCAGCAGGCGCGTGGTGCTGAACGGGCCGGCGCTCCCGGCGGCCACGACGAACTGGTCGGCCGCGAAGAGCTCGACGATCCGCTCGCTCTCCCGCCGGAGGTGCTCCTCCGCGCCCGCCAGCAGCAGCGCCAGGCCGAAGGCGATCGACGTCGCCAACACCGACGTGATGAACCGCCGCCGCCGGAAGAGGAGGTCCTTGACCGCCACCCGCCACACACCGCCATGGTGAACCTGCGACGGCGCCGGTTCCACCGTGCCAGCACGCCGTTGATCGGCCGGTCAGCGCCCTTCTCCCGGTCGTGATCAGGTGGTGGACTGGGGCAATGGCGGCGGCGTGGCTGTGGGCGCGGTCGGACTGGCGGCGTCGGTGGGCATCGCTGGGCGTGCTCGCGGTGCTCGTGGCGCAGGCCGGTGGGGTGACGATCGCCGCCGCCGCCGGGGCCCGCCGCGCCGACACGGCGTTCGCCCGCTTCGTCGACCGGACGGGCGACCCGGAGATCACGGTCGATCAGTTCGACCTCGAGGACGGCTGGCAACCGGACGAGGTGGCCCGCGGCGTCGCGGCGTTCGAGGAGTCGGCCGCGGTATCGGGCGTCGTACGGGCGCAGCGGATCGGGGCCTTCGCCGTCGCCGTCGGCGACAACCCGGACGCGTTCAGCTTCGCCCTGCTCCAGGAAGCCGGCGAGCCGGAGCGGCCGCTCATGGTCGCCGTTCGACGGTACGACCCCGGCGACCCGACCGAGGTGATGATCAACGAGTCGGCGGCCGAGGTCTTCGGGCTCGGGGCGGGTGACGTGATCGAGCTGAAGACGGTCGGATGGGATCGCCTGGGGGAGTACCTCGGTCAGGACGGCTCGTTCGTCGAGAAGGACGGTCCTGCGGTCACGGCGATGATCACCGGCGTCCAACGCACGGGCGTCGACGTCGCCCAGCAGGACGACCCCTTCGTCCTGCTCACGCCGGCCTTTGCCCAGCAGTTCGGCCAGCAGGTCATCAACTGCGCGTGCCTCAGCTGGTACGACGTTGCGCCGGGCCGGACCGATGAGGTGCTGGCGGAGCTGCAACGGATCTACGAACCGCTCGGCTTTCACGTCGGCCTGGAGGAGGAGGGACTGCTGCCCGAGCAGATCGCCCAGGGGATCGGCGTCGAGGTCGCTGCGATGTGGTTGCTCGCGCTGGCGGCCGGCGTTGCCGGAGTCGTGATGGTCGGTCAGGCCGTGGCCCGGCAGATCGCCGACGGTGCCGGCGAGCGCTCGACGGGCGTCGCGTTGGGTGCGACGACGAACCAGTTGACCGTGGCGGGCGTCGTGGCGCTGGCGCCGGCTGTCCTAGTCGGCGGCATCGGCGCGGTGGCGTTGGCGATCGTGCTGAGCCCCCTCACGCCACGGGGCCTGGCCCGGCGAGCCGAGCCGGAGCCGGGCGTGCGGATCGACGCGCTCGCCCTCGGCGTCGGTGCGGCGTTGATCGTCGTCGTCGGCACCGTGCTCCTTGCGATCACCGCGAGGTGGTCGGCTCGACGTGGCGCGCACCGGCCGCAACGGTTGGGGAACCTGCCGGGCGGGTTCGGCGCCGCGGGCCTACTCGGCGTGGCCTTCGCCGTGCGACCGGGGCGCCGGGGCCGGGCGGCGACGAGTGCGGCACTGGTGGCGACGTCCATCGGGGTGGGGGGTTGATCGCGGTGTGGGCCTTCGAGGCCGGCAGGGCGGAGTTGATCTCCACCGGCCGGCTCTACGGCGTCGACGCCGACCTCGCCTGGCGCGGCGAGCGAGAGGAGGTCGACCAGACGGTGGAGTTGGCTCGGGCCACACCGGGCGTCGAGGCCGTGGGCGTGCGGCAGCGGTACGGGGCGCAGCTCGACCTGTCGACGGTGGGCGGCACGGCAAGGGCCCACGCCGGCGCCGTCGACGCGGCGATGGGTTGGGCCGGCCCCACCATCGTGCGCGGACGCCCGGCCAGCGGTCCGGACGAGGCCGTCGTCGGCGCGCAGCTGCTCGACGACCTCGACGCCGAGCTGGGTGACACCATGCGCGCCTCACGCGGCCAGTCGGCGACCGACCTGACCGTCGTCGGAGAGGTCGTGGCCTGGGACACCGACGAGGTCGACACCGGTGTCGAGCTGACACCGGACGGCTTGGCGCAGCTCGCCACGGCGACGTGCGCGGAGGTGCCGGACGACTGCGAGCCCAGCCTCGAGTACGTGGTGGCGCGCACGGCGACGGGCGCGGCCGGGGAGCGCGCCCGCGGGGAGCTGGCGGCGAGCGGGTTCGCGCCGATCCCGCTGCCGTCGGTGGTCGACAACATCGAGCAGGCGGGAGAGCTGCCGTGGGTCCTGGCGGCGTTCCTTGGAGCGCTCGGCGTGGCCGGCCTGCTGCACGCGGTGGTCGGCGTGGCCCGCCGGCGGCGTCGGGACGTGGTGATCGCCCGAAGGCTCGGGATGTCGTCCGGTGGGGCTCGAGCCACGATGCGCTGGTCGGCCGTCACCATGGTCGTCATCGGCCTGGTCCTGGGCGTCCCGCTCGGCATCGTCGCCGGGCAGTTCGTCTGGGCGGCGACGGCGCGCCGGCTAGGGACGGTGGTGGAGCAGGCGCTGCCGTGGTGGTCGCCACTCGTCGCCGTGGCGGGGACGTTGCTCTTCACCCTCGCCCTCGCCGAGCTCCCCGCCCGGCGGGCGGCGCGAGTGCGACCAGCGGAGGCCTTGCGGACGGAGTAGCGGAGCTCACGAGCGCAGCGAGTGAGCGAAGGACATCTGGGCGCGTTCCGTCTCCCCAATCGTCGCAAGAATGAGACGGAACGCGCCCAGATGCACTCCCCGGGCTTTGGGTGGGGGGTTGTGCGCGCCACGTCACCTGCCTGCTG
>JBPCJL010000399.1:0-11903 GCA_051005355.1 Ilumatobacteraceae bacterium
CGACGACGCGGTCGGTGCCGAACTTCTTCTGCAGCCCGCCGAACGTGCCGAACACGCCGCCGAAGGCGCCGACGTCCTCGCCGGCGACGAACACGTCCGGGTCGTCCTCCATCGCCTGCTTCACTGCCTCGTTGAAGGCCATGACGTAGGGCAGCGTCCGTTCCGTGTCGACCTCCGGTTCGGTCGAGGCCGGCGTGGTATCGGCCGTCTCGACCCGCACGTCGGTGTCGTCCTCGACACCCGGCGCATCGTCGGTGGCTGGGCTCTTGGTGTCGGCAGTCATGAGTCGTCTCCGTTCCCGCCGAAGCTGGACGTCGTCGTGTAGACGTCGGCCAGGATCTGGTCGCTGGTGGGCACCGGGCTCTCCTCGGCGAAGGTGATGGCCGCATCGATGTCGGTGCGGACGTCGGCCCACACCTCCTCGAACTCGGCGGCCGCGGCCACCTCGGCGTCGATCAGCCGCTGCTCGAACGAGAAGATCGGATCGCGCTCCTTCCATTGCGCCACCTCGTCGTCGGTGCGGTACTTGAGGCCAAGGTTCTGCACGCCGTGGTGGTTGTAGAAGCGATACGTCTTGCACTCGATGAGCGACGGCCCGCCCCCCTCGCGGGCTCGAGCGATGGCTTCGACGGCCGCCTCGTGCACGGCCACGACGTCCATGCCGTCGACGATCACGCCCGGCATCCCGTAACCGACGGCGCGGTCGACGATGTCGGTGATCGCCATGGTCTGGTCGCGCCGGGTGAACTCGCTGTACTCGTTGTTCTCGCAGACGAACACGGCCGGCAGGTGCAGTGCGCAGGCCATGTTCGCCGCCTCATGGAAGGCGCCGATGTTCGTGGCGCCGTCGCCGAAGAAGGGAACGGAGACGTTCCTCGACTTGCGGTACTTGTTGGCGAACGCCGCACCGACAGCGATCGGCGAGCCGGCACCGACGATGCCGTTGGCCCCGAGCATCCCAAGCTCGAGGTCGCTGATGTGCATCGACCCGCCCTTGCCCTTGCAGTAGCCGGTCGACTTGGCCATCAGCTCGGCCATCATCCGCTTGAAGTCCCCTCCTTTGGCCACGAGGTGGCCGTGGCCGCGATGAGTGGAGGTGATCTGGTCCTCGTCGGTCAACGCCGCACAGACGCCGGAGGCGACGGCCTCCTCACCGACGTACAGGTGGAGGAAGCCCGGCAGCTTCGAGGCCTCGGCCAATCGGCCGGCGGCCTCCTCGAAGAGGCGGATGCGCACCATGCGGCGGTGCAGGTCGAACAGCACCTCCGTCGACAGGTCCATCGTCGCCAGCTCCATCTCGTCCTCCTCGTCTCCGAATCAGTTCGTGTCGCCACGGGCCCAGCGGATCGACCGCCGCAACAGCTCGTGGTAGGCCGGCTGCTCCCAGGAGCAGCGCTCGACGCGCGGGTAGTAGTCCATCAGCGGGACCATGTCGTAGTGACCTCGGCAGTGACCCAGCGTGTTGTAGAGCACCGCTCCCTGGCCCAGCGGGCGCAGGTACATCACGAGGTGGTTCGGGTCGGCACTGGTCCAATCGGCCTCGGCGAACCCGGTCGCCTCGCCGCTCCACGTGGTGTGCAGCAGCGGCTCCAGCGCCTCGCGGTCGGCGTACTCGGACAGGTACAGCTCGTCGTCGGTGTCGAACGGCTCGATGCCGGCGACCAGCCAGTGGTCGCGCGCGCTGACCTCGACCTTGTACGGCTGGATCGGCGGGTGAGCGACGAACTGGCTGCCGAGCGTTTCGGCCCACCGCGGGAAGACACGCGGTGCCTCGACGCCGTTCGGTCGAGGCAGGTCGAGCGCGGCGTTGGTGCCGTGCAGCGCGACCCACCGGCCACCGTCGTCGACCCACCGGCGGATCCGCTCCTGCGCCGCCTCTGACGGCCGGACGTCGCACGTGTAGCTGACGAGGATCGAGCCGGCGGCGATCGCCTCGGCGTCCTCGTAGTCGGGCTGCACGCGCACGCGCAGCTCGTCGTGCTCGGCCAGCAGGTCGAGCAGCTGCCGCCGGGCGAAGTCGATGTCGTGGTACTTGCCCCCGGCGACGAGCGTGGCGTCGACGCGACTCATTGGCGCACCCTGGCGGTAGGCGACGCGTTCGACCCGGTGGCGGTGCGCCAATGAGCCGAAGACCGTGCCCGATGGTTCGCTCGCTCGAAGACTCGCTCGCTCATTGGCGCACCCTGGCGGTCTGCGACGCGTACGACCCGGTGGCGGTGCGCCAATGAGCCGAAGACCGTGCCCGATGCTTCGCTCGCTCGAAGACTCGCTCGCTCAGAAATCGACCCGCTTGAGGAAGCCGCCGTCGACGGTGAGGTTGACGCCGTTGATGTGCTTGGCCCGGTCGCTGGCGAGGAACGTCACGGCGTCGGCGACGTCCTGGGCCTGGCCCAGCTCGCCGCCCGGGTGCCCCTTCTGCGTGGCGGCGAAGAAGTCCGCCATGTGCTCCTTGATCATCGCCCAGTCGCCGACCTCGATGAAGATCGGCCCCGGCGACACGACGTTGCAGCGCACGCCTTGGGCGCCGAGCACCTGGGCCTGGCCGAGCGTCCAGTTCGTGACTGCCGACTTGAAGGCGCTGTAGCTGCCCGAACCCGATGCGAAGTGCTCGGCCGTCGCCGTGGTGCCGATCGAGATGACGGCGCCGCCGCCGTCGGCCAGCGCGTCCTTGGCCGCCTCGACGCCGTTGACGAGCGACATCAGGTCGATGTTGAAGTTGTTGATCCAGCCCTCCAGCTTGCGTGCCGGCTTGCCCGAGGTGTTGTGGACGAAGATGTCGATGCCGCCCAACTGCTCGGCCGAGCTGGTCACCCAGTTGCGCACCGCGTCGGCGTCACCGGCGTCGAGGGCGGTGCCGATCGCCTGGCCGGACGAGGACAGCTCGCCAACGGCCTTGTCGACATCCTCCGCAGTCCGGGCGCAGATCGCCACCGAGGCGCCCTCCGCCAGGAGCGACTCGGCGATCGCCCGTCCCAACCCCTTGGTGGCGCCGGAGACCAGCGCCCGCTTGCCCTGCAGACCGAGATCCATCTCGATGTTCCCCTTGTTGATGTGTTGTCGATGATCGTGACGCACCGCGACTAGCGCGGGACGTCCTTCCAGGCCACGTCCTTGCCGACGCGCGGCTCCGGCGGGAGGCCGAGCACGCGCTCGCCGACGATGTTGCGCTGCACCTCGTCTGACCCACCGGCGATGCGGTAGCCGGGCGCGCCGAGCACGTGGGCGCCCCACTCGTACGTGCCCCATCGCTGCGTGTCGGCGATGAGGGCGGCACTGAGCACGCTCGACACGACGTCGGACATCAGCGTCATGCCCTGCGTCCACAGCAGCTTGCCGAGCGAGCCTTCCGGTCCGGCCGGCTGCCCGGCCCGGCGGAGGTCGGCGGCGCGGCGGTTGGTGAACTGCTCGACGCGCTGGTGGGTGAAGACGCGCATCAGCTGCTGGCGCACGATCGGGTCGTCGGTGACGCCCATCGCCGTTGCCGTGCCGAGCAGCTGGCGCCACGATCCGCCGACGCGCCCGCCGCCGCCGCCGCTGTCGGCGTGGTCCCGCTCGAAGCCGAGCGTGGTGAGGGCCACCTTCCAGCCGTCGCCAACGGCACCGAGGCGCATCGAGTCGGTGACCCGGGCACCGTCCATGAAGACCTCGTTGAACGAGGAGCCGCCGCTCATCTGCTTGATCGGGCGGACCTCGATGCCCGGGAGGTCCATCGGGACCACGAAGGCGGTCAGGCCCTTGTGCTTGGGCAGATCCGGGTCGGACCGGGCGATGAGCAGGCCCCACTCGGCGAACTGTGCGCCAGAGCTCCACACCTTCTGGCCGTCGACCACCCACTCGTCGCCAGCGCGCCCGGCCCGGCAACCGAGGGCGGCGAGGTCCGAGCCGGCACCCGGCTCGGAGAACAGCTGGCAGCACAGCTCCCGCGCGGCGAGGAAGCGGGGGATGAGATCGGCCTGTTGCTCCGCCGTCCCGAAGGCCCGGATCGTCGGTGCGACGAGGCCGGTGGTGACGCCGTGGGTCTCGTGGCCCGTCGGCAGGACGTAGCCGTGCTGCAGCCGGCCGAAGGCCCTGGCGTACGACGACGGCAGCCCGAGCCCGCCCAGCTCCTGTGGCCAGCTGATGGCGTGGTAGCCCCGCTCGGCCTTGGCCTGCGTCCACGCCTTGGCCCGCGCCAGCAGATCGCGCTCGTCCTCGAAGGACAGGGCGTGGAACACGGAGACGTCGAAGTCGCCCTTGCCCCACACCAGCTCCTCGTCGCCGGTGCCCCGCTGCTCGGCGTGCTCGTCGAGCCAACCGCGTGCGTCGGCGAGGAAGTCGTCGAGCGGCAGCGGGTCGGCCATCGACTCGAAGCTAATTGACCGCGCGATAGGTTTCCGCAGTCAGCGCGGTCATGGTCACGGAATCCGCAGAGTGCGGCTGAGGTGTCGGTTTTCTTGCACTCTGGCCGCACTCTGCGGATTGGGTGCGCACGGTCGCGCCGCATCCGACCAGCGGACCGATCCGGGCGCGCCCCAGGTCAGCGCGCCATACTGGCTCAGATGAGCGAGGGAGTCTCCGACCGAGCGAATCATCAGCACGGTCTTTCGAGTCATGGCCGAACTCCTGGTGCGCTCTGGCTCGGCGTCACCGGCCACGTTGAGTCGCTCACATGACTCGGGCCGTCGTGCGTCGGCCGGCGCGCCGGCTCGGGCGACCACCTGCGTCGGACTCCACCGCCACTCGCGAGCGCATCCTGCGCACGGCCCGCACCACGTTCTCCGAACTCGGGTACGCGTCGACGACGAACCGCCACCTGGCGAGCAGCGCCGACGTGACCACCGGTGCGATCTACCACTACTTCGAGTCCAAGTTGGACCTCTACCGGGCCGTCAACGACGACACCCAGGCGTTCGTCTACGACCGGTTGGAGGACATCGTGGCGGCCGCGCCCTCCTTCGTGGCGGGCATCGAGGACGTGCTCGACGTCGCCCACGAGCTGAACAACACCGACCCCAGCCTGGCCCGGTTCCTTGGGGCCGTGCGCATCGACGTGCGCCGCAATCCGGAACTGCGCAGCATCTTCAAACCGGCGACGATCCGCCGAGACACGTTCTTCGAGTCGTTGGTCGAGCTGGGCGTCCGCACCGGCGAGATCGACGAGGAAGATCGGGCCCGCGTGCTGGCGCTGATCCGCGTCGTCATGATCGGCCTCGTCGACGCCGTGTCGGACGACCCCGCCGCGCACCGCACCGCCGTCGAAGGCATCAAGCGCCTGATCGAGGGCAAGCTCATTCGGTACTGAGTCGTTCGGCCACTTCGGTCCAGAGGTCTCGGTAGGCGGTCGTGGCGACACCCTTCGGGGCGAAGGCGCCCAGCGGTGCCCGTTCCAGGCCCATCCGCTCGACGGACGCCGAGCTCGGGATCGCAGTGCGCAGGAGGCCTGGCCATTCGGCGCACAGCGAGGCGCTGAGGTCGCGGTGCATCCGTCGGCGCCGGTCGACCATGGCCAGGAACGGCAGGATCGTCGGCGCTTCCGGCCAGATCCGCAGGAACCCGTGCAGCTGCTCGAGCGTGCGCGCCGACAGGGTCGACGGCACGGTGGGCACGAGCAGTGCGTCGGCCGCGCCGAACACGCTCTCGCTCGACAGCGAGATGCCGGGCGGGCAATCGAGGACGGCGACGTCGTAGCGATCGGCGACGGGCTCGAGCAGCTCGCCGAGTCGCTGGCGACCGGCGCCTCTTGGGTCGAGCAGCACGTCGAGGTGGCGGAGCGAGAAATCGGCCGGCAGGAGGTGCAGCCCGGCGATGTCGGTCGCCTTGAGGAGCGGATCGAGGACGCCCTTCGGCCCGACCAGCCGGCCGGCGCCACCCTTGACCTTGGGCTTGACGCGCAGCAAGAACGTGGCTGCGCCCTGTGGGTCGAGGTCCCATAGCAGCACGCGCCACCCGGCCCGTGCGGCCTGGTCGGCGAGGTTGACGGCCGAAGTGGTCTTGCCGACGCCGCCCTTGATGCTGTAGGTGGCGAGGACTTTCACGGCGCCGATCCGGCGAGCAGCTTGCGCAGCGCGGCCTCGGTCGCCGCGCTGTCGAACTCGGCGAAGCGCTCGGCGAAGTCGGCGCGTGTGGCCGTGCGGCGCTGGTCGAGCTGCTCGATGAGCTGGCCGGCGGCGAGCACGGTGGCGACCGGCAACTGCCCGGCGAGCTGCGCGGTGAGGGCGCGGAGGTGCTGGCCGTGCACGTCGGCGTCCTGGTGCGCGCCGAGGTTGTCCTGCAATGCCTTCAGCCGAGCAACGAACGCCTTGCGCGGCTTGCCCGGATACAGCCCGCCGAAGCACTCAAGCAGGTAGCGCAACCGCTTGGCATCCTTGCGCAGCTCGTGCACCTCCTCGGCCGGGCTGGCGTCGTCGATGGCTCGTCCCTGCTCGACGAGGCGGCGGTGGGCCCGCCGGATCTGCCGGCGGACCACCTTGCCCGCCGACGTCTCGGCGTCGACCGCCGGCCCGGTCGGCGGCGCGGTGAGTACGTCGCGCCACCACCGCAACACGTCGTCGGTGTGGTCGCGGCCGAGCTCGGCGGCCAGGTCGCGGTGCGCGTGCCGACGCTGCTGATCGAGGTGCACGCGGATCGCTTCGAGATCGTCGCCCGCCGCCGGTGAGAGGTGGCGGATGTAGTCGCCCCACTCCAGCTGGTACACGTCGAGGTCTCGTGGCGGGCTGGTGATCGAGCCCAGCCAGGCCAGCTCGGTGCGCGCTCTGGCCACGTCGTCGGCGGGTAGCACCCGCTTGGCGTGGGACAACACCGACCGGCTGCGCCGCACGGCGACGCGCAGCTCGTGGAGGAACTCGGCGTCGAGGTCGTCGATCGTACCCGGCAGGTTGACCTCGATCGCCTGCAAGAGGTGGGTGAGGACCTTGCGGAACGCCTCGGCCGCGGCCTCGGCGCCATCGAGTGGGATGGTGGGCGATGCCGTCGCTCGGCCGGGCACGCAGATCGGGCCGGCCAGCTCGAGGACGTCCCCGCTGGCGGCGACGAGACCGCAGCCGCACAGGACGTCGCCGAGCCGGTCGGCGGCGCGGTCGTAGCCGAGCAGCTCGGTGACCTCGACCGTCCACGGATTCGGCTCGCCGTCGATCGTCAGGTCCTCGTAGATCGTGGCCGTAGCGACCGTCTTGTCCGACCGGTTGCGGCTGACGATCGCGATCGTGCGGGCGGCGACGGTGCGCATCGGCAGGAGGGCCCGCCCGTCGGTCACCGCACCGATGCGGCTGCGGAACGGCCCGGCCGCGAGGTCGGTGGCGAAACGGGGCGGCTCGGCGGCGGCGAGCGTGGCCGGCGGCGACTGGTCGTCCAAGAGCACGAGCTGGCGGACGTCGCCGACGGTGCGGTGCTCGAGCCGCAGTCCAGCGTCCTGCAGGCGGCCGTCGAACGTGTCGAACAGCATCCGCCGGGCGTCGCCCGACTCGGCGAGGTCGAACCCGGCCGCTTGCAACGCACTGCGGACGGCGGTCGATGGCGTGTCGCCGCCGCCGAACGTCTGCACTCGGCTCGACACGGCCGGCTGACGCTACCGCCTGCGCCGTCGCGGCACGAGAGCTCGACACTCTGTGTGAGCAAACAGCACGGATCAGTCCTTCTCGCGCACGCAGAACGAAGACTCAGATGAGCGTCCAGCCGCCGTCCACGGTGAGGGTGTGGCCGGTGACGTAGGTGGCGGCGGCCGAGGCGAGGAACAGCACGGCGTGGCCGATCTCCTCGGCCCGGCCGGGCCGGCCGAGCGGGATGTTGGCGCTGCGTTGGCGCATCATCGGACCCATCAGCCCGGTCGGGGACGAGTCGACCGGCCAGAGCGGCGGCAGCTCCCCGGAATGGATCTTGCGCAGCGTCGGCACCGGCACGTTGCCCGGCGCCACACCGTTGACACGGATGCCGTGGGGCGCCAGGTCGACACCGAGCGAGCGAGTCAGCTGGATCACCGCCGCCTTGGCCGAGTCGTAGCCGGTGCCGAGGCAGGGCAGGTAGCCGTCGACCGAGGAGATGTTCACGATCGAGCCAGGTCGGCCGGCATCGACCATCGCCCGCGCCGCCGGCTTGGAGCAGTTGAACACCCCGGCCAGGTTGACGTCGACGGAGCGGCGCCACGACGCGTGCGTCTGGTCGAGGATGCTGCCGGCCTCGAGGTACGTGCCGGCGTTGTTGACGAGCAGGTCGAGGTCGGGCACGGCGGCGATGGCGGCATCGGCGCTGTCAGGATCGGTGACGTCCAGCTCGACGGCCCGCCCACCGATGTCGGTCGCCACCCGCTCGGCACCGTCGACGTCGACGTCGCCGATGACGACCGTCGCTCCGGCGGCGGCGAGCACACGGGCGATCGCCTCGCCGATGCCCGTCGCCCCGCCGGTCACCAGTGCGTGGCGACCGTCGAGCGACAGGAGCTGGCCGATCTCTGACTGCATCGTCGGCACGGTAGGCGGCCCAACGTCGGAGTGTTCCTGGCATCGGAGTGTTTCGTGCGGGGCCTCCCCTCACGAAACACCCGGTTTCGGCCAGAAACTCGGATGACGGGCAGCGGTACTGTCCGGCGCGGTGGAGCTGGAGACGATCGACGTCAGCGTCGATGGTGAACGAGGCGAGCTGGTGCTCGATCGACCCGACCAGCTCAACCCACTCTCGACGCAGACGCTGCGTGAGATCGAGACGGCAGCCCGATGGCTCGACGGGCACGACGAGCTCAAGGTGGTCGTGGTGTCCGGGCGGGGGCGGGCGTTCTCGGCCGGCGCCGACGTGTCGGCGTTCGGTGGTGTGACGGCGGACGGCCGCCACCCGCGCGAGGACGCCGACACCGGCTGGCGCATGGCCCGGGCGATGGACGAGCTGCGCGCCGTCGCGATCGCCAAGGTGCACGGCTGGTGCGTCGGCGGAGGCGTCGTGCTGGCTGCCGTGTGCGACCTGCGTGTCGCCGCCGACAGCGCCCGCTTCCGCATCCCGGAGGTCGAACTGGGCATCCCACTGGCGTGGGGCGGCATCCCGCGCCTCGTGCGCGAGATCGGGCCGGCACTGACCAAGGCGCTGGTCATGACATGTCGCGACTTCGGGTCCGAGGAGGCCAAGGCCGCCGGCTTCCTCAACCGGGTGGTGGCCGAGGCCGACCTCGATGGCGCGGTCGACGAGCTGGTCGCCCAGCTGCTGCGCATGCCGAAGCTGGCGCTGCTGGCGACCAAGGCGCACACCAACGCCGTGACCGAGGCGATGGTCGGCACCGGTCGCAGCTGGTCCGACGCCGACGGCTTGCTGGCCGGGCTGCGCGATCCGGAGGGCCGGGCGTCGGCGCAGCGCTACCTCGAGCGCGTCCGCAGCGGGCGGTCGTGAGGTGGATCGGCGCGAGCGCATCGCCCGTGACGTGTTCGCTGCCTGGAGCAGCGGCGACCCTGACGCACCCGAGCCGCTCTTCACGCCGGACGCCGTGCTGAGCGACGTGGCCAGCGGGCGGTTCGAGGGCTGGCCGGCGATCCGCGCCTTCTTTTCCAAGGGGTTGGCTCGGTGGGACGACCTGCGCCTCGAGCCGGACGAGTTCTGGTCCAACGACGACGGCCTGGCCCTGCACTACGTGATGAGCGCGACGGTGCGCGGTCCGGAGCCGTACGGACCGGAGGTCGTCGGGCGGCACTGGCACGTCGAGGTGATGAGCTACCTCCGCTTCGACGGTGACCGCGTCTGCTACGAGGTCGACGTTCACGACCGGGGCGCTCGGGAGCGGTCGCTGGGGCTGGCCGACTGGGTCGGCGCTCCGCCGCAACCCGACCCGCTCCACGTGCGGTAGCTTCCGCCGCCCATGGGGTTCCTGGACGGGCGAGTCGCCTGCATCACCGGTGGGACGCGCGGCATCGGTCGCGGCATCGCCGAGGCCTTCCTCGCCGAAGGCGCCAACGTGGTCATCAACGGGCGTGACCCGGCCAAGGCGGCGGCGACGATCGAGGAACTGAACGTCGGCGACCGGGTCCACTTCATCGCCGGCGACGTGCGTCAGCGCGAGGACTGCGAAGCCATCGTCGACGGCACCGTCGAGCGCTACGGCAAGCTCGACATCGCCGTGCCGAACGCCGGCGGGAGCAGCGACTTCGCCCCGGTAGCCGAGCTGACCGACGAGTCGATGGACAACGCCATGCGGTGGATCTTCTGGCACACGTTCTGGGTGATGCGCCGCTCGCTGCAGCACATGATCCCGAACGAGTGGGGGCGGATCATCTCGATCGGATCGCTGGAGGGCAAGGTCGGCAAGCCGGTGGTCAGCCCGTACGTGGCGGCCAAGCACGCCATCAATGGGTTGACGAAGTCGGCCGCCCAAGAGGTCGGCACGCTCGGCATCACGGTCAACGTGCTGTGCCCGGGCGGGATCGAAACCGACATCATGAAGTCCGAGGGCCCTGGCGCGGCCAACGCGATGGGCATGACCTACGAGGAGTTCCTCGAGTGGTACGCCCGCGAATCGGCGGTCAAGCGGCTCAACGAGGTGGAAGACGTCGCGGCCGTGGCGCTGCTGCTGGCGTCGGATGCCGGCGGCGGGATCACGGGTTCGCTGATCTCGATCGACGGCGGCACGGCGCCATATTGACGAATAGATGGCTCGCTTCGCTCGCTGGGCCGGACGGAGCCGGCCTCACTCGCCTGCTCACTGCGGTGGGGGCCGAGAGCGTACATAACGGGAGGAACGTGTGATCGGAAAGCTGACCGGCAAGGTGGCCTGCATCACGGGCGGGACGCGCAGCATCGGGCGGGGGATCGCCGAGGCGTTCCTGGCCGAGGGTGCGAGCGTGGTCGTCAACGGGCGTGACGAGGAGAAGGGCCAGCGCTGCCTCGAGGAGATGGGGGCGGGGGACCGGGCGGCGTTCTTCGCCGGCGACTCGTCGACCCAGGCTTGCGTGGAGGGACTCATCGACCACACGATCGAGCGCTACGGACAGCTCGACATCTGCGTCCTCAACTCGGGCGGGGTCAAGGACACGGCGCCGGTGCACCTCATGACCGACGAGGAGTGGCGCCTCGAGATCGACTGGAACCTGAACCACGTCTTCTGGGGCATGCGCCGGGCGTTGCAGCACATGATCCCGCGAGAGTCGGGGCGGATCCTCGTCACGTCCTCGGTCGAGGGCAAGCTGGGCAAGCCCGGCATCTCCGGTTACGTCACGACCAAGCACGCCGTCAACGGGCTCGTCAAGAGCGCCGCGAAGGAGGTCGGGACGCTCGGGATCACGATCAACGCCATTCTCCCGGGGTTGATCGAGACGGACATCCTCGTTGCGACGGGCCCGGCGTCGGCGGTGGCGATGGGCCTCGGGACCTACGACGCGCTGCTCGACGTGTTCGCCCAGGAGTCGGCGATCAAGCGCCTGAACACCGTCGAGGAGGTCGGCGCTGTCGCCGTGCTGTTGGCCAGCGACGCCGCCCGCAACATGACCGGCTGCCTTTTCCCGGTCGACGGCGGCACCATGCCGTATTGATCGTGGTGCCGCTGATGTTATAGTGCACCGGTCGGTGCACTATCGAGCACTCTCGTCGGCGACCTCGTGATCACCGAGAAGGTGGGTCGGACCCGCGAATGTCATCTCGGTCCGGCGGGCCTCGGGGAGGCCACCGACTGGATCGAGCGCTACCTCGGCGCCTGGGAGCTGCGCCTTGATCGGTTCGAGCGGTTCGTGAGCGCAAGGCCGGAGGTGGGGCGTGAATCGACTCCTCAGGTATGAGCGCGTGATCCGTGCCTCACCGGAGCAGGTCTTCGATGCGTTCACCAGCCCGGAGGGCCAACGGCAGTTCTACGGTCAGGATGCACCGGGTTGGATCGTCGAGTCCCAGTGCGACCTGCGGGTGGGCGGCACGTGGTCGAACTCGTTCGGTCCAGAGCCCGGCCAGCTGTACCAGCACCACCATGT
>JBPCJL010000400.1:0-4250 GCA_051005355.1 Ilumatobacteraceae bacterium
GATCCGCTCGAGATCCCCGAGATCAGAGAAGTCGATCGTCACCTTGCCCCGTTTGGCTCCCGTTTGGACGCCGACACGGGTCTCCAGCTGGTCGGCCAGCAGCTGCTCGAGCTCGAGCAGACCGGGTGGACGGAGGCGCGTCGGAGCAGCCAGACCGGCTCCGTCGAGCCCTCGCCGCCGCTGCTCTGCGGCCGGCGCGCCACCTCGACGGACGGCCTCCTCGACGGTGCGCACGGACCAGCCGTCGCCGGCGGCCTGCCTGGCCAGCTGCTCCTGCAGGGCCCGATCGGGGGTGCCGAGCAGGGCGCGCGCGTGACCGGCCGACAGCTTGCCGTCGGCGAGCAGGTGCTGCACCGCAGGGGGTAGACCGAGCAGGCGGAGCGTGTTCGTGACGGCCGAGCGGCTCTTGCCCACACGCCGCGCAATGTCATCATGGGTTAGCTCGAAGTCCTCGATCAGCTGTTGATAGGCGGCGGCCTCCTCGAGCGGCGTCAGGTCCTCGCGATGCAGGTTCTCGACAAGCGCTTCCTCGACGGCACCGAGGTCGTCAGAAGTCCTCACCACCGCGGGGATGGTGGTCAGTCCGGCCCGGCGGACAGCTCGCCAACGTCGCTCGCCAGCAATGAGCTGGAACACTCCGTCGACGGGTCGGACCAGGATCGGCTGCAGCACACCGAGCTGAGCGAGCGAGGTCGCCAGCTCGGCCAACGAATCTTCGTCGAAGTGGACGCGCGGCTGGAGCGGGTTCGGGACGACGTCGTCGATCGGTACGTCGACGAGAGACGCCGGCTCGTCGACGGTCTGCGGGATCAGGGAGCTGAGTCCCCTACCCAACCCGCTGCGTCGAGACATCGTGCACCTCCTTGGCCCCGCCGCGAGAGGCGATCGCCCCGCGAGATCGAGGGTCGAAGGTGATGATCGGCTGTCCGAACGAAGGGGCCTCCGAGAGGCGGACGGAACGCGGCACGATGGTCCGCAGCACCTTGTCCCCGAAGTGATCCCGCACTTCCGCTACGACCTGGTCGGCCAGCTTGGTCCGGGCGTCGTACATGACGCAGACGATGGTGCTGACGTGCAGGCTCGGATTGAGGTTGCGACGCACGAGGTCGACGTTGCGCAACAGCTGCCCGAGGCCTTCCAGCGCGTAGTACTCGCACTGGATGGGCACCAGCACTTCGCTGGCGGCGCTCAGCCCGTTGACGGTGAGCAGTCCGAGCGACGGCGGGCAGTCGATCAGAACGTAGTCGTAGTCGTCGATCACCGTGTCGATGGCCCGCCGCAAGCGCGTCTCCCGGCTGAAGGCCGGAACCAGCTCAATCTCTGCCCCCGCGAGATCGAGGCTGGCCGGGGCGACGAACAAGTGCTTGACGTCCGTCGGTTCGATGCAGTTCTCGAGCGGCACGTCGTGCATCAGCACGTGGTACATCGAGGTGTCGAGCCCTCGGTTCTCGATCCCCAGGCCGGTCGAGGCGTTGCCCTGCGGATCGAGATCGATGATCAGCGTGCGCTGTCCGAGCTCGGCCAGGCAGGCACCGACGTTGATGGTCGTGGTCGTCTTGCCCACCCCGCCCTTCTGGTTGGCGACGGCAATGAGGCGCGGCAAGGGAATGCCGGGCGCGGGCTGGGTCGGGGCACTGGCGAAGACGTCCGGTCGGGTCACCAGTACGTCGTCGGCAGCAGTCATGAGCACACTCTCACGGCACATCTTTCGCTCGGCACGAACCGGCCGGTCCGCCCCTCCAGCGTGGCGCGATCCATGAGAAGGGTCAAGCATTGTCGGTTCCACGTGAAACGTCGGCCACTTCCGTCGGCAGCTGTTTCACGTGGAACGTGCGCTCGGCGAGGAACACCCGGCGATCACCGTGCATGACAGGACGCATGCCGCAGCAACGCAATTCTTCGGTGGCCCAGCGCTGCGAGTCGGGATGCGGCGGCTCGCTGACCACGAGACGCCCACGGTCGACGAGGAGCCTGGCCGCAGCCCGCAGCGTTGCGGTTGGTGGCCCGAACCTGCGGGCGACGACGGCGTCAAACGCTCCGGCCGAGAGATCCGCTACGTCACCTGCGGCGACCTCGACTCGATCGGACAAGCCGAGGGAGCGGACGAGTCTTCGCAGGTGATCGGCTCGGGCCTGCCGGCGCTCGGACAAGACGACGTCGAGGTCGGGTCGGCGCCAGGCGATCACCAGGCCGGGAACTCCTCCGCCGCTACCGAGGTCGACGACTCGACCGTGTACGGATGCCACGGCCGCAACGAAGGCGTCGGCGTGCTCGATCGTGCGCTCGACCGGCTCTCGGCCGAGCAGCCCGAGGCGCTGCGACGAACGCAGTGCGGAACGCAGCGGCTCGTCGGATGCCGACCGGTGCGGCAAGCGATCAGGCGGGCGGGTCAGGCCGGCGTCACCACGACGCGCCGGTTCGGCTCTTCGCCCTCCGAGCGGCTGGTCACACCGTCGAGATCTGCCAGGGCGTCGTGCAGTACCTTACGATCGGCCGACGGCATGGCGTCGAGCGCGCGGGCGACGCCGCTCTCCCGGACCTGCTCGGCAACCGTCGTAGCGAAGCTCTGCAGCGCCGTCCGCCGCTTCTCCCGATAGCCGGCCACGTCCACGCGCAGGCGCGTCTCGTGGTCACCGAGGCGACGCTGGGCGGCGACGCGGGCCAGGTCTTGGATGCCGAGCAGCGTGCGCCCACCGGGACCGATGAGCAGTCCCAGCGACTCACCGTGCACGCGGACCTCGATCTCGGTGCCATCCACCACGGCGTCCACCGTGGTGTCGAACCCGAACGCCTGCGTCAGCCCGTCGACGAACTCGACTGCCGCCTCCCGCACCCGCTCGGTGTCGACCTGGGCTGAACCGTTCCCCTGGTCGTCGTCACTCACGTTGTCGGCTGTCATGCCCGCTCTCCCCTGCTCCCGGTTCGGTCGTTCGATCTCTGGCGCCGCGGCCGACGCTGCCGCGGCCGCCGACGAGCCGCCGGATCGGCGACGCCGAGGCGACCGTCCGGAGCGCTGGTCGCGGTCCTCTGCGTCCGCACCGTCCTGACCGGTGGGCGGGGCGGCGTCGGACTTCGATGTTGCGGTTGCGACGCCGTCGGAGCGCCGGCCGCGCCGGCGCTCCTGCTTCGGGCGAACCGGTGTCGGGCGAATCCGGGCCCGCACCCTCGCCTCACCGCGGATCCGGCCGAACAAACCCGGCCGCGGTGTCTCGAGGACCTCGAACTCGGCGTCGTCCGCCGCCACACCCAGCTGGTCGAGGGCGAACTCTTTGGCCTCGTCGACGGATTTCGCCGTCGTCTCCACCCATTCCATCAGCGCCGTCGCTTCCCGCCGCTCTTGGCCCGGCTTCCGCCGGGCCTCGGAGCTGGCGCTCGCGCCGCCTTGCCGGTCGGCGTCGGGCGGCTCTTCGGTGCGGTGGTGCGCTTGGACCCGGCCGGCCGCACCGGCGCCGGCTTCTTGGCGTCTCCAGAGCCGCCACGTCCACCGCCGTTGTTGCGACCGTTCGATGCTGGGTCGGCGCGGCCGCCCAGGTCGCCGCGCATCTGAGCCAGGAAGCCGCCGCCGCTCCCGCCACCCTGTTCTTTGGCCAGCTCGCGCGCCGACTCGGAGGCGCGCTGGGCTTGGCGGCCCAGCGACTCGTCATGGCCGTAGAAGCGGCGGGTGATGTAGGCCTGCTGACCGATGCGCAGCAGCGCCTGGGCCATGTAGTAGACGATCAAGCCGGCCAGGAAGAACACCTGGAAGACTGCGAACACCACCGGCAGGTACTGCATGATCTTCTGCTGCGTCGGTGACATCGTCGGACTGACGGCGGCGCGTGCCGCGACCATCCGCTGCTGCAGGAAGTACAGGCCGGCCAGAGCGACGACGAGCAGCGCATAGACGATGCCCGTCCCCAGACCCTCGCCGAGAGCCGTGACCGGCGACCTGGCGAGATCGAGCCCGAACGCCTGCATCTCGTCGCCGAGGAACAGGGAGCTGAACATCTCGGTGTTCTGGCCGATGTAGCGGGGCACGAAGCCCAGCTCCGATCTCGTGCCCTGCCCGGTGGCGGCCAGCACGGCCTGCGCGACAGGAGCCGCCTCGCCGACAGGGCGGTAGGTGAGGCCGTTGAGGACCCGGAACATGATGATGAACACCGGCATCTGCGCCACGAGCGGCAGGCACGACGCCATCGGGTTGACCTTGTGCTCCTGGTAGAGCTTCATCATCTCTTCGTTGAGCTTCTGCCGATCGCCCCGGTGCTCGT
>JBPCJL010000401.1:0-3220 GCA_051005355.1 Ilumatobacteraceae bacterium
CCCGTCGACCGGATCCCCTGGCTCGAGCTCCTCGACCTCGACGACCACGTCGAACTCAGTCAGCTCCTCCCGCGCCTCCGCCTCGGTCTCCCCAGTCACGTCGGGGACCTCGACACCTGGTGCGCCCGACGACACCACGAGCGTCACGTCCCCGCCGACGTCGAGGAGCTGGCCGGGCGCCGGATCGGTCGTGATGACCAGCCCCGCCGCCACGGCGTCGCTCTGCTCGCCGACGGTCGACACGGAGAACTCGTACGGCGACGCTTCGAGGAGGGCGCGGGCATCCTCCTCCGACAGGCCGACGACGTTCGCCGGCACCGCCTGCTGGTTCCGGCCCGACGACACGACGAGGTTGACGATCGTCTCCTGCTCGACGCGCGACCCGGCCGGCGGATCGCTGCGGATCACGGATCCGTCCGGGACCGTCGCGCTCTCCTCGTTGATCGGCGGCCCGATCTGGAAGCCGGCCGCGCTCATCGTCTGCTGGGCTTCGAGCAGCGGCTGGTTGGCGACGTCGGGGATCTCCTGCAACTGCGGCTCGGGGGTGAAGAACAGGCTGATGATCTGTCCCTCGACGACGAGCACGCCGGCGACCGGGTCGGTGCGGAAGACGACGTTCGGCGGGACCGATTCGTCCTCCTGCGGAATGACCCGATAGTTGAGGTTGCGGGCGTCGAGGTCGGCGGTCACCTCGGGGCGAGGTCGGCCGACGTAGTTGGGCAGCGCGTTGGCGCTGGCCGCACCGTCGCCCTCGCCCGACAGCGCGTTGAACAGCAAGTAGCCGCCGATCCCGAGCGCGACGAGGGCGAGGAAGGCGGCGAGCGCATACCACCCGGTCCGCGAGGCCGGCGGCTCGTAGTAGCGCGCCGCCGGCGACGAACCGGTCGGCCGCCCCGGAGCGGCCACGGCCGTGGTGTCGTCGAAGCGTTGCGTCTCCATCGGCACCGTCGGCGTCGCCGAGTCGGCCGCCGCCGCCGCAGCCGCGCCGCCGGCGAGCAGTGCCGTCGCCGCCAGCGCCTCACCGCGCGCCGTCGCCGAGGCCAGCGCCTGCACCGGTTCGCCGTTGCGGAACCGGCGCAGGTCGTCGCGCAGTGCCTCGGCGGTGGGGTAGCGGACGCGCGGGTCCTTGGCCAGCAGCTTGGCCACGATCGCCTCGTACGGGCGGGGGATGTTCGTGACGATCTGGTTCAGCGGTTGCGGGTGGTCGTGGACCTGGCGGTAGGCAATGCCGACCGGGTTGTCACCGGTGAACGGCGGATGCCCGGCGACCATCTCGTACATCACGATGCCGAGCGAGTAGAGGTCGCTGCGCGGGTCGGGTTGGGCGCCCTGGGCCTGCTCCGGCGAGAAGTAGGTGGCCGTGCCCATGACCGCGCCGGCCTGGGTCAGGCTGGACTCGGTCGGCGAGTTGAGTGCCCGGGCGATGCCGACGTCGGCCACCTTCACCTGGCCGTTGGACCCGATCAAGATGTTCGCCGGCTTGATGTCGCGGTGCACCAGCCCGGCCTGGTGGGCGGAGCCGAGCGCCGAGGCGACCTCGCCGGCGATCTCCGCCGCCTGGCGCGACGTCACGTGGCCGTTGGTGCGCAGGATCTCGGCCAAGGTGCGCCCGCTGACGTACTCCATGGCGATGAAGTACGTGCCGGCGTGGCGGCCCCAGTCGTAGACGTTCACGATGTTCGGGTGGCTGAGGTTGGCGGCCGCCTGGGCCTCGCGACGGAACCGTTCGACGAAGTTTGGGTCGACGGCAAACTCGGGGAACAGCACCTTGAGCGCGACCTGCCGGTCGAGCAGGCGGTCCCGCCCGAGGAACACGTCCGCCATGCCCCCACGCCCGATGCGGCGCGACAGCTCGTAGCGGTCGTTGATGACCGTTGGTCGGTCGTTGGTGGTCACGTCTGCCTCACCGGCCCAGCCGTCCCGGACCGTCGGGAGAGGCTACTGACCCCCTCCGTTCGGCGGTCGTTCAGACTCGCGCCGGAGCCGCAGAGTGCAGCTGGGGCGCGAGCCACCGCGCCGGAGCCGCAGAGTGCGGCTGGGGTGCGAGAAAACTGCAACGTCAGCAGCACTCTGCGGATCTGGTGCACGTCAGCTCCCACCGGCAAAGGCGGCGTTGAGGACCTGCTCGGCGATGGGGCCGGCGAGCCGACCACCCGTGCCGGCGTTGATCTCGGCGCTCGTGCCGAGCAGCGTGACCGCCACTGCGAACTGCGGATCCTCGGCTGGGGCGAAGGCGACGATCCAGGCGTGCGAGCGCTCCGGCTCGCCCCGCTCGTTCAGCTGGGCCGTGCCCGTCTTGGCGGCGACCGAGATGCCGTTGTCGAGCGCCAGGCAGCAACTCGCCGTCCCGGTCCTGGCCACCTCCTGCATCAGCCCGTCCAGGGTGGAGGCGACGGCGGGGGTGATCGGCGTCTTCCACACCTCTGGCGCCGTGCGTTCGAGCACGTTGCCGTCGTGGTCGAGGGCGGCCTCGACGGCGTACGGCCGCATCATCTCGCCGCCGTTCGCCACCGCCGCGGCGACCATCGCCATGTGCAGCGGCACCATCTGCACGTCGTTCTGCCCGAACCCACGGATGGCCAACAGCGGCAGGCGCTGGTCCAGCCCCTCGCCGCTGCCGAACGTGCTCGCCGCCGGCCGGGGCAGGTCGACGGGCAGCGTCTCGCCGACGCCCCAGTCGGCCACGCCGGCCAGCATCCGCTCCGGCCCGAGGTCCAGCGCCAGTTTGGCGAACGGGATGTTGCAGCTGCGGGAGAACACCTCCGTGAGATCGCCACCGCAGATCGTCCCCTCGAAGTTCTCGATCGGGTCACTCGTCTGCGGCGGGATGAACTCCTGCTCGTCGGGAAACACGGTGTCGAGCGTGACGACGCCATCCGTGAGGGCGATGCCAGTGGTCAGCACCTTGAACGTGGAGCCGGGCATGTAGCGCTGCTGGTAGGCGTTGGCGAGCAGCGGGTCGCCGGGGAACGCCTCGTAGAACGTGCGCGCCGCCGACGCCTCCTCGAAGTCCGGGTTGGCGATCAGGTTGGGGTCGTAGCCGGGGAAGCTCCACATCGCCCTGATGGCCCCGGTGGACGGCTCGAGCACCACGACCGATCCGTCGCGTTCGCCGAGGGCGGCGCGCGCCGCCTCCTGCCGGTCGCTGCGCAGCGTCAGGCGGACAAAGCCGTAGGTGCCGATGCCACCCATGATCAATCCGAGCAGGGCGCACAGCTGC
>JBPCJL010000402.1:0-5493 GCA_051005355.1 Ilumatobacteraceae bacterium
GATCAAACAGCTCGTGGGCCCGGCGCCAGAAAGCGCCGACGCCGCGCTGCCGCCGCCGACCGGCGCGCCGGTGGCCGCTCCGCCGGAAGCTGCACCGACGCCACCGTCAGCACGGGCGTCGGCACCCGTGACGCCGGCGACCGTCACGCCGGCGACCATCGCCGCCGCCACGGACGATTCGACGCCGGTCATGCCGCAGGTGGCCGGCAGCATCGCCGTGCGCTGGATCGATCCGGCGGCACCGTGGGTGAGCGACGTGGGCGGTGCCTCGATGGGAACGTCGCTGGCGCCTGCGGTCGTGGCCCGGGTCGCCCTGCGCTACGACGAGACGAAGGCCGACCTCGTCCACGACGTCGAGTACGAGGCCGTGCTCTTCCCGCTGGCCGAGCACGTCGACGTCACGCGCGCCGTCGCCGTCGACTACGACGATCGGGACCTGCGCGAGCAACCGCCGGAGGTCGTCGCCTACCAGTTGGCCGATGCCCCGATCGACGCGGCGGCGTTCTGGAACGGCATCCAGAAGAGCCTGACCGACCACCTCGCCCGCAGCCTCAGCATCGACCTGCCCGTCAACCGTGCCCTCAAGGTGTACGGACGCGCCGGCGAGAGCGCCGAGGACTTCGCCGTGCGCTGCCGCACCATGGCCGACGAGCGAGCCGACGCCGAGCTGGCGACCAAGCGGGACAAGTACGAGACCAAGGCCACGGCGCTGCGCAACCGCCTCGAAGCGGCCTCCGACGCCGTCGAGGTCTCCCGGGACCAGCAGCAGGCGCGCTCGCGCGACGACCTGTTCTCTGCTGCCGGGTCGATCCTCGGCGGCCTGCTGGGCGGGCGACGGTCGCGCGGCGGGATGCTCGGTCAGATCGGCCGGGCGGCAGGACGGCGGGGGCGCACGTCAGCAGCGGAGACGCGCGTCGAGGCGGCGGAGAACAAGGCGGGCCGCCTGCAGGCCGACCTGGAGGAGCTGGAGGCCGAGCTGGCCGAGGAGCTGACCGAGATCGACCAGCGATGGCTCGACACGGCGGCGCAGGTCGAGACGATGACCGTGTCGCTCGAGCGCTCCGACGTCAAGGTCACCCAGCTCGTGCTGGGCTGGCTGCCGGTCGATGCGGTGCGCTAACGCGCCAGGTAGCCGCCGTCGACGGCCAGGGCGTGGCCGATCGTGAACGACGCTTCGTCCGAGCACAGCCACAGGGCGGCGGCGGCGATCTCGTCGGGCTGCCCGAACCGGCCACCGAGCGTGAGCCGATCGAGCACTGCGGACTCGTCGCCACCGCGCCGACTGATGGCGTCGCGCAGCATCGGCGTGTCGATGGCGCCGGGGCAGATGGCGTTGATGCGGATCTCGTGGCGGGCGTAGTCGATGGCCGCGGCTCTCGTCAGCCCCAGCACGGCGTGCTTGCTCGCCGTGTACGCCGCCTGGCGCGGTTGGGGCCGGTACGAGTTCGTCGACGCGATGTTGACGATGGCTCCACCGGCACCGGCGGCGCGCATCGCCCGCAGCTCGTGCTTCATGCACAGGAACACGGACCTGACGTTGACGGCCATGACCCGGTCGAACTCCTCGTCCTCGAGGTCGGCCAGCGGGCCCGACTCGCCCTCGATCGCGGCCGCATTGACCGCGCAGTGGAGTCCGCCGAGCTCCGTCATCGCACGCGCCACCATCCGGGACACATCGGCGGCATCGGCCACGTCGACCTGCTCGCAGACCGCCCACCCACCGTCGGCGCAGATGGCCTCCGCCGCCTCGGCGCCCGCTGCGGCACGATCGGCCAGCAGCACCGCCGCGCCTTCGGCGGCGAAGCGGGTGGCGATGGCTCGGCCCATCCCACCGGCGGCGCCGGTGACGATCGCCACCCGGCCGTCGAACCGCTCGGTCATTGGTGCACCATCAACGTGAGCGACGGGTTCGAGGATTGATCACAGCCGGGCACCAATGACCGTGTCGCCGCAAAGCCGGCGACGAAGAAGCACCGTTCTGACGGTTCGCTCGCTCGAAGACTCGCTCGCTCACTATCCAACCGCCTGCACCGAGTGGACGGTCTGCGCCGCATGCCGTCCGGCGAGGTACCCGAACACCATGGCCGGGCCGAGCGTCCCTCCGGCTCCGCCGTACGTCATGCCCATCACGGAAGCCATGACGTTGCCGGCGGCATAGAGGCCGGGAAGCGGCGCGCCGTCCAGATCGAGCACCTGGCCGTTGCCGTCGGTCTGCGGCCCGCCCTTCGTGCCGAGCGCTCCGCTGTGCACCTCGACGGCGTAGAACGGCGCCGTGTCGACGGTGCCGAGGGTGGCGTCGACCCGACCCGTCAGCTCCGGGTCGCCCCACCACGTGTCGTGGGCGCTGCGGCCGCGGCCGAAGTCGAGGTCGACCCCGTCGGCCGCCATGGCCGAGAACCGCTCGACGGTGCCGCGCAGGTCCCGTGACGGGATGCCGAGCGCTTCGGCCAGCTCCTCGATGGACGCCGCCCGCCGCAGCCAGGCCGGCGGCTCACCCTCACCGCGGTAGCCGACGAAGCCGTACTTGGTCACGAACTGCTGGTCGACGACGATCCAGCAGGGCAGGTTGGCGTATCCGTAGTCTGTGACGTCGATCTCGTGGAAGGCGGCGCCGAGCGCGTTGTAGTTCGCCGCCTCGTTGACGAAGCGTCGACCGCGGCGGTTTGACCATGATCGAGTGGGGGCGGGCCCGCTCGCCGTTGACCTGCCATCGCAGTGCGTCGCCGTTGCGGTCCGTGATGTCGATCACCGGCAGCCACCACGCCTCGCGCATGTTGCCAAGCGATACCCCGACGCGCATCGCCATCTTCAGCCCGTCGCCCGTGTTGGTCTCGATCGAGACCGGATGGGTCAGCGGGCCACGGCCGAACGCGCGCACGAGGGTGGCGTCCCACTCGAACCCGCCCGTGGCGAGGACCACGCCGCCGCCAGCAGCGACGTCGAACCGACCGTCCGGGCCCTCCAGGCGCACCCCGACCACCGCACCGTCGGTGACCAGGAGGTCGATCTCACGCGTGTCGACGTGCGGCTCGATGCCCCGATCGAGGCAGCCGCGCAGCAGCCGCCCGATCAGGGCCAGCCCGGCGCCGCGCTCGTCGTGCTCGGACCGCCGAGCCAGCTCAGCCGGTGGCACGCCGTCCGGCGCACCGCGCCCGAGCGGCGTCTCCGACATGGACAGCTGGCCGGTCAGTTGAGTACCGACCGTGATGTGCTCCGCCCACTCACCGAGCTCGTCGAACGGGTACAGCGGGCACTCGAGCGAACGGCCGCCGCCGGGCTTCCCGCCCGGTTGCTCGGGGTGGTAGTCGGGAAAACGATCGACGAGGCGGAACTCGACCGGCGTGCGCTCTTCGAGGAACGAGATCAGCTCCGGGCCGGTCTCGATGAGGGTGCGGGCGAGGTCCGGATCGATCAGTCCCATGGACAGCGATTCCAAGTACCGCAGCGCATCGTCGGTGCTGTCGTCGATGCCCGCCGTGCGCATGTGCGGGTTGTTGGGATCCACAGCATCCCGCCCGACCATGCGCTGGTGCCGCCGACGCGTCCGGCCTTCTCGAACACGGCCACCCGGGCGCCGTGTTCGTAGGCCGAGATCGCCGCCGTGAGACCTGCCGCGCCGGAGCCCAGCACCACGACGTCGTACTCCTCCATCGATCGCTCCTCCTTCGGTCGACCCGATGTGTGGTGTAGCGCAGCGTCCGCAGCGGCGACGGGTCCGGCGGACGCACGATCGCCCCGTCGTTGCTACGGTCGACCGCCGATCGCCGATCCGGAGGCCAACATGGACAAGCAGCAGATGAGGGAGAAGGTCGGCACGGGCGAGGGCTTCATCGCCGCGCTGGACCAGAGCGGTGGCAGCACGCCGAAGGCGCTGGCGGCGTACGGCGTCCAGGAGGACGCCTACTCGGGCGAGGACGAGATGTTCGACGCCATGCACGCCATGCGGTCCAGGATCGTCACGAGCCCGAGCTTCGGCGGCGAGCGCATCCTCGGCGCGATCCTGTTCGAGGGAACGATGGATCGCGAGATCGACGGCCGGGGCTCGGCCGAGTTCCTGTGGACCGACAAGCAGGTCGTGCCGTTCCTCAAGGTCGACAAGGGCCTCGCCGACGCGGCCGACGGCGTCCAGGTGATGAAGCCGATCCCCGGGCTCGACGACCTGCTCGCGCGCGCCGTCGACAAGGGCGTGTTCGGGACGAAGATGCGCTCGGTCATCCAGCTCGCCGACAAGGGCGGTGTCGATGCGGTCGTGGACCAGCAGTTCGAGCTCGGTCACCAGATCCTCGGCGCCGGGCTGGTGCCGATCATCGAGCCGGAGGTCGACATCAACAGCGCCGAGAAGGCGGCAGCGGAGGAGCTGCTGCGGGCCGGCATCCTGCGCCAGCTCGACGGGGTGACCGGCGACCAGCAGGTGATGCTCAAGCTGACGCTGCCGGAGGAGGACGACTTCTACTCCGAGCTCGTCGAGCACCCGAAGGTGCTGCGCGTCGTGGCGCTGTCAGGCGGGTATCCGCGCGACGAGGCCAACGAGAAGCTGACCCGCAACCACGGCGTCATCGCCAGCTTCTCGCGGGCCCTCACCGACGGCCTGACCGCCCAACAGACCGACGCCGAGTTCGACGCCATGCTCGACGACACGATCGAGAGCATCTACACGGCCTCCAAGACCTGAGCGCCGTCAGGCTGTCACACCCCGCGGTCATCGTGGCTGGATGCCGCGGACACAACGCTGGACCGACCAACAGCTGATCGATGCCGTCGACGTCTCGACCAGCTTCAAGCAGGTCTGCGACCACCTCGGTCTCCACCCCGGCGGCGGCACCTACCGCAGTCTCGAACGCCACATGGCGCGTCTCCAGCTGGAGATCGGTCATCTCGAACGCCGTGAACGAGCGCGCGGCCGCAACCGACGAGGCGGATGGACCGATCACGACCTCACGCAAATCGTCGCCGAGAGCGACTCCGTCGCCGAAGTGGCTCGGCGGCTCGGCTACATGCCAACAGGCGGTGCTCATCGCTTCCTCAAATCGCACACGAATCGCCTCGGCCTGGATCGGAGTCACTTCACCGGCCAGCACTGGGCGAAGGGTCGGAGCTTCCCTGGCCGGCGGATCAGGCCGCTGTCGGAGATCCTTGTTGTCGGCTCGACGTACCTGGGCAACGGCCTACTACGCAAGCGCTTGATCGCCGAAGGACTGAAACCCCCTCATTGCGAAGTGTGCGGCGCGTCGACGTGGCGTGGGGAGCGGTTGCCGCTCGAGCTCGATCACAACAACGGCGACCACACCGACAACCGGCTCGAGAATCTCCGCATCCTGTGCCCGAATTGCCATGCTGTGACCGAGACGTGGTGCAACAAACGAGGCCGGCGTAGTCCAACGGCAGAGACGAGGGCCCTAGAAGCCCTGCAGTGAGGGTTCGAATCCCTCCGCCGGCACCACCTGCCCACCAACGTGGGCATGCCACACTCGGCGCCCGATGGATGTCCAAGAC
>JBPCJL010000403.1:0-12156 GCA_051005355.1 Ilumatobacteraceae bacterium
GTCGAGCACGAAGGATCGGGGACCGCCGGTCGGCGCTGCGGTGTGCACGTTGATGCCACAGAGGTGCTTGGTGCTGACGTAGCCGTACTGCGCCGGGCTGACGACCCTGAGCGGCGCGCCGTGGTCGGTGCCGAGCGGTTCGCCGTCGAGGTGATCGGCCAGCAGCACGTCGTCGTCGAGCGCGTCCTCGAGCATGACGGTCGACCTGAACCCGTCGAGCCCGCGGAACTCGACGTGGGTGACGACGGCGCCGGGTCGCAGCGTCGGCTCAATGCGCAGGCGGTAGAAGTCGACGAACGACACGCCCTCCCAGCGCAGGCCAACCGCGGTCCAGCCCGAGACGCAGTGGAAGTCGGCGTCAAGGCGTCGGCGCCTCATCGTCGTCAGATCGACGACGGCGACGGCGAACGTCTCGGTCACTGCGCCGCCGACCTCGATGACCGGGTCGGCGGGGATCTCGGGCGCTGGTTGGCCGAAGTGGGTCCCGAAGCGTGGGAACCAGTCGACGAGGCGCTGACCCGGTGGCAGTGCGACGTGGCGGCGAACTGCTCCGGCCCGTTCGATCTGCTCCGCCGAGTTTGGGCGGGTCGTCGTCGTGGTCTCAGACACAGTGAACTCCTTTGCCGACCGACGGTCGGTCACCGACTGTCGGTCAGTCTCTAGGGTGCTGGCGTGGTTGTCAAGGACACGCTGCGCGCCCGTCAGGCGGAGGGGACCCGTCAGCTCCTCGTCGCGACGGCCCGCCAGCTGTTCACCGAGCGCGGCTTCGCAGTGACGTCGATCGAGGAGATCATCCAGCGCGCCGGCGTCGCCAAAGGGGCGCTCTACCACCACTTCAGCGGCAAGAACGACCTGTTCCGGGCCGTCTACGACGCCGTTCAGGCCGACGCCATCGCCGGCGTCGTGGCCGCCGCATTGGCCGAGCCGGAGCCGTGGGCCGCAGTCCGGGCGGGGCTATCGGCATTCCTTGACGCCTGCCTCGAGCCGGCGTTCCGCCGGGTCGTGGTACTCGACAGCGTCGGCGTGCTCCAACAAGACGTCTGGGAAGGCGGGATCGAGCACAACGAGCTGCCCATGCTGCGGACAGTGCTGACGCCGCTGGTGGCAGCCGACCTGCTGCCCGGCGTCGGCGTCGAACCGCTCGTCCACGTCACCCTCGGCGGCCTGTACGGAGCCGCTCTGTTCATTGCCCGATCACGCCAGCCGCGCGTCGCCCGCCGCCAAGTCAATGCCGTCCTCGACACGTTGATCGCCGGCCTCCATTCCCGCCTCGAACCCACCCCGCCGTGACCACCGTCGACAGGCTCCTGTCCACTACGACGGTTCCTCGCCGACTCGGCACTGTCGCTTCGTCCGCGAATTGGTTGCAGATCAGCCAATTCGCGGACGAAGACGTCGTCGGGACTACGTGATGTCACCGGTGGCGCAGGCGCGACCTGCCGGACCATCCTCGACCTGCTCCCCGCCTGGTTCGCCATTCCCGAGGCGAACGAGCACTACATCGACACGGCGAACACTCAGCCGTCGGTGATCGCTTCGGTCGACGGCGACGCCGTCGGCATCACGACGGTCAAGCAGCACAGTCCCTACGCGGCCGAGGTGTACTTGATGGCCGTGAAGCCCGCACATCACCGCGCCGGCGTTGGTACCGCCATGCTGCGGCATCTCGAAGTCCGACTCGCGGTCGTCGGTGTCGAGTGCCTGCAGGTGAAGACGCTGAGCGGCAGTCGTCCGGATCTCGGCTACGACGCCACCCGGGCGTTCTATCAGGCCTACGGCTTCCGGCCGCTCGAGGAGTTCCCGACCCTCTGGGACGCCTCCAACCCCGCTCTTCAGCTCATCAAGGCAGTCCCGCATCCAAAGGCAGGAATGCGGTGATCCCGCAGCCTCCTCGGTAGGTCGACATCGCCAGTTGCGCGTGGTCCGGGGGCGGCGACTAGGTCCCGCAGCGTCTCGACTCGGTGATTGGTCCGTCAGCGGTCCCCCGGAGACGCACCGAGCCGGCGGGCAGCGTCGGCGACGGCGCCCAGGTCTGAACAACCTGCGGCGTCGAGATGGCGCTGTCGGCGCGCTGGATGAACTGTTCAGATCGAAGATCAGCGTGTCGATCGACGACGCGTCGATGACACCGGCGCCGATCGCCGAGTCTCGGATGGCGCTCATCGAGAGTGGCCACACCCGCTTCGTGGCGCCGGTCATCGCGACGGGCTGCGCCACGGTGACTTGCACATCGCTGAGTCCGGCCGCGGCCACGAAGCGTGGCAGTCGGGCCCGACGTTGGGGTCACCGCCGTTCGCGCCAACGGCCTCGCAGTAGATCGCCTTCGAACGGGCGGGCTTGGCGGGTGACGACGGCGCGTCCCGTGGCCTCGGTGGCGACTGACTCGGCTTGTCGAGGGCGCAGACGGCCGTCGTCGCCGAGCGCCACGGCGCCCGCCAGGCCGGCGCTTCCCAGGTTTCGGCGACATAGATGCGCTCGATGGCGACTCGATCGTCTCGGAACTCGAGCACGGCGATGCCGAGCATCGGCGAGCCGCTGTCGTAGCTGACCGTGAGCTCGCGCACCCATACATCGCCCGACCCGCTGATGCGCCGGACGTCGAACTGCACGTCGGAGGGGTACTGCTCGCGCCACTCCTTGAAGTTGGCGAGGCCTTCGAAGCGTTCGCCGGACTGCGGAAACTCGAGCACGGCGTCGTCGTGACAGATGGCGTGGGCGCCGTCGCTGTCGCCAGCGGCGAGATGGGCCATCGCCTGTTCGATGGCCGCTCGCCGGGCGTCGTCCGGGATCGTCATATGGTCACCGTGACGGATCGCCTGCGCCGACGCTTGGAGACGGCGTGGAGATGTTGGGAGCTCGTTGTCGCAGCCAGTGATGCCCGGCGATGGACCCGTTCGTCCACGACCGGGTGGTGGCCATGCGGGCCGGTGACAGCCCTCCTCAACTCGTGTCGAAGAACAGCATCCGAACCGGCTGCAGGTCGCCAGGGTGGCGCCATCGTCGCCACTACACGGGCGAGCCGTGGATGTGCAGGTGGTCTTCGGCCATCCGCTTGAGGCCGACGCGATCGATCTTGCCGGTCGGGTTGAGCGGCATGTCGTCGAGGAAGACGACTTCCTCGGGGGCTTTGTAGCCGACCCGCCGGCGGCAGAAGCGGATCAGGTCGGCGGCCGCCGGCCGCTCGGCACCCTCGCGCAGGGTGACGTAGGCGCGGACGTTTTCGCCGTGGATCTCATCGTTGACGCCGACCACGCCGGCGAGGTCGACGGCGGGGTGCTCGACCAGGGTGTCCTCGACCTCGAGTGGGCTGACGTTGGAGCCGTCGTGGACGATCACCTGCTTCTTGCGACCGAAGAACCAGAG
Source organism: Ilumatobacteraceae bacterium (assembly GCA_051005355.1). GTDB lineage: Bacteria > Actinomycetota > Acidimicrobiia > Acidimicrobiales > Ilumatobacteraceae > JALZMG01. The sequence goes on from JBPCJL010000403.1 coordinate 3,364, forward strand.
ATAGCCGTCCTGATCGGCATGGGCGAGGTCGCCGGAATCGAGCCAGCCATCGGCGACGACCTCGGCGGTCGCCTCCGGCGCTTCCCAGTAACCCGACATCTGGCTGCGGGTCTTGATGAAGATGCGGTCGACCTGCTCCACGGCGACCGGGCCGCCCTGCTCGTCCCGCAACGCGATGGTGAAGCCGCCGAGCGGGGTGCCGATGGAGCCCTGGCGGATCTCACCCGAGACCGGGTTCAGGGTCGCCAGGCCGACCTCGGTCATCCCTAGCCCTCGACGATGGGGAAGCCTGCCGCAGCGGCGAACTCGGCGAGCAGCTCGGTCGAAACCTTGTCGGAGCCGGCCCGGATCAGCCGCAGCGATGAGAAGTCGTTGGGTCGCAGGTCGTGGTCGTGGATCAGCGCCCACAGCGCCGCCGGGATCATCGCCATCACCGTTGGCTGGTGCTCGCGCAGCAGCGGCAAGATCTCGTGGGCGTCGGTGGTGCGGGCGACGACGACGCGACCGCCGACCGACAGCGCCGAGAGCGCCGAGAGGAAGGAGCCGACGTGGGACATCGACGACGCCGGCAGGAACACGTCATCTGAGCTCAGCTCGAAGGCGGCGGCGGCGCTGGCGATCATCCAGCGCAACGATTCGCGCGTGTGAGTGACGCCCTTCGCCGGCCCCGTCGAGCCGGAGGTGAAGAAGATGGCGGCCGCGATGTGGGGGTCGAAGTCGACGCCACCAGCGAGCGGCTCGACGGCGAGCAGGTCGTCGAAGCGGTGGTCCCAGCCGGCGTCGGTGTCGTCGTCAGCGTGCAGCGCGGCGGCGCCCTGCGCCGCCCCCGGCACCTCCTCGTCCGGTGCGTCCTGGAAGACGACGGTGCCGCAGGGCAGCGAGCGGGCGAGCTCCGAAGCGGCGATGTCGGCGGCGCGCTCGCCATGCGCGACCAGTGCCGCCGCGGTCGAGACCGAGAGCGCGTGGTCGATCTCACGGGCGGTGTAGCGGTAGTTCAGCGGCGTCGCCACCAGTCCGGCCTTAACTTAAAGCAGGCCAGGTAGTGGACGACCAGGGCTACCCGGTTCGGCATCAGCGATGCCAACCGGTCGCCCGGCTCGAGCCCCAGCGACAGGTAGCCGGCGGCGAGACGGGCACTGTCCTCCTGCAGCTCGGCCCAGGTCAGGCGCCGGTAGGCGGATTCGACCGCGACTGCGCCGGGATCAACCGCAAGCCCCGCCCGCAACAGGTCGTCGAGCGGTCCAGCCGGCGCGTCCAACGGCGGACCGTCAAGCTCCACGGCGCCAGCGTAAGCGAGTCGGACCATCCGGGCGGCTTGACGACGGTCGCGGAGACCTTCCGCAACAGACCGCCAGATCCTCTGGCGCTCGGCGGTCGCCCGCCTCGATGTGGTGATCGACGAACCGGTGGATCTGATCGGTTCCGGCAATCCGGCAGCACCGATCGGTCGCCAACGATGCGGGGGTCGGCAAGTCGGGCGCTCGGTGAGCGGCGAGGAACTTGCCGGCCCGAACACACGCCAAGCACGACCTCGCGAGACCCGGCTGAAGCCACGGCTGCCGGACGTCTCCACCGCCTCGGCGAACGCAAGGAGCCGAAGAGCTAGCAGACCCACTCCGTTCGACCCGTGAGCGCTCGAGCACCCGCGTTGAGATCACTGAGCGCTCGTTCGGCCAGCGGTGCCTTTCCTGGCCCGCCTACCTTGCGGGAGTGGCCGAAACGTTCATCGAAACGCCGGCGTCCGCGACGCGGGATCGCTCGGAGGTCTTCGCTGCGATCATCCTCGGCATCGCCGCGTCGCTCGCCGCGTTCGCGGCGTACATGGGCGCGCTGGCCGACGGCGATTCGCTGCAGGGCTACACCGAGTCGAGCACCCTCCTCACCGAGAGTGCCGCGATCTACGAGCAGGGCAACATCGTTCGGACTTCCGATCAATCGCTCTTCGTCGACTACGCCACCGCCTCGTTCGCCGAGGACGCAGATCGCGCCGACTACCTGTTCTCGGTGATGAGCCCGAACTTGCGTGAGGCCGTGAGGTGGTGGGAATCCACAGACGGGGCGGCGACGCCGTTCGACCCGGTCGACAGCAATCCGTACGTCGTTCCGGAGTACGCCGCCTCCGATGACCTGCAGGCTCGGGCTCGGGCGCGCTTCGCCGAGGGCGTCGCCTTCGACGAGCGCAGCGACGTGTTCGAGTTGGCGGCCGTCTTCTTTGCGTTGGCCCTTTTCTCCGGCGGCATCGCCACCTTGTTCACGACGCGGCGCGTGACCATCGCCCTGCTCATGCTGTCGGTCGTGGTGCTCAGCGTCGGCGCCTTCAACGTGGTGATCGGCTTGACACGGTGATCGACGGGTCGCTCGCGCCTCCGTCTCCCGCAGCTGCGATTCGCCGCCGCAGCAGTGTCGATCGGGCGTGCTCGAACTCCCGCTCACCACGACAGGGACGGGCCACCGGAGTCAGTACCGCATGATCGTCGGCGTCGTTTCGGTCCGGCTGTGGGATCCCGATCGAGCATTGTTTGGACGTGGACGGCGTAGCCGATATCGACGGCAGCCGTGCGTACCGAGCGTCGGCGGCCGCATCCACGAAGGCGAAGCCGGCGGTCGCCGAGACGCGTCTGCGACTAACTAACTGCCTGACGACCACGGACTTCTCGCGCGCTCCTGCCGATGACATGACGACAAAGCGTGACCGCTTTGCTGCATGCGCTCATCCTGATCGGCGGACCCGTCGGCCAGGTTCAGGTAGCTTCGCCTCGTTCAGCAGCGATGAGTTCCGCGGTGGTCCCACGTCGATACCCGGACCGCTCCATTGCAGTCGAATCAGGAGGCACCTTGAGACTTCTGCTCACGTCCGCGGGCGTCAAGAACACCAGCATCCACGACGCGTTGGTCGATCTGGTGGGCAAGCCGATCGCCGACTCAAGCGCCCTGTGCATCCCCACCGCGCAGTACGGGCACCCCATGGTCGGACCCGGCGCCGGGCCGTGGCGGTTCATCAGTGGAAATTCCGACAATCCCATGGTCGACCTGGGCTGGAAGTCCGTCGGCGTGCTGGAGCTCACCGCGCTGCCCAGCATCGATGAAGAGCGCTGGGTGCCCCCTTGTCCGGGAGACGGACGTCCTGCTGGTGGCGGGCGGCGACGCCCTCTACCTGTGCCACTGGATGCGGCAGTCCGGGCTGGCGGACCTGCTTCCGTCGCTCAGCGAGACCGTCTGGGTGGGACTGAGCGCCGGGAGCATGGTGATGACCCCGCTGATCGGGGAGGAGTTCGTCCAGTGGAGACCGCCTACCGGTGACACCAGCACGCTGGGCATTGTTGACTTCTCGATCTGTCCACACCTGCGCGAGAGGGCATGCCGGGCAACTCCATGGCCGCGGCGGAACAATGGGCGGCAGGCATCTCGGGTCCGGCGTACGCGATCGACGACGAGACGGCTATCAAGGTGGTCGATGGCGCCGTCGAGCTCGTGTCCGAAGGGCACTGGAAGTACTTTCCCTCCTAGTTGCGCGAGCTACCGACCCATCTACAAACACAGGATCCGCCACGTCATCGTCGACGGCATCGCGCACATTGCTGCCGACGCCATCCACGACTATCGAGCGCAGACCTCGTGGAGGTGGCCGATATCCGCAGCTCACGCCAGTCGCGCACTGCGAGGTGCGCAGCTTGAACCAATTCGCCCAAGTCGCCGCCGCTGAGCACGAGTAGGTCCTCAATCACCTGGTCGGGAAGAGCAACCTCGTCGTAGCAGTCATGCCATGCGAGTTCGACGATGTCGAGCAGCTCCAAGGCGATGTCGGCGCCGGCTCCGAAGCAGTCGAGGACGCTCGATCGACGCTCACGTCGACGATCGTCACGACTCTCAGCCGCCCTGCACATCATGGCCCAGCCCGGCGTCTCCGCCTCCGAAGCGCAGACTCGACCGAGGCCATGCGAACGTCCGGCCGTCCGTGCGGCATGAAATGGCGCGGGAGATCAGCGCCTGGAGACACCGAGCGGGAGCCGATGAGGGGCAGGTGGTGACGCGTTGCGGGCATCGCAGTGAACCGTGCCGCTGGGCAGCTTGACTGGCGCCGTGCGACCTACCGGGGACTACGCCACCATCGGCGGACGCGAGTATCGCGTCGTCGCTCGCGGCAGCGATTGCGCCCAGCGTGAGTACGTCGGGCTGCTGCTCGACCACGCTGCCGATGCGACGGCGTTCTCCGAGATCGTCGAACGAGGTTCAGGGGACCGGATGGCCAAAGTCGGCCAGAGCGAGCTCGAGCGCCTGGAGCGGGTGACGACCACGGGCACCGTAGACGGTGAGGAGCTGATCCTCTACGGGCTCGGCGACCTCATCCCCTGCTCGTTCGTCGGTGATCCGGCGTGGGCCGACGCCCACGGGTTGACGGGTTCGCAGCACGACGGGTGGTCGGGAACGGTGCGGCGAGCGGACATCACCGGGCTGCGCGAGACGGTGGACGACCTGCTGCATCCAGCTTCGGCCGGAGGGGTGAGATGAGGGCCGCTCGCGAGATCGTGCAGAAGGTCGTCGCCCCGCCGATCAGCGACGCAGTCCTCGAGCCGCCGATGTTCTCGACCTCGCGACACCATCCCCACCGAGCGCAAGATGACCGTGATGGATCAGGCAGAGATCGTCAACGCGATCGTCGGGTCGCTGCTCGAGGAACGGGCGTTGGTCGAGGACCCGGAATGGGACTCGGTGGCCGTGGTCACGTCGGTCACGCCCGACTGCGTCGACATGACGGCGTATCGGTACGCCGGCGACGCGGCGGGCAGGGCCACCCCGTTGAAGAACCCCGAGCACCAGCTGTTCCGTGATCTGCAGGAGGCGACCAGAGGCCCCGACGAGCAAACCTGGGAGGTCTGCATCGTGAAGGTCGAACGCGACCGCGCGCGGGGGTCAGTGAACTTCGTCTACCCCCGGGAAGCCGGCACGTGGCGCATCGACCCGACCGACCCCCGGCGTCTCGCCGAGACCTTGCGCCCGTGCAACGCGGACTTCAGCTGACGGCGACGTCGGGGCGGCGTTCGTCGAACTCGGCGGCTCGGAGTTCGCGACCTGGCGGCTGCCCAGACTCGTCAAGTTGGTGTCGGAACGGAGCTTGACCGTGACCACCGCTCGATGAACCGGGCCACAACGAGGATTGCGTCGCCGGCGCCCGTACGGTAAGTGCTGGCGAGCCGCTTGGGTTTGCCGAGAGAGACAAGTTGGTTGCGCCATGCAAGGCACCGTGAAGTTCTTCGACAACGACCGAGGGTTCGGGTTCATCGCTCGGGAGGGCGGCGACGACGTGTTCGTGCACGTGTCCAACCTGCAGGTTGGCGCCACGACGCTGGCCGAAGGCCAGTCCGTCGAGTTCGAGGTCGGCCCCGGACGCAAGAGCGAAGAAGCCAAGAACGTCCGCTCCGCCTGAACCTACGACGTGTTGAGTCGCCGCGTCGTCTCGGCGGCTCGCGTCGTATCGGGGCGGTAGCCAGCGTCGGCAAGTGGGTCGTCTTGATCCTGCCGCGCCGGCCATCGCATTCCCCGGTCCCTCGATGACGAGATGCCGTGGGGAAATTCGGCTCCGGGCCGTCAGCCGTCGCCCGACCGCGATGTTGGGTGCGCCGCGCCCCGAGCTCGCACAGGCCGAGGACGTTGCTGACGTTCGCGTGGGGCAAGCGAGGCCCTGTTCGTGCCCGACGGGCTCATCCCACGATGCGGGGCCGATTCCCCCTCGTTGATCGCCGGCCGTCGTCCTCGCGACTGGTGAGGATCCGTCAACGTGGCGTCTGCGGGTCGGCTGCACCCCGTTCGTCCCGGTGAATGGCGGTGATGCGTCCGATCAGGTCGTACGGGATTGGCTTGTTCAGCGGGAACTTGGCCGTGCTGGCGCCCGATCGGTAGGGAGCGAGCGCCATCTCGTACTCCTCGTCACCGTCGGGGATCGGGTAGACGCTGACGTGACGCTTCCAGCCAGCGAAGTACACGAGCGACCGGTCGTCGAGAGTGATCGCTGGGATGTCGTAGCTGATCCTCTCGCCGGCGCCGGGCACAGCACCGTGCATCGTGCGTCGGATCTCTTGAAGCACATCCTGCACCGGCTCGGGGAAGGAGGCGATGTACTCGTCAATGCTGGTGAAGGTGGCCATGTCCGTCAGACTTCCCAGAAGTGCGCCACTCATCGCGCCGAGCCTGAATCCCCCGTCCAGGGCGGATCGGCTCGCCCGCGACTCAACCTGTGGCTGCACGGTGGCATGCAGCCGGACGTCAACGCTCCTGGGGCCGTGACCCTCGACAGCTTCCGCTTCACGCCTCGTAGCGGATGACGCAGAGCGGCACAAGGTCAGGAGGCCACCCACCTCCGCCGGTGACGCGATCGAATGCCGATCGGGCACGCCGGCAGCGCGTTCGCCGGCGCCGTTCGGTGCTCGTGTTCCATGCGGATCCAGCCTCAGCGCGCAACGAGTCCGGACGCCGATCCCGAATCGGTGCGGTCACGATCGCGAGCAGTTGATCGTGACCGGCGCACGGCCCGTCATCAATCGGGCGCGAACCGGACACGCGCCGGCGCCTCATCCTCGCGGTCATGTTGGTTGGCGACGTGTGGCGGTCGAACTCAGCGCGCCACCGAGCAACGAGGGATCTGGTAGACCGTTGCGCCAACGCGAAGTATGACAGCGAGACCGTGGCCGTCCCGACCCGGCCCAGTCGTCCGCACGCCGGGAGCGCCGAATGTGAGCGCACCGCTCAGGACGTTGCGACGTGTGTCCTCCGAGGACGCCGAGAGACACCGCCTCACCGCATCCTGTGCCGCCGGGTCGCCTGGCGGTTCGGCGTGGGCCACGCTGCTGGCGCGATGTTCGTCGGCCGAGGCGGGAGGAGATCAGCACGACGCCCCTGGAGAACGGCTCCGTGTCGAAAAGCTTCACGGCGCCCTGCGCGCCACGGTCACCGAACAGCCTGCACGAGACGGCCGCCGTGCCGATCTGTGTGCGCCGTCCGATCGAGATGGCGTCGTTCGGTGGCGCGGTTCGGTGTGAACGATCCGGCTCCCCGGCGCGGTCGAACCTAGAAGAGGTCAGGCGTCGCCGGCGCCACGTCATCGAGGAACGCGTTGACCATCGGCACGAGCACTGCTGACTCTGCCGAGATGCCGACGTGCGACGTCGCGGGCAGGATCACCAGACGGGCGGCCGGAACCTGCTGCAGCATCCCGGACGCTGCCGCGTCCTCGTCGCCGCCACCGCGCAGCTTGAACATCGCCAGCGCATGCTCCGGTGTCACGCCATCTGCGTCACCCACGATGACCATCGTCTTCGCCGAGATCGAACGCATCTGTTCATCGCTGATGTTCTGGTCCTCAGCGTTCAGGACCTTCATCTTCTCGACGTACGCATCGAACGCGGCAACGTCTGGCGTGTGCGCTTGGAACGCCTCCTCGACGGGTGTACCGGCGAACGCGGTCGCGTCGAGGTGCCCGATGCCCTTCAACACCACCGGGTACCAGCCGTCTCGGCGGTAGGTGGCGGACATCGAGACCAGCTTGTTGACGAGTGTCGGATGGCGCAGCGCAAGCTGCAGCGCGACGCCGCCGCCTTGCGAGTAGCCCATCACATCGGCGTGGTCGACGTTCAGCACACGCAGCAACGTCGCGGCATCGTCGGCGAACTGCTCGTACGACATCGCGCGCGACGTGTCCGGGGTGCGGCCGTGCCCTTGCTGATCGAAGACGATCACGGTGCGCTTGCCCCCGAAAGCAGACACCCACGACATCGTCGAGTCGGTGCCCATGAACGCACCGGAGATCAGCAGCAACGGAGCCACCTCCGACGAGCCGAGCTCGCCGTACACCTCGTGATACAGGCTCAGGCCGTTGATCGGCAGTTGACCACTGCGTGACGGCTTCGTTGGCACCTCAGGCCGGGCCGTAGAGCCGGGCGACATCGGGCGAGTCGAGCCACTTGGAGTAGGTGGCCGACTTCGGCCAACCGTCTGGCGATTCCTGCCATTCCTCTTGGCGGCCCCACGGGAGGATGTCGATCAACGCAAACGTGTAGCTGAGCTGTTCGGTCCCGCGACCGTCGGTGTGCCAGGTGCGATAGACGTTCTCGCCGTCGCGGAGGAAGACGTTCATCGCGAATCCTGCGCCGGGCGGCGCGCCGACGTCGGCGCCGAACGAGCTCTCCGACGACGAGAACCAGTCCATCGTGTTGCCGATCTTCTCCTTGTAAGCCAGCGCTTCGTCGATCGGTCCGTTGGTGACGATGACGAAACGGGCGTCGTAGTTGTCGAGGAAGTCCAGTCGGACGTACTGCGTCAGCCCTGTGCAGCCGCCGCACTGCCACTCCGCGCCGTCGGACCACATGTGGTTGTAGACGACGAGTTGAGAGCGCTCGTCGAAGACGTCGACCAGTCGGATCGGGCCGTCCGGGCCGATCAGCGTGTAGTCCGGCAACTCGACCATCGGCAGTCTGCGGCGGTGCGCAGCGATGGCGTCGAGATCACGGGTGGCGGCCTTCTCCCGCGTGCGTAGGTCGTCGAGCGCGCGCTGCCAGGTCCGCTGGTCGACGATCGGGGGTAGGGCGCTGGCGGTGTGCTCGGTCATAGATCCTCCCGGGCTCGAATGGTTCACTCTGATGTGTTGACGACTGGAGGGTGCGGAACTCATCGCGATTCGCAGCACGTCGATCGACCACGACCTCATCGACAAGTTCGCCGACGAAGCCGCCGCCGGCTACGACGTCGAGGAGATCATCGCCCGGCGCGGTCACCGTGGCCGACCTCGACTCGGCTCAGCCC
>JBPCJL010000404.1:0-11360 GCA_051005355.1 Ilumatobacteraceae bacterium
CCTCAGCCCATCCGGCGTCACCCACCACGACGGTGGTCGAACGGGAGCTTGACCCGTCGGCAACCGTCGTGGCACCGCCTCCCCTGCAAGAGCAAGCAGCCGTGGCGCAGCCGAAGCCGCCAGCGCAACCGACCATCGCTCCGAAGGCGGACGCGGGCACGACCGCCGCGACGCCACCCAGCAAGCCACCCACCGAACCCGTCGGGACACCGATCCGCGGCGTGGCGGCGACGATCGCCGCCAACATGTCGCGCAGCCTGGCGGTGCCGACGGCGACGAGCTTCCGCGAGGTCCCCGCCAAGCTGCTCGAGGTCAACCGCAAGGTGATCAACGGCTACCGCGCGCGCAGCGGCACGGGCAAGGTCAGCTTCACCCACCTCATCGGTTACGCCATCGTGCGCGCCATCGCCGACGCCGTGCCCAACCTGCGCAACACGTTCGTGCAGGGCGACGACGGCAAGCCGCGGCTCGTGCGCAACGAGGCGGTGAGCCTTGGTCTGGCCGTCGACGTCGACAAGGGCGACGGCACCCGCACGCTCGTCGTGCCCGTCGTGCGCAACGCCGACCAACTCGACTTCGCCGGGTTCCTGGCCGCCTACGAGGAGCTGATCCGCAAGGTGCGCGCCAACAAGCTCACCGTCGAGGACTTCCAGGGCGCCAACGTGAGCCTGACCAACCCGGGCACGATCGGCACGGTCCAGAGCGTGCCCCGCCTCATGCCGGGCCAGGGCGTGATCGTCGGCGTCGGGCGCATCGACTACCCGGCCGAGTTCGAGGGTGCCGACCGGGCGAACCTGAGCGCCCTCGGCGTCAGCAAGGTCGTCACGATCACGAGCACCTACGACCACCGCATCATCCAGGGCGCCGAGAGCGGAATGTTCCTCGCCCGCGTCCACGAGCTGCTGATGGGCGAGCACGCGTTCTACGACGACGTCTTCCACTCGCTCGGCATGCCGTACGAGGCCGTCAGGTGGCGGCCCGACGTCAACCCGATCGACCGGGAAGAGGCGATGCTGCACAAGCAGATGCAGGTCGCCACCCTGATCCGCGTCTACCGCGTGCGCGGCCACCTGATCGCCGACCTCGATCCACTGAAGTGGAAAGAGCCGGTGCTGCCGCGCGAGCTCGATCCGCTTACGTACGGGCTGACGATCTGGGACCTCGACCGCGAGTTCCTGACCGGGGGCGTGGCCGGCACGCAGAAGATGTCGCTCGGCGACCTCCTCGGAGTCCTGCGCAACGCGTACTGCCGCACGATCGGCATCGAGTACATGCACATCCAGGACACCGAGGAGCAGCGCTGGATCCAGTCCAAGGTCGAGGGCGTCACCCCGTCGTTCGACAAGGATGCCAAGCGGCGGATCCTCGAGCGGCTCAACGCCGCCGAGGCCTTCGAGAAGTTCCTCGCCACCAAGTACGTCGGCACCAAGCGCTTCGGGCTCGAGGGGTCCGAGTCGGCGATCCCGATCCTCGACGAGCTGCTGTCGGCGGCGGCCGACACCGGCATGGACTCGGCGGTTCTCGGCATGGCCCACCGGGGCCGGCTCAACGTGCTGTCGAACATCATCGGCAAGAGCTACGACGCCATCTTCCGGGAGTTCGAGGGGCACCTCGACCCGTCGTCCGTGCAGGGTTCTGGCGACGTCAAGTACCACCTCGGGGCGACGGGCAAGTACGTCAGCCCGTCGGGCGCGGACCTGCTGATCGAGCTGGCCGCCAACCCGAGCCACCTCGAGACCGTCGACCCGATCGTCGTCGGCATGGTGCGGGCGGCGCAGGACCAGATCGACCCACCGGGCTCGTACCCCGTGCTGCCGATCCTGCTCCACGGCGACGCCGCCTTCGCCGGCCAGGGTGTGGTCGCCGAGACGATGGCGATGAGCGACATCTCGGGCTACCGCGTCGGCGGCACGATCCACCTGATCATCAACAACCAGATCGGTTTCACGACGGCGCCGGAGTTCGCCCGCTCGTCGATCTACTGCAGCGACGTGGCCAAGACGGTGCAGGCGCCGATCCTCCATGTCAACGGCGACGATCCCGAGGCGTGCGTGCGCGTCGCCCGGCTGTCCTTCGACTACCGGCAGCGGTTCCACAAGGACGTCGTGATCGACATGTGGTGCTACCGGCGCCACGGCCACAACGAGGGCGACGATCCGAGCTACACGCAGCCGCTGATGTACCAGGCGATCGCCGACCACCGCAGCGTGCGCAAGCTGTACGTCGAATCGCTCGTCAAGCGGGGCGACATCACGTTGGAGGAGGCCGAGCAGTCGCTCGACGACTTCCAGGGGAAGTTGCAGGTGGCCCTCGACGAGACTCGGGCGCAGTCGTCGGGAACGACCACCATCAAGGCCGCCAGGCCACCGAAGCCCGTCGGCGTGCTGCCGCACCTGGCCACCGGGGTGGACCGGGACGTGCTCGACCGGATCTTCGGGTGCCTGACGAAGTACCCGGACGACTTCACCATCCACCCGAAGCTGGCCCGGCAGTTCGACGCCCGGTCCAAGCTGTACGCCGAGGGTGAGGTCGAGTGGGCGACGGCTGAGGCGCTGGCCTTCGGGTCCCTGCTGCTCGACGGCCACAGCGTCCGCCTGGCGGGCGAGGATTCCCGGCGGGGCACGTTCAGCCATCGTCACGCTGCGCTCGTCGACCACGGCAACGGTCGCTCGTGGGTCCCGCTCGACGACCTCGGGGCGGAGGGGCGCTTCTGGGTGTACGACTCGCTGCTGTCGGAGTACGCCGCCCTCGGCTTCGAGTACGGCTACGCCCAGCAGAACTCGAGCGCGCTCGTCCTGTGGGAGGCGCAGTTCGGCGACTTCATCAACGGAGCGCAGGTCATCATCGACCAGTACCTGGTCGCCGCCGAGGACAAGTGGAACCAGCACAACGGGCTGGTGCTGCTGCTGCCGCACGGTTACGAGGGCCAGGGGCCCGAGCACTCGTCGGCGCGCATGGAGCGATTCCTCATCCAGGCCGCCGAGGACAACATCCAGGTCTGCAACGCCACCACGGCGGCGCAGTACTTCCACCTGCTGCGCCGCCAGGTGTACACCGAGCGCCACTCGCCGCTGATCGTGTTCACGCCGAAGCAGGGGCTGCGGATGAAGCAGACGCGATCACCGATCGAGGAGCTCACGACGGGCTCGTTCCAGGAGATCCTCGACGACCCGAACGTGGCCGACCCGGAGGCCGTCCGGCGGGTGGTGTTCTGCACCGGCAAGGTGGCGTGGGACGCCATGGCCCAGCGCGACGAGCGGGGCGCGCCGGTGGCGATCGTGCGGGTCGAGCAGATCTACCCGTCACCGATCGAGCAGCTGACGACGTTGCTCGACCGCTACCCGAACGCACGGGAGCTCGTGTGGTTGCAGGAGGAGCCCGAGAACATGGGCGCCTGGAGCTTCGTCGAGCGGCGGGTGTGGCGGATCAAGGAGCGCGGCTACGACCTGCGCCGCGTGGCCCGGGTCGAGTCGGGCAGCCCCGCCACCGGGTCGAAGACGATCCACGACCAAGAGCTGGCCGACCTCATGGACGAGACCTTCGCCGACTGGTAGCCGATCGGTCGGGACGGGCCCCAGTCTGCGTGAGGAAGCGCACGGATCTGCGCTTTTCGCTCACGCACGGCTCACGCAGGAAACTGTGTGAGCAAACACCACGGGTTTGTCCTTTTCGCTCACGCACACATCGACTGCGGCCGGTCCCGACCCGATCGACGGTCGTGTCAGGTTGGGTGTTCGTCGGTGTCGGTGACCTGACGTGTCGACCGGGCCGGCTCCTCGGACCGGGAGCGACGCACGGTCGGCACGGCGAGCAGCGCAACGACGACGACGAGCGCGATGACGCCGAGGACGACGAGCACGATGAACACGGCGGGCTTCGTTCCCGAGCCCTGAGATCGCCAAACGCCGGCCAGCGGAGGGTTGCGTACCGGCCGCTGGTACGCAAACCCTCCGGTGCTGCGAAACCCTCCGATGGGTGGGGGTCAGGTGAGGTCGAGGTGAAGAACCGCGCTCAGCTCGTCGAGCGCGGTCTGCGGGTCGTCGACCTTGATCGTCGTCATGCCCAGCTGGCGCGCCGGCTTCAGGTTCACACCCAGGTCGTCCAGGAACACGCACTCCTTCGGCTCGACGCCGAGCTGGTCGCACGCCAGCGCGTAGAAGGCCGGCTCCGGCTTGCGCACGCCGACCTTGCTCGATTCGACGACGAGGTCGAAGCGGGCCATCACGTCGTCGACGTCCGGCCGCATCGTGTCGCTGACGACGTTGTTGGTGAGGCAGGCCGTGCGCAGCCCCGCCGCCTTCACGCGATCCAGGGCGACCACCATCTCCGGGCGCACCTCGCCGGCCAGCAGGGCCAGCACGTCGGCGCCCGGCACGCGGTGACCGAGTGCCGCCGACTCCGCGGCGAACGCAGCGTCGAACTCGTCGGCACGGATCTCGGCCCGCTCCAGACGGGCCCAGGCGTTCGTGTGCGCGTCGGTGGCGTTGATCGAGCGCAGGAAGTCGGTCGGCAACCCGTGCTCAGCCTCGTAGTGGCGGAAGGCCTCGAAGGGGCTGGACAGGATGACCCCGCCGAAGTCCCAGAACACGGCCCGGATCACGGGCGGCGAGGCTAACGACGGCGAGCGACCGCCCGGCCTGTATCGACGGCGGGCGAGCGCTCGGCCCGTACCATGGCGGGCTGCTGCCGCCCGACCCTCCGTCGACGGCGAGATCGAAACGGCCTCTCTCTCCCCCACATGACCTCTTCATCATCATCATCATCATCGTCAAAGGCGGGCGCCACGAGCGGGGTCGTCGTCGATGGCTCCAACAGCGCCACCGAGGGCCGCTCGACCCCCAGCCTGAGCCAGCTCAACGACGCCGTGATGGCGTTCCGGGACGAGTTCCCTGACGCCGTCGTGACCGTCGTCGTGGACGCCACCTTCGGTCACCGCATCGATCGCAAGGAGGCGGCCGACTTCGACGCCGCCGTCGCCCACAACGAAGTGGTCGCACCGCCGGCCGGCGCCATCGGACGCGGCGACGCCTTCGTGCTGAGCATCGCCAACAAGGTCGGCGCCCGCATCCTCAGCAACGATTCGTTCCAGGAGTTCCACGGTGACTACCCGTGGCTCTTCGACGAGGGCCGGTTGATCGGCGGCAAGCCGGTGCCGTTCGTCGGCTGGGTGTTCGTGACGCGCCTGCCCGTGAAGGGCCCGACCAGCCGCAAGTCGCAGCGCGCATCCCGCGGCGACGACAGGCCCACTCGACGCACAGCGAGCAAGGCGGCCAGTCAGCCCATGCCGGTGCCGACCGCGCCGCCCCCCGGGGTACGCCGAGCCAACGCAGCTCCTGTGCCGGTCGTCGAGCCGACCGAGGCCAACCGCCCGACGGGTGGTCCGGTGAACGACGTGCTGCCGTTCCTCGACTTCGTCGAGCACCATCCGATCGGCAGCAGCGTGAACGGGGTCGTCGAGTCCTATTCGTCGCACGGCGCCTACGTCTCGATCGGGGACGTGCGCGGCTATGTGCCGCTGCGGTTGATGAGCGCTCCGCCGCCGCGCAGCGCTCGTGAGGTGATGAAGGTCCATGACGCAGCCACGTTGGTGGTGACGAGCTTCGCCCCCGCCCGCCGCAGCATCGAGCTGGCGGTGCCGGAGATGGCGCCGAGCGCCGACGTCGTGGCCACACCCGAGCTCGAGGCACTGGCCGAAGCAGTCACGCCGACCAAGCGGGCCCGCAAGTCGACCGCTGCGCCGGCGGCGCCGAGGAAGCGGGCGGCGCGCAAGCAGGTGCCCGCCGACGAGTCGGCCGCGGTGCCGGCCGCCGAACCACCGTCGCGCCAGCGGGTCAGCAGGAAGAAGCAGGCGGCGGCCGAGTCGCCGCCGACCGTCGAGCCGTCGGCGGCACCGGCACCGGCACCGGCGAAGCGAGCGGCCACGAGGACCAAGAAGCAGGCCGGAGCGGCGACGGCGGCCGCCGCCGCGCCGGAGGCCAAGAAGCGGGCACCGGCCAAGCGAGCTGCCTCGAGCGGTGAGCCGGCATCGACGTCGACGCCGACGGCGAGGAGGAAGCGAAAGGCGGCCGCGCCCGAGACGACGGAGGCGGAGGCGAGGTCGTGACCCGTTTCGGCACCTGGAACGTGAACTCGCTCAAGGTGCGCCAGGAGCGCGTCGAGCAATGGCTGGTCGATGTCGCCCCCGACATCGTGTGCATGCAGGAGACCAAGCTGGCCGATTCGGCCTTCCCCCAACTGGCGTTCCAGACGCTCGGGTACGAGTCGGCACACCACGGCGAAGGGCGCTGGAACGGTGTCGCCGTCCTGTCACGCGCCGGTCTGCAGGACGTGTCGTTCGGGTTCGCCGACGACGCCGAGCCCGACACCGAAGCCCGGCTGATGACGGCGACCTGCGGCGGCATCAAGGTCGTCAACGTCTACGTGCCGAACGGCCGAGCCCTCGACGCCGACCACTACCAGTACAAGTTGGCCTGGCTGGACAGGTTGAGCCGGCATCTCGCCAGCGTCGCCTCCCCGGGCGACGACGTGATCATCGCCGGCGACTTCAACATCGCCCCCGCTGACGCCGACGTCTACGACCCGTCGAAGTTCACCGCCTCGACCCACACCAGCGCGCCGGAGCGGGACCGATTGGGCACGCTGCTCGACTGGGGGCTGATCGACGTGTTCCGCCAGCACCACCCCGACGCGGCCAAGGTGTTCTCGTGGTGGGACTACCGGGCGGGCGACTTCCACGAGGGCCGTGGGATGCGCATCGACCTCGTGCTGGCCTCGGCTTCGGTGGCCGACCGGGCGGAATGGATGATCATCGACCGCAACGCCCGCAAGGGCAAACTGCCCAGCGACCACGCCCCCGTATTGATGGACCTCGCTCGCTCCGAAGACTCCGCTCCTCGGTCTGGGCCGGGCAAGGCCGGCCTGGGCTAACACGCTCACTGCGCCACGAACACTCGGGAACCCCGCCGAGGTCAATCGTCACCGCAGCCGCAGAGTGCTGCTGAGGTGCAAGAGAACTGCAACGTCAGCCGCAGACTGCGGCATTGATGAGCAAGATCGCGCCCCAGCCGCAGAGTGCTGCTGAGATGCGAGAAAGCTGCAACGTGAGCAGCAGTCTGCGGTTTGGATGAGCAAGATCGCGCCGGAGCCGCACTCTGCGGCTCAGGTGCGGTCGCCGGCCGCCAGCACCTCGTGGACGGCCGGGAAGAGGCGCGTCGCAGTGAGCACGCCGAAGCTGGTGACGTCGGCCAAGGCCTGCGGGGTGTCGGGCCGGGCGGCGGCGATCGCCTCCAAGTCCGCGTTCGAGCACAGCTCGACCGGTAGGACGCCGGCAGCTCGGGCCGCCCGCTCGCGCCACTCGTTGAGCACATCGATCGACCGAGGGCCCCGCGCGCCGGCCGAGCGCAGCTCAGGCGGGATCGGCACGACGGGCGCGGTGGCGGTGTCCAGGCCCTCGATCAGCGGGCTCGGGCGCCGGGCGTAGCCGTTGCGCCGTCCGGCCCACGTGATCACGAGACGATCTGCGGCCCGCGTCAGCGCGACGTGCAGCAGCCGAGCCTCCTCCGCCCGGGCGGCGATGGTGGTCGCCGAGCGGTGCGGGACCAGGCCTGTCTCCACCCCGACCACGACGACGCATGGCCACTCCCGTCCCTTGGCGCCGTGAAACGTGAGCAGCTCGATCCCATGCTCGTCCGGCTCGAAGGCTGTCGAGGTGGTGAGCCACCAGCGCAGGGCGACACCGTCACCCTGCGGCTGCTCGCGCAGGAACTGCACCACGGCTGTGGCCACGGCGAGCTCCGGCGCGACGGCGCGCGGACTGTTCGGCGACGCCTCCTGCTCGGCCACCCGGTCCATCGCGTCCTCGGCCCACTCCCGCAGCCGACTGGCCGACGGCAACCGGACGACCTCGCGCACGACGCGCCCGGTGGGCGTCTGGTCGATCGGCTGCCATCGGCGCACGGGGAACCCGGACTCCCGCAGGGCCTCCTCGAGCCGCCGCAGCTGCTGATGCGTGCGGGCCAGGACCGCGACGCGTCCGTTGCGCACGTCACCCGGGTCGAGGGACCGCAGGAAGGCGGTGACGAGTGCCGCCTCGTGCCGCTCGTCATCGGCGGCGAGCACGCGCACGCCCGCTCCGTCCGATCGGGACGCCCGCGCTCCCACCGTCGCCACGTCCCCGCCGTCGAGCACGTGGGCACCGGCGGCGACGATCTGGGGCGTAGAGCGGTGGTTGGTCGGCAGGTGGAGGATCTCCACGCCGCTCATCCGCTCGGCGATGTCGCCGAGCAGCAGGGGATCCGACCCGTTGAACCCGTAGATGGCCTGCGCCGGATCGCCGACGAGGTACAGATCGCGTCGGTCGCCCACGAGCAGCTCGAGCAGCCGGAACTGGATCGGGTTCAGGTCCTGCGCCTCGTCGACGAGCACGTGGCGGAACCGCCAGCGGACCGCATCGGCGAACGTCGCGTCGCGCACTAGCTCCCGCGCCGTGAGGCTGATGAGATCGTCCAGGTCGACCACCCCACGGCGGCGCTTCAGCGTCTGATAGTCGGCGAGCACCTCGCCGATGCGCTGCGGCGGCAGGCGGCCGCGGCGTCCGGCGGCCTGGGCCGCCTCAACGTATCGGTCGGGTTCGATGCCTCGTGCACCGGCCCACGCGACCTCGGCCGCCAGTGGTGCGACGGGTGCACCGCCAGCCACCATCGCCAGGAGACGGTCCCGATCCTCGACGATCGACGGGACGGGACGATCCAGATCCCGGGCCCGCTGGCGCAGCAGGTTGAGGCAGACGGAGTGGAACGTCACGGCTTCGACGTGGTCCCGAACGCCGGTGCGGCGCAACCGGCGGCGTAGCTCGCCGGCCGCCTCCCGGGTGAACGTCAGCGCCAGCGTGTGTGCGGCATCGGCCGATCCGTCGGCGACCCGGTGCGCGATCCGGCTCGTCAGCACCCTCGTCTTGCCCGAGCCGGCGCCGGCGATCACGGCGACGAGCGTCGACGGGGTCGTCACGGCGGCGACCTGCTCGGTGTCGAGCCCGGCCAGCGCCCGCCCGTCGTCGTCCCGACCGACCTCGCGGTCCGAGATGCCGGCGACCGGGAGCACGTGCTCACCCTAGGGATCGCCGAACAGGTGCCGGGAGTACTGTCTGGTGCCGATGCCGTACCCGAAGAAGCTGCTCAACGACTACGAGACGCTGGCGCTCGACCTCCATCCGCACTGGTGGTTCTTCGCCGAGTCGGTGTTCACCCTGATCGTCACGATCGCCCTCGGGGTGGTCGCAGTTGCGGCGGATGCCCCCGGCTGGGTGAAGTGGGTCGTGCTGGTGCTCATCGTGGCGGCGGCGCTGTGGGTGTTCGTCACCTACCTCAAGTGGGTCACCACCAACTTCGTGATCACGAGCGACCGGGTCATCTTCCGCCACGGCGTGTTCGCCAAGAGCGGCATCGAGATCCCGCTCGAGCGCGTCAACAGCGTTCACTTCGACCAGGGGGTCTGGGAGCGCATTGTCGGCGCCGGAGACCTGTTGATCGAGTCCGGCGCCAAGGAGGGTCAGCAGCGCTTCACCGACGTCCGCAACCCTGACCGGGTGCAGAACCTCATCCACTCCCAGATGGAGTCGAACGAGGACCGAATGTACGGCAGGGTGCGCCAAGCCAACATGACCGCCGGTGGTTCACCGATGCCACCGCCACCACCGTCGACCGCGGCGACGTCGGGCGCGTCGAACGACGTCGTCACCCAGCTCGAGAAGCTGGAAGCCCTGCGCGACCGCGGCTCGCTGTCCCCCGAGGAGTTCGAAGCCCAGAAGCGCCGTCTCCTCGACGGCTGAGCAGCCTCGGTTAGGTCAAGTTCATCGTGGCCGAGAACTGCTCGAGCGCATCGACGTCGAACGGAGCGCGCAGCGCGAGGTTGACCTGATCGGCGCCGGCGTCGACGTACTCGCCGACGCGCACCACAACGTCGTCCACGGATCCGCTGAGGACTCCCGGCCGCACGAACTCGGCGATCTGGCCGAACTGCTGGCGCAGGCTGTCCTCGGTCCAGGCCAGCCCGACGTTGACGGCGCACGTGATCTCGGCCGGGTCTCGCCCGACGGCCGCGCAGTGCTCGTGCAACACGGCCCGTTTGGTGGCGAACGTCTCGGGTGAGACGAACGGGACATTCCAGCCGTCGGCGAAGCGGGCGGCGATGCGCAGTGTCCGCTTCTCGCCGCCGCCGCCGACCCAGATCGGCAGACGGTCCTGGATCGGGCGCGGCTCGTTGCGCGCTTCGTGCACGGAGAACCACCGACCCTCGAAGGTGGTCACCTCGTCGTGCAGCAGCCCGCGCAGCACCGCGATGCCCTCCTCGAGTTGGTCCATCCGCGTGCCGACGCCAGGGAAGTCGATGCCGTACGCCCGGTACTCGACCTCGGCCCACCCGGCGCCGATCCCCATGGCCGCTCGACCACCGGAGATGAGGTCGATCGATGTGATCGCCTTGGCCAGCACGGCCGGGTGGCGGTAGCCGATCGAGTAGACGAGCGAGCCGCACTGCACCCGCTCCGTCTCGCACGCCAGTGCGGCGTGCATGGCCACGGCCTCGAGGCACGCCGCATCCTGCGGATCTCCGGTGGCTCCGTAGAAGTGGTCCCAGATCGAGGTCCAGTCGAACCCGAGCGCCTCGATCCGCTTCCACAGCACGCGCAGCTCGTCGGCGGTCGTGTGCTGCAGGCCGGTGTGCACCCCGAACCGTGTCATCCGACGAACGGTACTTCGGCTGCTCGGTCGCACTCCCGACCCGCCAGACTGCGCCGATGCCGCGCGCCACGATCGCCACCTCCAACCCGGACACCATCGAGATCGAGTACGAGACCATCGGTTCGCCGACCGACCCGCCGCTGCTGCTGGTGATGGGGTTCACGGCGCAGCTGATCGCGTGGGACGACCAGCTCTGCCAGCACCTGGCCGACCGCGGTCGCTATGTGATCCGCTACGACAACCGGGACTGCGGGTTGTCGACGCACCTCGACGGCCACCGAGTCGAGCCGATGGCCGTGCTGCAGGCCGGCCTCGCCGGCGAGCCGCAGCCCGAGGTGCCGTACACGCTGTCGGACATGGCTTGCGACGCGGTCGGGTTGCTCGATGAGCTGGGCATCGACCGGGCCCACATCATGGGCGCATCGATGGGCGGGATGATCGCCCAAACCATCGCCATCGAGCACCCTGACCGCTGCCTCAGCCTCGTGTCCGTGATGAGCTCGCCGGGCGACCCGCGCGTCGGGGCGCCGACCAAGGAGGCGCTAGCGGCGCTGCTGACCGCGCCACCCGCCGACCGGGACGCCTTCATCGCCGCCGCCGACCGCAGCGCCATCTGGGCCTCGA
>JBPCJL010000405.1:0-7726 GCA_051005355.1 Ilumatobacteraceae bacterium
GACCGACGTGTCCGCTGTCGGTCCGCAGACCCCGGGGTGCTACCAACAGTGTGAGCGAGCGTCCCGGGCGATGGCCCGCGCTGACGTCTGCGTCAAGCGAGCGAACGATCAGGTATGTGAGCAAGCGTCTCGGGCGATGGCCGCGCTGACGTCGGCGTCAAGCGAGCGAACGATCAGGCATGTGAGCGAGCGTCCGGGGCGATGGCCCGCGCTGACAGCAGGAGCAGGCGAGCGAACAATGATGACGGCCGCGTGGCGCTCACCCTCGACGTCCAGTTGAACCAGGCCGTCCTGTCGTGGCCGGAGCTGCGCGATCGGGCCGCGGCCGCCGAGGACGCCGGCTACGGCGCGCTGTGGGTCTTCGACCACCTCGCCGGTGACTGCTTCAACGGCGACTCGATGCTCGAGGGGTTCACATTGCTTGGCGCCCTGGCCACCACGACCTCGACGATCCAGCTCGGCGTCATGGTGGCCAACGTCAACAACCGCACCCCGGCGCTGCTGGCCGTCGCCGCCGCCACCGTCACCGCCATCGCCGAGCGACGATTCCACCTCGGCGTCGGCGCCGGCGGCCCGCCCGACAGCCCGTGGTCGGCCGAGATGCGTGCCGTCGGTCAGCGGGTCGAGCCCACTATCGCCGGCCGCCACGCGCTCGTCGAGAACGCCCTCGACACCATCGACCTGCTGTGGGCCGACGACCGTCCGGCCGACGTGGCGGCCTTCCCGCTCCCCCGCCCCCGCCCGCCCGTCGTCATCGGCGTCAACAGCGTCGAGCTGGCGGCGCTGGCCGGCCGCCGCGCCGACGGCGTGAACGTCGACTGGCACCACCCTCGCCGCGATCAGCTCCTCGCCGCAGCCACGTCGGCCGCCGACGTCGCCGGTCGGACCGACGACTTTGCGCTGACGACGTGGCTGCGGTGGGACGCGGCCCTCCTCGCCACCGACCACCCGATGCGCGCCGAGATGACCGAGCGCAGCATCCGGCGGGCCGTCCTCGTGGTTCCGGCCGAGGTCACCCCGCGGCAGCTCGCCGCCGTCCGCGCGATCAGCGGAGGATCTCAATGAGCAGCACCCAGGCTTGGCCCAGGCCGCCGACGATCGCCCCGAGGACGGCAACTGGAAGCCAGTACAGACCGCCCAGCGCTTCGACCACCATCCCGATCCCGGCCAGGATCGTCGGCACGACGATCAGCGTGACCGGGATGGCGCTGCTGGACACCCAGCTCGCCCTCGTTCGCTGCGGCTGGAGGTGGAACGGGGAGTTCAGCGGGATCAGAACGACGCCGAGCACGACGCCCAGGGCGAGCAGCTCGAAGCCCAGCGCGTCAGCGGACTGGTCCGGCACCAGCACGAGGATTGCGGGCACGAGCGGGCTGGTCACGTAGATCAACGCGCTCCCCGCCCGGGCCGGCAGGTGCGGGCCGGCCAGGATCTCGCGCACGTTGATCGAGATCGCCACCACGAGCAGGCCGGCCAGCGCGGCCGTCGCGCCGGCCACGGCGAGGGCGAAGTTGCCCCACTGCGAGGCGTCGTAGGCCGCATCCACGGCCGCAGTCTCGCTGCATCCGCGGCGTCGCCGCCAGGACCCGGTTAACGTGCCCGTGCCGACAAGCCCATCCGGGAGAGCCAGACGGCTGGCGCCGAAGGAGCAACCAACCCCGGAATCTCTCAGGCCACCGGACCGGGTGGGCGAGGCGACGCTGGAAAGCAGCCCGGCTCCGGCCGGCTCACCGAAGGGGAAAGCCCGGCACCGACGCCGGGTGAAGCTCTCAGGTCCGACGACAGCGCGGGGATCAGACCCTCGACCGCCGGAGCGCCGCCGTGACCACCTCCCTCTCCCAACTGGCCGATGACTTCGTCGGACGCCACGTCGGTCCCGATGATGCCGACGTCGAGCGCATGCTCGAGGTCATCGGCGCCAAGTCCCTCGACGAGCTGCTCGACCAGACCGTTCCCGACTCCATCCGCACGGACTGGGATCTCGACCTCCCACCGGCGCGCGGCGAGCGGGAGGTGCTGGCGGCACTGCGTGCCTATGCCGGGCGCAACCACCCGCGCGTCAGCCTGATCGGCACCGGCTACCACGCCACGTTCACGCCGCCCGTGATCCAGCGCAACGTGCTCGAGAACCCGGCCTGGTACACGGCCTACACGCCATACCAGGCCGAGATCAGCCAGGGACGGCTGGAGGCACTGGTCAACTTCCAGACCATGGTCGCAGAGCTGACCGGCCTCCCCATCGCCAACGCCTCGCTGCTCGACGAGGCGACCGCCGCCGCCGAGGCGATGGCCATGGCCCGCCGGCTGGGCTCGACGTCGTCCAACCGTTTCGTCGTTCACCACGACACCCACCCGCAGACCATCGCCGTGCTCGCCACGCGGGCCGAACCGGTGGGCATCGACCTGGTGGTCGGTGAGGTCGACGAGGTCGCCGCCGGCTGCTTCGGGGCCCTGTTCAGCTTCCCGACGTCGACGGGCGACGTGGTCGACCGGACCGAAGCGATCGAACGCGTCCACGACGCCGGAGGGTTGGCCGTCGTCGCCACCGACCTGCTAGCGTGCGCCCTGGCGGCGCCGCCGGGCCACTGGGGTGCCGACATCGCCGTGGGTTCGGCTCAGCGCTTCGGCGTCCCGATGGCCTTCGGCGGTCCCCACGCCGCCTTCATCGCCGTCGCCCAGGACGCCGCGCGCGCCCTGCCGGGGCGACTCGTCGGCGCCAGCACCGACGCCGCCGGTCGGCCCGCCCTGCGTCTGGCCCTGCAGACCCGGGAGCAGCACATCCGCCGTCAGCGGGCGACGTCCAACATCTGTACCGCTCAGGTGCTGCTCGCGAACGTGGCCGGGTTCTACGGCGTCTGGCACGGTCCGGACGGCCTGGCCCGTCTCGCCGAACGGGCGCACCGCCTGGCGTCCGTCGCGGCCGCCGGCTGTCGCGCCGCCGGCTTGCGACTGCGTCACGACCGGTGGTTCGACACCATCACCGTCGACGGCGTCGACGCGGAGGCGGTCGCCGCCACCGCTCGCCAGCACGACGTCGACCTGCGCATCGTCGACGGCACCAGCGTCGGCCTCACGTTCGACGAGACGTCGACCCTCGACGTGGTCGCCGCCGCCCTCGAAGCGCTGGGTGCGCCGGTCCCGGCCGCCCCGGACGAGGTTCCGGACGGGCTCCCGGCCTCGGCTCGACGGACCGACGACTTCATGCCCCAGGAGGTGTTCCACCGCCACCGCACCGAGCACGAGCTGCTGCGCTACATGCGTCGGTTAGCCGACCTCGACCTCGCCCTCGACCGCACGATGATCCCCCTCGGCTCGTGCACCATGAAGCTCAACGCCACCGCCGAGATGATGCCGATCACCTGGCCGGACTTCGCCGACCTGCACCCGTTCGCCCCCGCCGACGAGTCCGTCGGCCTGCGAGCGCTGATCGCCGAGCTGGAGGAGTGGCTCGTCGAGATCACCGGCTACGACGCGGTCAGCGTGCAGCCGAACGCCGGGAGCCAAGGCGAGCTGGCCGGTCTGCTGGCCATCCGCGCCTTGCACCGGGCCAGCGGCGACGACCAGCGCACCGTGTGCCTGATCCCGGCCAGTGCCCACGGGACGAACGCGGCGAGCGCCGTGATGGCCGGCCTCGAGGTGGAGGTGGTCGCCACGGACGCGGACGGCAACGTCGACCTCGACGACCTGCGGTCCCACTTGAACGGTGTCGGTGATCGGCTGGCGGCGATGATGGTCACCTACCCGTCGACGCACGGGGTGTTCGAGGAGTCCATCGGTGAGCTCTGCGCCGCCGTCCACGACGCCGGTGGGCAGGTCTACGTCGACGGCGCCAACCTCAATGCCCTGGTCGGCGTGGCCCGGCCGGGTCGGTTCGGGGCCGACGTCAGCCACCTCAACCTCCACAAGACGTTCTGCATCCCGCACGGTGGCGGCGGTCCCGGCGTCGGCCCGGTGGCCGTGCGAGCCCATCTGGCGCCCTTCCTACCGGGGCATCCGGCGCTCGACGCCGGGTCGTCGCCCGTCGGGCCGGTCTCGGCGGCCCCGCTCGGCTCGGCCGGGATCCTGCCCATCTCCTGGGCCTATCTCGCCCTCATGGGTCCCGACGGGTTGCGCCACGCCACGGCCGTCGCCATCGCCGCCGCCAACTACGTGGCCACCCGCGTCGGCGCGCACTTCCCCGTGCTCTACCGCGGGGCGGCCGGGCGCGTCGGCCACGAGTGCATCGTTGACCTGCGGGTCATCACCCGCTCGACGGGCGTCACCGTCGACGACGTCGCCAAGCGCTTGATGGACTACGGGTTCCACGCCCCGACCATGAGCTTCCCGGTCCCGGGCACCCTGATGATCGAACCGACCGAGAGCGAATCCCTCGCCGAGCTCGACCGGTTCTGCGACGCCATGATCGCCATCCGGGCCGAGATCGACCGCGTCGCCTCCGGCGAGTGGGCGATCGCCGAGAGCCCGTTGCGCCTCGCCCCGCATACGGCCGAGGACCTGCTCGGGGACTGGCACCGCAGTTACGACCGTCAGCTCGGCGCCTACCCGCTGCCTGGGCTGCGCGCCCACAAGTACTTCCCGCCGGTGTCCCGCATCGATGCCGCCGGCGGCGATCGCAACCTGGCCTGCACGTGCGCGCCGCTCGAGGCGTACCGGCGGTCGCTCACCTCGACGGGTACGGTCAGGTCATGACTGACAGTGGGCGCCCCGATCCGTTCGGCGACGTCATCTCGCTGGTGGCCGGGCCGATCGCCACCGTCATCCGCTCGTTCGATCAGTTGCGCAAGAACGCCGACGAGATGCGCCGCGGCATCGAGAACTTCAACACCACGATGGAGACGCTGAACGAGACGGCCGGGCGCGTGAACCGGATGCTCAGCGACTTCGAGGAGCCGATCCGGGCGATGATCCCCCAGCTCACCCGGACGGTGAAGCTGGCCGATGACCTGTCGAGGCGCATCTCGGGTCCGATGGACCAGGTGATCCCCGGGTTGACGAGGTTGGCGGACACGCTCAACTCCCCCGTCCTGTCGAGTCTGCCGCGTGACCTCGGTCAGTTCATCGAGGTGATCAACGACCTGTCGCGGCGGATGTCGCCGCTCGGTCAGTTGGCCGAGCAGGCCAGTGGTCTGTTCGGCCTGCGCATCCCGGGCTTGAGCCCGCGCGTCGCCGCCTCACCAGCCGCACCGCCACCCGCCGCACCCGTCGTCGATCTGCCGCCGCCCGAGGAACTCACTCTTGGCGCACCCTCGGCGCCGACGGACACGGGGCGGGCGCCAGCCAAGAAGCGGGCGCCAGGCAAGAAGCGGGCGCCGGCCAAGAAGACAGCGGCGACGAAGCAGCGGGCGGCGCCGACCAAGAAACGAGCAGCGGCCAAGAAACAAGCCTGAACGCGTCAGCTCCGCCGGACGAACGGCGTGTCGACGACCGCGCCGGCCAGGCGGCTGCCGCGCACGTCGACCTCGATGTCGGCGCCGGCCTCGACCTCAGGAGGCACAAAGGCCAGGGCGATGCCGTGGCCGAGCGTCGGCGAGTAGTTGCCACTCGTCGTCGTGCCGACCACCGCCCCGCCGTGGTGCACATCGCACCCGGCGCGTGGCGGTCGTCGACCCGGAGTGGCGATGCCGACGAGGTGGCGGCTCACCCCGTTGGCCCGCTCGTCCTCCAGCGCCTGACGACCGGGCAGCACCGGCTTGTCCCACGCCACGACCCAACCCAGCCCCGCCTGCAGCGGGGTGATGCCGGGTCCGAGCTCGTGGCCGTGCAGCGGCAGCGCCGCTTCCAGCCGCAGCGTGTCACGGGCCCCCAGCCCGGCCGGCGCGATCCCGGCGCCGACGACTGCATCCCACAGCCTCCCGGCCGCCGCCACCGTCACGGCGATCTCGACGCCGGCCTCGCCGGTATAGCCCGTCCCGCCCACCACCACCTCGACGCCGTCCCACTCGAGCCGCTCGACCCGGAACCGGCGCACTTGTGCCGTGCCCGCCACCACCGTGTCCAGGAGGTCGAGGGCGGTCGGCCCCTGCACGGCGAGCAGGGCCCGCGACTCCGTCACGTCGACGCCGCCGATGGCGGACCGGACGCGTTCGGTGTTGGAGGCGTTGGGGAGCACGTCGAAGCGCTCGTCGTCGAGCCACCACACGATCAGGTCGTCGAGCACCGACCCGTCGGCCTCGTCCAGCAGGTGCGTGTACTGCGCCCGACCCGGCCCGATCCTGGTCAGGTCGTTGCTCAGCGCGGCCTGCAGCCGGTCGAGCGAGCCGGGTCCGTCGACGCGCACCGTCCCGAGGTGGGACACGTCGAAGACCACGGCGCCTGATCGACACGCCACGTGCTCGGCGATCGTCCCGGTCGGGTACTCGAGCGGCAGCTCCCAGCCGCCGAACGGCACCATGCGGGCGCCGGCTCGGCGGTGGCACTCGTCGAGCGGCAAGCGCATCGGCGCCATCGGTTCAGGTGGCGACGGTCACCGCCGCGCCGACGACCTCCGGCTCCCGGAGGGGCACGAGCTGGACGAGCTGGGCGTCGACGTCGTCCTTGACCCCCGCAAGCGGCAGGACGTTGAGCACGCCCTGGCCCCGCTTGAGCACATCGATCAGCTGGTCCCCGTCGCACAGCGCCACCTGGTTGCCGCTGATGACGATGTGGGCGGCGGCGATGTCTGTCGTGACGTGCTGACGCAGGTAGCTGAACACCTCGCGCACCGACTCGAGGCGGATGCCGGCATCGAGCAGCGTCTTGATCACCCGCAGCTCGAGCAGGTCCCGGTACGAGTACTTGCGCCGGCTGCCGCTGCCGGCGGCCTCGACCAGCGCCGGCCGCAGGAGGTCGGTCCGCGCCCAGTAGTCGAGCTGGCGGTAGGTGATCCCGACGACCTTGGCCGCCTGCGTGCCGCTGTATCCAGGTTCCGTCACGGCCCCAACCTCCGGTCCTTCCGACGATCAGTCACATGCGCGTAGTTACGCCGATGTGAGAGGGCCGACGCTACGTCGCTCGGCGGCGCGCGTCAAGGGGCGCCGAGGCGGTACAGCACGTGCGGGTTCAGCTCGGGCGGTGCGTTCGGGTGGTCGAAGTCGGCCGTCACGTCGTGCTGCATGCCCAGCTTCTCCATCACCCGTCGCGATTTGTGGTTGGTGGCCGAGGTGAACGAGACGATCTCGTCCAACCCGACCTCGTCGAACCCGAAGGCCAACGCGGCGCGGGCCGCCTCCGGCGCGTAGCCGTGGCCCCAGTGCGTCGACGCCAGCCGCCACCCGACCTCGACGCATGGCGTGAACGCGGCCTGCCAGGCCGGTGCGGCGAGGCCGGTGAAGCCGATGCACGTGCCATCGAGATCCACGCACCACAGCCCGAAGCCTCGCTCCGCCCACACCGCCATCGTCCGGTCGATGTGGGCGTCGCTCTGCTCTCGAGTCTGGAGCGGACCGATCGTGGCCATGACGGCCGGGTCGGCGTTGACGGCGGCGTAGGCCTCGACGTCGTCGTCGCACCAGCCGCGCAGCAGCAACCGCTCGGTGCGGATCTCGGGGATCACGTCATCGCCCGCAGCGCGGCGCGCACGTCCTGCTCCGCAACGCCGGGAACGACCTCGATGCCGGCGGGACCGTCGAGCACGAAGGTCGGCCCGGCCCGGGCCTTCTTGTCGCGAGCCATCAGGGCCACAAGAGCGTCGGCGTCCACACCCAGCGGCAGGACAGTCGGCAACCCGTACGTCGCACCGAAGACACGC
>JBPCJL010000406.1:0-7877 GCA_051005355.1 Ilumatobacteraceae bacterium
GTGCCCGCAGCGAGAACTCGGGGTTGGTCCTGTAGCCGTCGAAGAAGTGCTCGAGGTCGACGAGCACGCGCCGGCCCTCCGCCGTGAGGAACCGCACCGAATCAGCGATCATGGCCTCGCCCTCGTCGAGCGTCGTCTGCAGCGCATGGGTCACGTGGTAGTCGGAGCTCTTGGCCAAGATGCACACCGCCGCCGTCCGCGCCTCGACGAGGTTGCGCAGCGTGGCGTCGTCGTCGACCTTGCCGCGTGGGCGGCGGGTCGAACCGAAGGCGACGAGCGTGCTGGTCGACAGGACCAACTCGGTGGCGGCGCGGGCGAAGAACTCGACGTCCTTCGGGTTGGCGCCAGGCCAGCCACCCTCGATGTAGTGCACGCCGAGGAGGTCGAGCTGCTCGGCGATGCGCAGCTTGTCCTCGACCGTCGCCGACACGCCCTCGACCTGCAGGCCGTCGCGCAGGGTGGTGTCGAAGACCTCGACCATTCGCTGTTCCATCGCTGATCACCTCTCATCGGGTGGACCGGCCCCGAGAACGCAAGCAGCCGCCCGCAGGCGGCTGGTTGCGTGCACGCGGACGGACCACGTGCACTACGGAATGGCGATGATCGCGACGAGTCGATGAACGCCCGTCGTGATCACGGCCGACAAGCTAGCCCGATCCCGCTCTGTGTCACGACAAGTTCGCCGGAACGCGAACTGTTGTGACACAGACGGTAGACGCGAACCGCCCCGAGCAGCTGCTACGGCCGAAGCCGCGGCGCTGCCCGGGGCAGCCCAAGTGGGACGAACCATCCACCGCCGGTCGACCTGCTGGCGTTAGCCTCTCGCTCGACCTTTCACATCGCCCGTCGTGCCCGCAGGCCCGGCGGGCGATGCCGCGTTATCGGCCCGGTCGCCGGTTGCCCGGCTCGTTGCCGTCACGGCACCTTCACGCGGCCCCGGACGAATCCGAGACCTCGAGTCGGCACCGTGAGGACCGTGACCCGAAGAGCCAGTTGGGGTGGCTCCCCACGCCTCGGCCCGAGCTCCACCGAGAACCCGGCCGGCGAACCGGTCAGCCTCCCGATGCAGCCACGGTGGCATTCATCCCGTGCACCGATTCCGCTGACGACGACCTTGCCCGAAGGCGTGGAACGAGGCCGTTCTCCGCTCTCAACACCACCCGAAGGCAGCTCCTGCAGACTCGGACCCCGTCCCGGTCGGCGTTGCGCTCGCCGGTACGAGGGGAAACATTGCCGCAGGCATCACCGCAGGTCAAGCAGTATTTCCGAATCCACACGGTTCTCCCCAGAACTTTCTCGTTACCCCCAAGTGGACTGCGTTCATCCACCGTCAATGCACAGCTTGCGCACATCGCGCACATTCACACGATCGTTCGCTCGCTTGACGGCGCCGCTAGCCCGCTTGTCCACGTGGGAGGCTCGCTCACACTCAGGGCGGCCCGGCGAGGGCGCGGAGGCGCTCGATCCGGTGGTCGTCGCCGCCGAGGTAGCGGGTGAGGACCCCGAGCACAGCGTCGACGTCCAAGCTTCCAGCCGCGACCATGTCGTCGAGATCGGCCCAGTCGCGGCTGCGGTCGAAGAACGCCTTGAACACCGCCAGGTCGTCGCACGCGAGGAACGGCAGCTCGCGGCCGGCGAACGGCGCCCAGCGGATCCTGCCCCCGACCTGACGATGGAACGGCGTGGTGTCGAGGAAGATGTCGACGGGCGTGGCGCCGAGCCAGAGGCGGACCTGACCATCGCCCGCCAGGACCTCGGCCGCGGCGTCGTCGACGAGGACGTCACCCTCCAGGGCGGCGAGGACCGCATCGGCGTCATCGATACCGACGAACACGTTGACGTCGATGTCGACCGTGCCCCTCGGCCGCCCGGTGCACCACGCCAACGCCAGCGCGCCGCCGAACGCGTGGCGCAGTCCGGCGGCAGCCAGGTCGGCGTGGACGAGGACGATCTTCTCCGGCAGCGTCAGCCGATCGGTCACGCCTTCCAGCCGAAGCGCGGCGCCCTCAGCGCGTCGGCGCGACGAGCGGGGAACGCGTCGGCCAGCTCCAACGCGTCGACGAGCTCCTGCCCTCTCGCCATCCGGTCCGTCAACGGCTCGTCGCGCCGCGCCACGAGGGCCACCTTGGCCTCGAAGCCCGCGGCACGCAGGATCCGGTCGAGCGTCGTGACGGTCGGGACCTTGCCGCCACGCTCGTAGGTGGCGAGCGTCGAGTGCGATGTCCCGGCGACGGCGCCGAGCTCGCGCTGCGACCGCCCGGCGAGGCGGCGGGCCGACCGGATCAGTTGGGCGGCGTCGATCACGCCACCAGCGTATGGCGGTATCCGATCGGATACCACGGCGTCAGACGGCGAGCTCGCACCAGTCCTTGTACTGCGGCTCCTCGGCCCGCACGACCCGGGCGTAACGCTCGGCGATGGCCACGGTCGCAGGGCCGGGGCACGGGATCATCCGGTCGTCGACCGAGTTGACCGCGCTGACCTCCGCCGCCGTGCCGCAGACGAAGATCTCATCGGCGATGTAGAGGTCGCTCCGGGCGATGTCGTCGACCCGGCAGTCGAAGCCGAGGTCGGCGCAGATGGCCATCACGGTGTTCTGCGTGATCCCCTCGAGGGCACCGGCCGAGAGGGGCGGCGTGAGGATCTTGCCTTGGCGCGAGACGAAGATGTTCTCGCCGCTGCACTCGGCGACCAGACCGCTCGGCGCCAGCATGATCGCCTCGTCGTAGCCGGCGCGCAGCGCCTCCACCTTGGCCAGCGTCGAGTTCACGTAGTTGCCCGTTGTCTTGGCCGCCGGCGGCATGGTGTTGTGGTCGTGACGGGTCCACGACGAGACCTTCATGCGCACGCCCTTGGTCACCGCATCGTCGCCGAGGTAGGCGCCCCACGGCCAGCAGGCGATGGCCACGTCGACGCTGCACGGCAACGTGCTGAGCCCCATCTCCCCGTAGCCGAAGTAGGCGATCGGGCGGACATAGCAGGACCCGAGGCCGGTCGACGCCACCGTCGCCTTGGCCGCCTCGACCAGCTCGTCCACGGTGTACGGCATCTCCATGCCGATGATGCGGGCCGAGTTGTGCAGGCGGACGATGTGATCGGTGAGCCGGAACACGGCCGGGCCCTGCGTGGTCTCGTAGGCCCGGATGCCCTCGAACACGCCCATGCCGTAGTGCAGCGAGTGGGTGAGGACGTGGATCTGCGCCTGGTCCCAGTCGACCAGGTCGCCGTTCATCCAGATCTTCGTCGTGGGTGTGATGGGCATGTCCTCATCCTCGCACCCGCTCCGCCACGGCGTCACCCACGATCCGGGTGCTGCCGCTGACCGCCTCGGCGCAGGCCCGACGCACGCGCGCGGCGGCGTCGTCCTCACCGAGGAAGTCGAGCATCAGCGCCGCCGAGAGGATGGCCGCCCGCGGGTCGGCGGTGCCGGTGCCGGCGATGTCCGGCGCCGAGCCGTGGACCGGCTCGAACAGGCTCGGTCCGGTGCGGGCCGGGTTGAGGTTGGCCGACGAGGCCAGCCCGACGCCGCCGGACACGGCACCTCCGAGGTCGGTGAGGATGTCGCCGAACAGGTTGTCGGTCACGATGACGTCGTAGCGCTGCGGGTCCTGGACGAAGTAGATCGTCGCCGCGTCGACGTGGTGGTAGGCCGTCCCGACGTCCGGGAACTCCGCCGCCACGTCGTCGAACGTGCGCTGCCAGAGATCGCCCGAGAACGTGAGCACATTGGTCTTGTGGACTAGCGTCAGGTGGTGGCGGGGGCGGCTGCGGGCCAGCTCGAAGGCGTAGCGGACGCAGCGCTCGACCCCCATCCGGGTGTTCACGCTGCCCTGGGTGGCCACCTCGAACGGGGTGCCGCGGCGCAGCACGCCGCCCTCCCCCACGTACGGGCCCTCGGTGTTCTCCCGGATCACCACGAAGTCGTGCTCCGGCGTCTCGAACGGGCGCTGGTTGATGTAGAGGTCGAGCTCGAACCGCATCCGCAGCAGCAGGCCGCGCTCGATGATCCCGGGCGGCACCTCTGGCGTGCCGACGGCCCCGAGCAGGATGGCGTCGAATCCGCGCAGCTCGTCGAGCGCGGCGTCGGAGAGGATCTCGCCGTCGCGCAGGTATCTGGCGCCGCCCAGATCGAAGTCGGTCGTCTCCATGGCGACGTCGGTGGCGCGCAGCACCTTGACCGCCTCGGCCGTCACCTCCGGCCCGATCCCGTCCCCACCGATCACGGCCACTCGATGTGCTGCGCCCCTGGTCATGCCTCAGAGGCTACGAACCGTCCCCAGATGGTGTGACAGGCCACCGTTAGGCTCGATCCACCATGACTGCGAACCAGCTCTCCCGAGAGGCGTACGAACGGCTGCAGGCCGAGCTCGACGACCTCGTCACGAGGGGCCGGATCGACGTCGCTTCGAAGATCGAACAGGCCCGGGAGCTCGGTGACCTTTCCGAGAACGGCGACTACCACGCGGCCAAGGACGAGCAGGGCCACATGGAGGGCCGCATCCGCCAGCTCGAGGCGCTGCTCGAGGACGCCGAGATCCTGGAAGCACCGAAGCCCGGCGTGGTGGGTCCGGGCACCGTCGTCACGATCGTCTACGAAGGCGATGACGACGACGACGCCGAGCGCTACCTGGTCGGCCACATCGAGGAGCGCAGCGGCGATCTCGACGTCGTCAGCCCAACGGCGCCCCTCGGCGCCGCCCTGATCGGCGCCCGAGCCGGCGACACTGTCGCCTACGAGGCGCCGAACGGCGAGCTGCGGGTCAGGGTGCTCGAGGTCGAACTGTCTGGGTGAGCGAGCCAGGCGCCATGTCCGTCGATGCCGGTCCCGACGTCGGCGACGTTCGCGACGTCGAGGCGCTGGCCAGGCCCATCGGGCCGCGGCTGCCGCCGGCGCGGGACGTGCGCATCCCGGCCGGCACGCTGCGTGTCCGCGAGCTGCCGGGTCCGCCCGGGGCGCCGGTCGTCGTGCTGCTGCACGGGTGGAACGCCACCGCCGACCTGAACTTCTTCGCCTGCTATCGATCGCTCGGCGAGCACGCCCGGGTCATCGCCTTCGACCAGCGCGGGCACGGCCACGGGGTCCGCAGCCGGCGGGCGTTCACGCTGGAGGACTGCGCCGACGACGTGGCGTGCGTGCTGGACGCCCTCGGCGTCGAGCGCGCCGTGCCCATCGGCTATTCCATGGGCGGTGCCGTCGCCCAGCTGGTGTGGCACCGCCACCGGGAACGGACGCGCGGGCTCGTGCTCGTGGCGACGGCCGGTCGGTTCAGTGACCGGCGCGAAGAGCGACTGTCCTTCCTCGGCGTCAGCAGCCTGGCCGTGCTGGCCCGCCTGACGCCGGTGCAGGCCCGCAACTGGCTGTCGTCGCAGCTGTACCGGCGCCGGCGGACGGGCGACTGGAGCGAGTGGGCGCTGCGTGAGCTGGCCGAACACGACTGGCGCATGATCCTGGAAGCCGGTGGGGCGCTCGGGCGGTTCCGGTCCGATGGCTGGATCCGGCGCATCGACGTGCCGACGGCCGTGGTCGTGCCGAGCGGCGACGAGGTGGTGCCGGTGCTCCGCCAGCACCTGCTGGCCGAGCTCATCCCCGGTGCGCGCCAGTTCGACGTCGACGCCGGCCACGACGCCGCTGTCGCCGCGCCCCGCCGGTTCGTCCCGGTACTGCTCGACGCGCTGGCGTGGGCGTCCACCCGCCCGTGACACGACGCCACCACCGCCTACGCCGCCTGCTGCTCGCCGCCGCCGTCGTGATCGCCGGCGCCATCATCGTTTTCAAGCGTTTTCAGGGGTCATGGTTGACCCCAAAGTCACCCGGAGAACCCGGACCCCCGGTGGCGCGGACGTCGCGCGTCGCCCGCAACGCCGGGCTGGCCCGCCTCGGCGTGTCGGTCGGCGCCACGTACGCCTCCGCCGAAGCGCGCAAGGTGTTCGCCTCGGCCGAGCGGCGGACGGAGCTCGACGACGACCGCCGCCTGCGCACGGCCGAGCAGGTCGCCGAGCGCCTGGGCGGCATGAAGGGCGCGCTCATGAAGGTGGGCCAGATGGCCAGCTACCTGGACGACGGGCTGCCCGAACCGGTCCGCCAGGCCCTCGCCGCGCTGCAGGCCAGCGCACCGCCGATGAGCGCCGAGCTGACCGCCGAGGTCGTCGAGGAGGAGCTGGGTGCGCCGCCGGAGAAGATCTTCGCCGAGTGGGATCCGGACCCGATCGCGTCGGCGTCGATCGGCCAGGTCCACCGGGCGGTCGCCGTCGATCCCCGGTCCGGACGCGAGGTGGCAGTGGCCGTCAAGGTGCAGTACCCGGGCGTCGACACCGCCATCGAGGCGGATCTAGCCAACACGAAGCTGTTCGGGACGCTGCTGGCGCAGGGCTTCTCCGGCCTCGACCCGACCGAGATGGTCGAGGAGATCCGGGAGCGGGTGACCGAGGAGCTCGACTACCGGCGCGAGGCCGCCAACCAGACCCTCTTCGCCGAGTTCTTCCGCGGCCACCCGACCATCCACGTCCCGGCCGTCCTGCCCGAGCTGTCGACCGGGCGGGTGCTGACGAGCGAGCTGGTGACCGGCGCGCCGTGGGCCGAGTTGCGGACGTGGGACCAGCGCCAGCGCGACCTGGCCGGCGAGACGCTGTTCCGGTTCGTGTTCCGCAGCCTGTACCTGCTGCGGGCGTTCAACGGCGACCCGCACCCCGGCAACTACCTGTTCCACGGCGACGGGCGGGTGTCGTTCATCGACTTCGGGCTCGTCCGTTACTTCTCGGTCGCCGAGACGGCGATGTTCGCGTCGATGGTCGAAGCGGCCGCCGTCGACCACGACGCGGCACGGTTCCGCCGGATCATCGAGGCCGGCGGGCTGCTGCGGCCGGGGGCGCCGGTCGAGACGGACGCCGCGGGCGGATACTTCGCCCAGTTCTACGAGCCGATCTCCGAGGACCACACGATGACGTGGACCCGGGAGTACGCCAGCAGCGTGGTGCGCCACACGTTCGACCGGACGAGCCCGATCGCCCAGTACGTCACGCTCCCGCGTGCGTTCGTGTTCATCCAGCGGATCAACCTCGGGCTGTACGCGCTGCTCGGGGACCTCGGTGCCGTCGGCAACTACCGCCGCGTCGCCGAGGAGCTCTGGCCCTTCACCGACGGCCCCCCGTCCACGCCGATGGGCGAGGCCGAGGCCGAGTGGCTGGCCGGCGCCACCCGTCCTGGGGCGAACGCGTTCTGACGACAGATCGATAGGCGGGCTCAGGGGGTCTGCGCAACACCTTCGTGATGGAGGTGATGGTGATGGCTCGTCCGAGGTTGCCGAGGGAGGCGCAGCAACGGTTCTGGAGGCTGGTTCGCGACGGTGAGGCGGTGGTGGATGCGGCGGTGGCGGCGGGGGTGTCATCCGCGACCGGGCAACGGTGGTTCCGTCAGGCTGGCGGGGTGATGCCAGCGGTTGCCGAGTCGACGGGGCGACGCCTGTCGTTCGCCGAGCGTGAGGAGATCGCCTGTCTGCGTGCGGCGGGACAGGGTGTCCGCCAGATCGCCCGCCAGCTCGGTCGGGACGCGGCGACGATCAGCCGGGAGCTGCGCCGGGTGGCGCCGTCGGGGCGTCGACGGGTGAGGCCGTATCGGGCGTCGGTGGCCCAGGCTGATGCCGACACCAAGGCGAAGCGACCCAAGCCAGCGAAGCTGGCCACCAACTTGGTGTTGCGCCGGGAGGTGCAGGACAGGCTGGAGCACAATCACAGTCCTGAGCAGATCGCCCGGCGGCTGCGTGAGGACTTTCCCGACGACACGGAGATGCGAGTGTCGCCCGAGAGCCTGTCAAGGTGTTTGTGTAAGCGGCCGTGATCATGGTGGTCAGAGGTGGGGGTGGATGCGGTCGGGGTACACG
>JBPCJL010000407.1:0-4876 GCA_051005355.1 Ilumatobacteraceae bacterium
GTGCCGTGCAGCAGCCGCGGTTCGCGCCGGACGGCACGCCGATCCACGTCCACGACGGCACGGGCTGGCTGCAGGTGTGGTGGGACGAGCGTCGGCTCCTGGCTGATGACGAGTGTGAGCACGCCGACGCATCGTGGGGTCAGGGCCAGGCGTCGTTCGCCGTCTCACCGAGCGGTGACCGGGTGGCGGTCGCGCGCAACGAGCGTGGCTTCGGGCGCCTATCGGTCATCGACGTGGGCACCGGGGCATCGACCGACGTGGCGCGTGGTGTGCACGGCCAGCTCTCGTGGCGTGGCGAACGCCTGGCCGCCGTGCGCACCGGGGCGCGCACGCCGACGCAGGTCGTCGTCTACGACACGGCGTCGTGGGAGCGGCGGATGGTCGCCGTCGGCCCCGTCGTCGGGTGGGACGGCGTCGACCTGATCGAACCGGAAACCGTCATGCTCGAACACGACGGCGTGACGTTGCACGCCCGCCGCTACGTCAGCCCGGCGTCGGGTGGGCGGCTCCTGGTGATGCTGCACGGCGGACCGACCGGCCAGTGGCCGGTCACGTTCATGCCGCGCGTCGCCCTTTGGCTGCATCGCGGGTGGGACGTGCTGTTGCCCGACCATCGCGGTTCGACCGGCCACGGGCGGGCGTACCAGCAGGCGCTGGACGGGCGATGGGGCGAGCTCGACGTGACCGACACGCTGGTCTGGATCACCCATGCGCACGAGGCGGGGTGGGCGACGCCGGACACGACGGTGGTGATGGGCGGGTCGTCGGGCGGCTACACGGTGCTGCGACTGCTCGGGCGGAGCGGGCGGTCCGTCGCCGGCGGGATCGCCCTCTACCCGGTCACCGACCTCGTCGACCTGGCGGCGCGCAGCCACCGGTTCGAGGCCCACTCCACGATCCGGCTGATCGGTCCGCTAGAGGATCACGAGCGGTACAGGGCGCGCTCGGCGATGGCCGTGGTCGACCGCATCGACGTGCCGTTGCTCGTGCTCCACGGGACGGACGACCCGGTGGTCCCCGTCGAGGGCACGGTGGCGTTCGTCGACGCCCTGCGGGCCAGGGGCGCCGACGTCGACCTGCACCTGTTCGAGGGCGAGGGCCACGGCTTCCGCCAGCCCGAGCACCAGCTGGCCGAGTACCACCTCGTCGGTCAGTTCCTCGACCGCGTCACCTGCTGACTCACCGCCGACAAACCTGCGATCGACTCCGTCGCGGCCTGGACAGCGGCGTCATCCACCGGGTGCCCGTGGGCGAATGCCATGAAGCCATCCTTCGTACCTTTTGACGGGCGCGAGCACGGGCAGGGCGAGAGCGCACGGTCTGTCAGGCGACATTGCAGGGTCGGGGTACCGATCCGTCGTTCGGCGCTCGCAGGGCGACCTCGGGCAGGCGATGGTGCTCGCGATCGCAAGCGTGACGAAACGGCACTTCCCGGATGCCCTCGGTGCCCGCCGACCGCGCATTTGCGGATAGGCAAAGTCGGACATCGCGGCACGGGCAGCTGCGGGCGATCAAGATCCCCGCCACACGCCATCAGCCCCTTTGAGGACTCGACACCGGCCGCTCGACATGCCTCGATGAACGCAGCCCCGGCCCCGTGGATCACCCGTATAACCGCGCTTATCAGACGCGTAATCGCACACTTCCAGCCTCGGAATCAGACACGCATTATCGGATGCCCCACAGGCGCGTACAGTCCTTGCGCCGCAAGCCTTGATGTAGCTCAGACCCATCTAGCCCCGATCGTTCACGGGGCCGGGTGAGCTGAGGGCTGCCCATCCGCGGAAGTGCCCGCCGGATAAGGGATTCTGAGGTTGCTGACCGATCAGGATCTCGAACCCGGAGGGCACTCGCGAGGTGAACGCTACATCGACGGTCGAGCGGCTGCGGGTGACCGGCGGCGACGCCTCGACGGCGCAGCTGGTTGGTGCCTACATGCTCGGCGAACTGACCGACCGGGTCGGACTCTCTTCGGCCTATTCGGCGGCGGTGCCGTGGGTCGGTGAACGGGCGCCGGTCCATGATCGGGGCCGGCTGCTGGCCCAGGTGGCGGTGATGCTGGCCGCCGGTGGGCGGTGTGTGTCGGACATGGCGGCGTTGCGTGACCAGCCGGACCTGTTCGGCACGGTGGCGTCGGACCCGACGATCTGGCGCTGCTTCGACACCATCGACGGCGACGTGCTCGACGGGCTGCGTGCCGCCCGTGCTGAGGCTCGCGCCGCGGTGTGGGCCCGTCGCTCGCGGCGTGGTCCGGTGGTGTTGGATGTCGACGCGTCGCTGGTCGAGATCCACTCCGAGCACAAGGAGCAGGCGGCGTCGCACTACAAGGGCGGCTTCGGGTTCCATCCGATGTTCTGCTTCAGCGACGACGGCGAAGCGCTCGCCGGGGTGCTGCGGCCGGGGAACGCGGCAGCGAACTCGGGCGCCGATCAGCTTGCCGTCGTCGACTTGGCGATCGCTCAGCTGCCCGCCGACGTCGCCGTCGGACACGGCGCCGGCGACGACCCGACACAGGTCCGTGAGCGGATCGTGGTGCGTGCCGACACCGCCGGCCACGTCCACGCCTTCGTCGCTGGGCTGGTCACCCGCAACATCGAGTTCTCCATCTCGGCGCGGGTATCGGACCTGCTCGACGCAGCAATCATGGCCGTGCCGGCCAAGCGGTGGCGGCCGGCGATCAACCCCGACGGCAGCCCCCGACGCGGCGCCCAGATCGTCGAACTGCACGGTGTCACCCTGGCCGGCGTCCCAGCCGGGACACGGATCATCGTGCGACGGGAACGACCCCACCAAGGCGCCCAGCTGCGGCTGTGGGACCACGGCGGCTGGCGCCACCAAGTGCTGCTCACCAACAGCGCCGGTCCGGCCCGCCGCCTCGAGGTCCGCCACCGCCGCCACGGCGAGGTCGAGAACCGGATCAAGAACGCCAAGGACTGCGGCCTCGAACGGATGCCGTTCACCAGCTTCGACGCCAACGCAGCATGGATGGAGATGGTCCTCGCCGCCGCCGACCTGCTCGTGTGGACCCAACTCGACGGCGAGCTCGCCGTCGCCGAACCACGCACCCTGCGCTACCGACTCCTCCACGTCGCCGGCCGGCTCGTCAATCGAGCACGTCAAGTGTGGCTGCACCTCCCCGAGCACTGGCCGTGGAGCCGCGACCTGCTCGGCGCCTACCGGCGCCTCGCCGCCATCACCTGACCTGTCGCCGTCCGACACGACCGACTGCCGCCAACCCTCGACGAGGACGCGTCCCGACACCCAAATCGATGTCCCTCCCGGCACCCGCGATCACCCCAAAGCGGCCAACGGCGAAGGCGACACCGACCAAGGCGCCGCAGACCCGGCCGTCGCCGAGCCCGACATGCCCGCACCCCGACCCAAGGACTTCTCATGAACGATCGGGGCTAGTGGGCGGGCCCTCGCTAGACTTCATGGCCTGTCTGTTGTCGACTAGCGACCTACCTCGCGCTGCAACTAGGTTGACTCGATCCGACGGAATCGGCCTGTGTCTGTCGGCGTACGCCTCGGTCGGCGATAGATGGAAGGGTGCAAGTCTGTCCGAGACGACAATGTGTCGCTGACCGCCCGGCAGAACGTTCGCTCGGGCGTGTGCACCTCGTGGGAGCGGCGGGATGCGTGGGGATCGGAATCGCAGCCAGGTTCGACGAGCCGCTGCCGGTTCCTGTGCTTCTCGTCGGAACGGCAGCTGGTTTAGCTTCGCTCAACGGTCACGCCGTCGTTGCACCGGAGTCTGCTGCGGTCGTCGCGCTCGATCGGAGCTAGTCACGAGCTAGTCAGGCACAGACAGTGAAGTGTTGCCGTCAGCGGGAACTGGGATGGAACCGTCAAGTAGCTCGCCGGCACCTGGCCCAGGATCCCTTTCACTCACAACAGCCTGCCACTGAGCATCTGGGTCCAGTTCCCTGTATTGCTCGGCCGTGGGATCCGGATCTGCCTCCTCGATCCGCGACCGCGCTGTCACTGTGTCGGCGCCGGCCAGCTCTAGCTCGAACGAGGATTCAGTACCTTCGACATCTTGGATCACACCATCTGCAACCGGCAATGCGGTGCTTGGGTTGATCGGTCCCCAGCCGTCTGGTTCATACTTCGTGACGGCGAGAAGGTACTGCCTTCCAACCTCGAGCCATCCTGCCTCGACACTTACTGTTTGAATCCGTTCACCGCTCCTCAGCTCCCAGGGGTAACCAGTGAAGCTGAATTCAGCAGGCGCGCCTTCCGAGGTCGGATGCTGCCAGATGATTTCGTCGACTGTTACCGTTAGGGCACGGCCGATCAGACCCTCGCCTCGCGTCTCGGCCTCTGCGGTGGGCGGAATCTCGGTCTCTGCTGTCACGGTTCCAAGGATGACTGCGTCGCCATACGAGACCCAATCCGTTAATGTCTCGAACGGTAGGCGGGCGGAACCGCCCTCGATCGCAACCGCAGCTCGTTCGCCAGTGCCTTCCTCCGCTACTTCGGTAAACTTTTGCTCGCCACATGCAGCGGCGAATATCATCCCCAGAGCGAGTAGAGGGACGTATCGGTTGCGATTGCTTGAACCAACCTCTGAGTCGCTAGTACGTTCCATTGATCTGTCCGATGTTCAGGTCGCCAATGAACTGCGATGCTGCTGGCGTGGTCATGCATCCGAGCTCGAGATCGTCGTTCGTCGTCCTGGGTTCCGTGCGCAAACCGTGTACGAGTCCCACCGAGTGTCCGGTCTCGTGACACGCAGTGGCGCGAGTTAGGGCTCACGCCGCGTTTGATTGCACGATGGTGTAGTTCCACTCGCCGTGCCAGTCGTGGGGTTGGAGCGGTACTGCGGTGAGTTCGCGGTCGGTGATCTTGACGCCTTTGGGGTACCAGTTCGGGT
>JBPCJL010000408.1:0-9801 GCA_051005355.1 Ilumatobacteraceae bacterium
CCGGTGTGGTTGTGTGACGCGCGTGGGGGTTGCGGGGTTTTCCGGCGGGGTCTTGGCGTCGCCCGCCCCCCCCAGCCGGCGCGATCCTTCTCGAGCTTCTTCTCGTTCAACATCGGGTTGGGCATCGGAACGTTCTCCTTGGACCCAAGGCGCACCGTGCGCCGTGTGCTCGAAAATCTATCGCCGGACGGTCGTCCCCTCGGCGCCCCGTCGCGCGATCGCCAACCACGATGCGCGATTCACACGTATCTCTCACCCTGATGGTCGCGGCGCATCATCCCAGGCAGGTTGGCGGTCTTGACCGCGTCGGTATCGTAAGCCCATTCCCCGCTTGGGAGCGGGGACCTCGCTTGATCGACGACCAGCCCGCCATGGGCAGGTGCAAAGGAGCCGCCGGTGCCCAAGGATCGCGTCGAACGCGATGACGAGGATCTCGTCCGCCTGTACCTCACCGACATCGGGCAGTACACCCTCCTCACCAAGGACGACGAGGTCCGCCTGGCCAAGGCCATCGAAGCGGGCAAGGAAGCGATCGAACGCCTCGACGCCGGCGGCAAGGACGTCACCGCGCCACGCAAGCGCGAGCTGCGTCGGACGGCGCGTCAGGGTGAGGAGGCGGAGCGCCAGTTCGTGCAGTCGAACCTGCGCCTCGTCGTCTCGATCGCCAAGAAGTACCAGGCGTCGGGGCTGCCGCTGCTCGACCTGATCCAGGAGGGCAACCTCGGCCTGATGCACGCCGTCGAGAAGTTCGACTGGCGCAAGGGCTTCAAGTTCTCCACCTACGCCACGTGGTGGATCCGCCAGGCGATCACGCGCGGCATCGCCAACACCGGCCGCACGATCCGCCTGCCCGTGCACGCCGGCGACACACTCGCTCGACTGCAGAAGGCCCGGTCGCGCCTCGAGTTGAAGTACGGCCGGCCGGCCACCTTGTCCGAGCTGGCGCGCGAGGTCGAGATGCCGGAGGACAAGGTGACCGAGGCGCTGCGCTTCGCCGCCGAGCCGCTGTCGCTGTCGGAACCGCTGCGCGAGGACGGCGACGCCGAGCTCGGCGACGTCGTCGAGGACCGTTCGGCCGAGAGCCCGTTCGAGGTCGCCGCCACCGCGCTGCTGCCCGACGAGATCGCCCGCCTCCTGGCCCCGCTCGACGAGCGCGAGCGCGAGATCCGGAAGCTGCGCTTCGGTCTCGACCGGGGAGAGCCGCGCACGCTCGAAGAGGTGGGCGAGCACTTCAACCTGACGCGCGAGCGGATCCGCCAGATCGAGGCGCGGGCGATGAGCAAGCTCCGCCACCCCTCGAGCGACACCGGCGCCCGCGACCTGCTCGCCGTCTGACCCTTCGGCTGCGGAGCCGTCACGAAATCCGCAGACTGCGGCTGAGGTTGCGGTTTTCTGGCACCTCCGCAACAGTCTGCGGGAAACCGGCCCGGCTCGGGTCGGGCGCACCGTGGCACCATCACCGGCGTGATCGACATCCGGACCAGCTCGCCCGAGGAGTACCGAACGGTGGCCGCGACGGTGGCCACCGCGCTGCTGCACGCACCGTCCGACGACGAGGCGTGGGCCAAGCGGGCGCCCAGCTGGGAGGGCACCGACTCGCTGGCGGCGTGGGATGGGGATCGCTGCGTGGGCCACGTCGGCGCCTATCGGGTCGAGACGGTGGTGCCGGGCGGACGGCGACTGCCGACGGCGGCGGTCAGCCGGGTGGGCGTGCTGCCGACGCATCGACGTCGCGGGTTGGCCCGCGACCTGATGAACCGGTTGCTCATCGAAGGTGCGCAACGGGGACAGGCGCTGGCCAGCCTGCGGGCCAGCGAGGCCGTGATCTACGGGCGCTTCGGCTTCGGCATCGCCGGTCGGGCGTCAGAGGTGACCGTCGATCCGACGCTGGCGCGACCGGTGCGGGCGGCCGCCGGCGGGAGCGTCCGGCTGCTGTCGCCCGACGAGGTGCGCAAAGTCGTGCCGCCGCTGTACGACCGGTTCGCCGACCGACCAGGGATCATCTCGCGCACCGACGCGATGTGGGATCAGTACTACGAGGACGCCGCCAAGGTCGGCGGCGACGCCCACTTCGTCGCCGTGCACAGCTCCACCGACGGTGACGACGACGGGTTCGTGCACTACACGCTCAAGTGGCGCGAGGAGCAGTTCGGTCTCGTCGCCGCCGGTGACGGCGAGGTGTTCGATCTCTTCGCCGCCACGCCGGCCGCCGAGCTGGCGCTGTGGGCCTACCTCTGCGACCTCGACCTGATCCGCCGGTGGCACGCGACGGAGCGGCCGATCGACGACCTGGTGCGACTGGCCGTGAACGACCCGCGCGCCTACCACGTGCGCGTCGGCGGCTGGGACGAGCAGTGGCTGCGACTGCTCGACGTCGACGAGGCGCTGCGAGCGCGCAGCTACGCGGACGCCAAGGGATCGGTCACGATCGCCGTGACCGACGACCTGCTGGAGATCAACAGCGGGGTGTGGTCAATCGACTCGGCCGGCGCCGAGCGGGCCGCCGGTGTGGCAACCCAGGACGCCGATCTCTCGACCGACATCGCCGGCCTCTCGGCCGCCTACCTCGGCGACACGCCGTGGACGGCGCTGGCTGCCGTAGAACGCGTCACCGCCCGCACTCCCGACGCCCTGGCCCGCGCCGACGCCCTCTTCGCCACGTCGCCGGCCCCGTTCTGCGGCTCCTTCTTCTGACCTTCGCGTTCTGACGAAGATTCGGGGTGGTTTTCCACCCTGATCCCGCCACGGAATCACTCAGACGGCTGGTCGAAGGCGACGGTGACCGTCTGCTCGTCGGCGCCGCGGACGAGGGTGATCGTCAGCGAGTCGCCGGTCGTGAGCGTCCCGAGCGCGGCGAACAGCTCGTCGGCGTCGGTCAGCGGACGGTCACCGGCCGCCACGAGCAGGTCGCCCTCCTGGATGCCGGCCCGTGCGGCCGGCGAATCGTCGACGACACTGCGCACGAGCAGGCCGTCACGCTCGGGCAGGCCGACCGAGCGCCGCAACCGTGCCGCCACGTCGGAAGGCGCGAGGGCGACGCCGAGCGTCGGGCGCTCGAACGTGCGGCCGTCGGTCATCCCGGCGACGTGCTGGCGCAGGGTCTCATCGGCGGCGCGGGCGAGATAGAAGCCGTGCTCCAACCGATGGGTGTTGACGGCGACCACCTGACCAGCCCGATCGAGCACCGGCGCGCCGGACGAGCCGGCCGCGCAGGGCGCAGTGTGCTCGATGGCGCCGGCGATGCGCCGCCCGCGAGGGCCGCGGAACCCGGCGTCGGCGCGAGTGACCTGGCCCCACGTCGCCCGGCGCTGCCCCCGACCTGCGGTCAGTGTCACGACGACGTCGCCGGTGGCGGCGGACTCGTCCGCCCACGTCAGCGGCGCAGCATCGCCGGTGTCGACGTCGAGCACGACGAGGTCGCCGTCGACGCCGCTCCCAACTACCTCGCCTTGCTCGGAGCGACCGTCGGCGAACCCGACCAAGGTGGTGCGATCGCGCAGGTTGTGGGCGTTGGTCAGCACCCGGTTCGGGCCGACCACGAAGCCGGTGCCTCGCCCATGGCGGCCGATCGCCACGACGGCGTCGGCCGCCCGCTCGTCGGCCTGCTGCACCACGTCGCGCAGTTCGTCGATCACGGTCATCTCGAATCCCTCCTACAAGTCACTACTGAATTGCAAGTGACTCTAGGCTGATGGAATGGTCGTCGACAACCAAGGACTCGACGCCGCGGCGCGCCAGGTCGGTGATCGCTGGTCCTTGCGCCTGGTGGGCGCGCTGCTCGACGCCGACCGGA
This sequence comes from Ilumatobacteraceae bacterium, assembly GCA_051005355.1. Taxonomy (GTDB): domain Bacteria; phylum Actinomycetota; class Acidimicrobiia; order Acidimicrobiales; family Ilumatobacteraceae; genus JALZMG01. The sequence goes on from JBPCJL010000408.1 coordinate 3,794, forward strand.
CGTTCGGCGAGCTGTCGGGTGACCTCGACGGCATCGCTCCGACGATCCTGACGGCGCGCCTCAAGTCGCTGCAGCGCCAGGGACTGGTGGTCGGCGTGCCCTACGAGCGACGACCGCTGCGGATGCGGTACACGTTGACCGCCGCCGGCCGCAGCCTGGCCTCGGCGCTGTCCACGCTGTCAGCGTGGGGGGCGGACCGGGAGGGCCACGACGCCGGGGCCCTCCACGCCACCTGCGGCGCCCGCCTCGTCACCAAGCCGTGGTGCCCGACGTGCGAGCGGGTGGTCGACGACGACGACTCGCTGACCTGGTGCTGACCACCGCGTTTGTGCGCTGACGGCCGGCCCCCCGGCGCCGGTTGCACAAACGCGTTGGGAACGGACTACAAACGGGTGACCAGGGAGGTGTCCGGGCACCTGGTGGGCTCCGCCGCCTTCAAAGCGGTTGGGACGGGCGATCCCCGTCCGGCGGGTTCGATTCCCGTCCACCTCCGCCACGACGTCCCTGCGTGCGCTGGCCGCCGGCGTTCCTCGGCGGCCCCTGGCGATCGTGCTGCCGGGTGCGGGAGACTGACGTGATGAGCATCTACATCGCACTCGTTGACTGGACCGAGCAAGGCGTGAAGGACGTCAAGTCGACCGTCGAGCGCCTCGACAGCGGATTGGAAATGGCGGGGTCCTACGGGGTCACGCCGCTGCACACGTTCTGGACGGTCGGGCCGCATGACATGGTGTTCATCGCCGAGGCACCAGACGACGAGTCGATCACTGCCTACCTCCTCGACGTGTGCTCACGAGGGGCGATCCGCACGACCACGATGCGCGCCTTCGACCGCGACGGCATGACGCGAGTACTCGAGCGGCTTGCCGGGTGACCGAAGCGAGGTGAGCGGTGAGGGGACAGAGTCCCCTCCCCGCTCACCGCTCACCGCTCACCGCTCACCGCACGACGGCACAATTCGGCTTGGCTGGGGTCCGGCGCCATGAAGAAGCTGCTGTTGCTGATCGTGCTCATCGCCCTCGGCGGAGTCGCTGCTCGCCAGCTCACGTCTTCGTGACGGCGCCAGCAGGGCCACCGGCCCTGCTGTGCACCGACTTCATGCTCGACCGGTACGGCGACCGGCTTGCCACCGCCGCTCCCGATCTCCAGCCTGTTGCCCTCACCGGCGACGACGTCGTCAACGAGACAGATCTGGCGCGCCTCGAGGTCGCCTTCTTCTCGGGCGACGCCTATCCCCACCGCGCCGCCCACTTCATGGGCGCCGTGCTGCGCGCCCCGGCCCTGCGCTGGCTGCACACCTTCTCGGCCGGCACCGATCATCCGGTGTTCGCCGGCCTGCTCGCGCGCGGCGTGCGCATCTCGACGTCGTCCGGCGCCGCCGCCGGGCCGATCGCCAGGACCGTGGTGATGTACCTACTGGCGCTGAGCCGCGACCTACCGCACCTGCTGCGCGCCCAGGCCGCTCACGAGTGGTCACCACGGCGATTCGTCGACCTCGACGGGGTGACGATCGGCGTCGTCGGGATGGGACCGATCGGGCTCGAGGTCATTCGCCTGGCGACCGCCCTCGGCATGCGCCCGATCGGCATGCGCCGCGCCGTTGCCGGTGACGAGCCGTGCGAGACCTGGCCGCTCGACCGCCTCGCCGAACTGGCGGCGCAGGTCGATGCGCTCGTGCTCGCCTTGCCGCTGACGGACGAGACACGCGAGATCATCTCGGCCCGGGTCCTCGCCCGACTCCAGCCCCATGCCGTCGTCGTCAACGTCGGGCGCGGCGAGCTGGTCGACGAGCCGGCGCTGATCGAGGCGCTGGCGGCCGGCCGGATCGGCGGCGCCGGGCTCGACGTCTTCACGACCGAGCCGCTGCCGGCCGACAGCGCGCTCTGGGACCTCCCGAACGTGATCCTCACCCCGCACACATCGGGGGCCACGGCGGCCAACGACGACCGGGCGGCCGACATCTTCCTCGCCAACCTGGCCGCCTTCGTGCAGGATCGACCGCTGCGCAACGAGCGTTGACCGGCTTCTGTCCGCCTGATCCGGCCCGATCCGGTCGATTGCGCAGGACAGTTCGAAGAACGGTTGGCACCACCCGCAGCGACCGCTACGTTCGCCCGCCTCCGACATCCCCCTGGCGTCGCCGGCCCCGAACGGGCCGCTGATCCGGGAGGTCCACCGTGCCCGTCACCGTCTGCTGGTCCGTCAAGGGCGGCAGTGGCACCACCGTCGTCGCGGCCGCGCTGGCGCTGGCCGATCCGGCCCACTGCACCCTCGTCGACCTCGATGGCGAGCTGCCGACCGTGCTCGGCCTCGACGATCCAGCGGGGCAAGGCATCGGTGACTGGCTGGCGTCGGACGCCCCTGGGTCTTCCCTCGCCGACCTGACCGTCGAGGTCGACGCCACCACGGTCTTGGTGCCGTGCGGTCGTCACGATGTGGACCGGCAGTCGCCCCGCTGGGCCGAGCTGGCCACCTGGTTGCGCACGAGACCCTCCGCCGTCGTCGACGCCGGCACAGGAGCGCCGCCGGCCGGTCTCGTCGAAGCGGGCGGTCGCAGCGTCCTCGTCACCCGCGGCTGCTACCTCGGCCTCCGGCGCGCCGCACGCGTCGGCCACCGGCCCGACGGCGTCGTGCTCGTCGCCGAACCGGGACGATCGCTCGGCGCCAGCGACGTCGGACGCGCCATCGGCGCGCCGGTCATCGCCGTGGTCAGCGTCGATCCGGCCGTGGCTCGCGCCGTCGACGCCGGCCTCCTGACCGCCCGCCTCCCTCGCCTCCTCTTGCGTGAGGTTCGCCGGCTGGCCGACCAGCATCCGCCGCGTCAGCGACCACGCGCCCGCCTTCTCACGGCGGCGTCGCGATGAGCGCCATTGCGATCGACGACGACCTCGTCGCTGCGCTCTGCCGCGCCGCCGAGCGCGACCCCGGCGACACCGCCACCGTCGTGCGGGCGCACGTCCGGCGTGTGGCACCACTGGCCGGCACCGATGCCACCGAGCTGCTCGTGCGCGCCGCCGTGTCCCGGCTCGACGGGCTGGGCGCACTCGATGCGCTGCTCCACGACCCGACCGTCGACGAGGTGCTCGTCAACGCCGGCGGCGACGTGTGGGTCGAGCGCGACGGGACGTTGGTGCCCGCCGGCCACCTCGCCGCCGGCGACCTCGGCGTCGTCATCGAGCGGATCCTGGCCCCACTCGGCCGGCGCCTCGATCGCTCCTCCCCGATCGTCGACGCCCGCCTGGCCGACGGGTCGCGCGTGTGCGCGGTCATCCCACCGGTCGCCGTCGACGGCGCCTGCCTGGCCGTCCGCCGTTTCCGGGACCGGACGCTGCCCCTCGACGCCTTCTGCCCGACGGTCGTGGCCCGGCTGCTCGACGACCTCGTCGCTCGCCGCTGCAACACCGTGGTCAGCGGCGCCACGTCATCCGGCAAGACGAGCCTGCTCAACACCGTGCTCGGGCGCGCGGACCACGGCGAACGCATCGTGACGATCGAGGACACCGCCGAGCTGCTGCCGGCGAGCGACCACCTCGTGCGGCTCGAGGCTCGCCCGCCGACCCCGGACGGTCCGACCCCGGTCACGCTGGACCAACTCGTGCGCACCGCGATGCGCCTGCGGCCGGATCGGCTGGTGGTGGGCGAGGTCCGCGGCACCGAGGTCCTCGCGCTGGTCCAGGCGCTCAACACCGGCCACGACGGTTCCTGGTCCACCTGCCACGCCAATAGCGCTCTCGACGCACTGCGCCGGCTCGAGACCCTGCTGCTGCAGGCGGCGCCGACGTGGCCGCTGATCGCCGCCCGGCACCACCTCGCCCGCTCCGTCGACGTGGTGGTGCACGTGGCCCGCACCGGTCGATCGGCACGGCACGTCGTCGAGGTGGCCGAGGTCCGAGCGGACGGTGACGACCTGGCGCTGCGCACGCTCGTCACCGGCGACCGCATCGTCGCCGAGCTGCAACGAGGCCGGACGTGATCGCCGCCGCGCTCACCGCCCTGCTGGTTGCGCTGATCGCCGGCCGGCTCACCGGTCACCTGCTCGCTGGCCGTGGCGGCGGCCGAAGCCGGCGCCGTGCCGGCGCCGTCGACGTCGACATCCGCCGATGGCGGCGGGGCCGCCTCCGGTCGTCGCCACCCGGCGAGGCCGACGTGGCGAGATGGTGTGAGCAGGTCGCTTCGGCGCTCCGGGGCGGGGACTCGTTGACCCACGCCGTCGTCACCACGGACGCAGCATGGGTCGGCGAACCTGTGGTGCCCACCGTGGCCCATGCGGTCCGGCGCGGTCGCGGCCTGGCCGAAGCACTCGAAGGTGAACCGGGTGACCCGGCCACGGCGAGCGGCCTGGCCGTGGCGGTGCTGCGTTCGTGCGCCCGGATGGGAGGACCGGCTGCTGCGCCCGTGGAACGCGTCGCCGACACGCTGGCCGCTCGCGCCGCCGAGCGGGCCGAGCGCCACGCCGCCAGCGCCCAGGCCCGCCTGTCGGCACGAGTGCTGACGTTCGTCCCGTTCGCCGTGCTGGCGCTGCTGGCCGTGGGTGACCGTTCGGTGCGCGCCGCGCTGACGTCTCCCGGCGGTGTGGTGTGCGTCGCCATCGGCGGCGGGCTCAACCTGCTCGGCTGGTGGTGGATGCGCCGCCTCATCGGACGGGCCGAATGAACCTCGACCGCCTCGCCACCACGACGCCCGTGGCCGCGGCCTCCCCCGCCGGCGTGGTCGCCGTCGCCGCCGGCCTCATGGCATTCGCGGCGATCTTCGTCATCGCCATCATCGCCCACCGACCGCGGATCCGGCGACCCGCTGCGCGTCCCCTGATCCCACTCGAGTCCGTGTCCGGCGCCGGCCACCGCCGTCGAGTCGCAGTGATCGCCCTCGTCGCGGTCGCCGCCGTCGTGGCCGTCGTGGCGGCCGGGCTGATCGGGGCGGCGATCGTTGGCCTCGCTGCTCTGGCGGTGCCGCGGCTCCGGCGCCGGCGGGCCGCCGATCGGGCGCGCCTCGACGTCCTGCGCTCCATGCCGGACGCGGTCGAGCTGTTCGTGCTGTGCGTCCACGCCGGTCGATCGCCGACGCAGGCGATCGCCGAGCTGGCGGCGACAGCACCCGTTCCCGTCCGTCCGGCCTTCGCCGCCGTCGAGTTGCAGCTGCACCGGGGCCGCACCTTGACCGACGCGCTCGCCGAGTTGGCGCACCACGCTGGCGGCGCCGGGCGGGAGCTGGCCACCGCGGTCGCCACCGCCGACCGTGAGGGGCTGCCACTTGGTCCGGTGCTCGACCGATTGGCGGCCGACGCCCGCGCCCAGCGGCGCCGATCGGGCGAGGCGGCGGCGCGCCGCCTGCCCGTCCAGCTGTCGTTTCCGCTCGTCGCCTGCACCCTGCCCTCCTTCGTGCTGCTCTCCATCGCGCCGGCCGTGCTCGGCGCCCTCTCGACGCTGCGGGGCCGGGCCCCATGACGCGTCCGACCAACCCTCCGATCCACGACGGGAGCTCCCATGTCCACCGCCTCGACGGTCACGTCCATCCCTCCACCCGCGCCTGCGCCACCGATCCGCTCGTCAGCGCCCCATCTCCTGGTGCGCTGGTACCTCCGACTGAGCTCGCTCGTCGTCACGTGCTCGGCCCGCCGGCGGCGCGGGCGCGGCGACGCCGGCCAAGCGACGACCGAGTACGCGCTCGTCCTGTTGGCCGCCGCGCTCGTCGCCCTGCTCGTGGTGGCATGGGCCACCGCCGGTGGGGGAGCCGAGAAGATCGGTCAGCTCTTCGATCGAGTGATCGATGCGGTGACCGACCGCATCTGAGACGGGCGCGAGCCCGCGGAGCGGGAGGACAGGCGGCGGTCGAGCTGGCGCTCGTCCTGCCTGTCGTGGTGGTCTTCCTGCTCGGGCTGCTCCAGGTTGCGCTCGTGGCCCGCGATCAGCTCGCCGTCGAGCTCGCCGCTCGGGAGGGGGCGCGCGCCGCCTTGGTGTCGGCGCAGCCCGGTGCGGCGGCGACCGGCGCGGCGCGGCGGGCGACGTCGC
>JBPCJL010000409.1:0-2580 GCA_051005355.1 Ilumatobacteraceae bacterium
GTTCAGCGCCGAGAAGGTGGCCGAGCGGAGGGCGGCGATCCAAGGGCGCGGTCGGGCTCAGTGAGCCGGGCGATCGCCCGGGCCTGCCCGCCCGACGGCGCCGCGACGGCGTGGCCCCACGACCGGCCCGACGACGACCCGGTTGAGGGCGCCGATGCGGCGCCGACCCGTCAAGTGCGGGCGACGGCCTGGCCGGCCGAGCGGCGGCGCCGGATCGCCGGTGGCATCGGGCTCGGCGTCGTGATCGGCGTGGCCGCGCCGCTGGCCGTGCTGCTGCACCGCAAAGGCCCTCCACAGGGCGACGACTTCGCCCTGTACCTGCGCCAGGCGCGCAGCCTGTTCGACGGCGACATGGCCCAGGTCGTCGCCGACAACCGGTTCACGGTGCTCAACTCGCCGGGACCGTTCAGCCCGGTCGCCTACCCATGGGGCTGGCCCCTGCTCCTGGCGCCGTTCGTGCACGTCTGGGGGTATGACTTCGACCGGCTGAAGCTCCTCGAGGTCGCCTGCTTCTGCGGGTGGCTGGTCCTCGTCCACGGCATCGTGCGGCGACGCGCCGGTCGCCTCCTCGCCTTCGCCATCGTCGCCGTCGTCGGCACGGCCCCGATGCTGCTCGCCCACACCGACTTCCTGCTCTCCGAGTACCCGCACGCCCTCGCCCTCGGCGTGTTCGTGTGGTGGCTGGACCGCATCACCGCCGACGGCACCTTGCTGCAGGCAACGACACGGCGGCTCGTCGTCCTTGGCGTGCTGGCCGGCGTGGCGTACAACGTCCGGCGGGAGAGCGTCGTGCTTGTCGGCGTCATCGCCATCACCCAACTGGTCGCCTGGGCCACCGCCCGCCGGCACCGGATGGACGGCGTGGCCCGGGAACGACGGCGGCGCCGGGCGTGGCGAGCCGTCGGTGCGCCGTGCGCCGGGTTCGTGGCCTTCGTCGTCGGCTTCCAACTGCTGCTGCCGTCGATGCTGATCCCGGACAACGACGACACGATCACGTTCGTCCCCGAGCGCATCGGCGACTACCTCGGCTCGCTCACCAGGTCGCTGGGACTGGCCACGCACGAGAACCTCGGAGCGGCGCTGCTGCTCGTGGCGCTGGCCGGCATGGTCGTCGGGTGCTGGCACCGGCCGCGGCTGAACGTGCCGCTGGCCGCGCTCGCGCTGCTCAGCACCCTGGCCGTGAGCACGCACCTGCGGCTCGTCGAGCGCTACTACTTCCAGGTCCTGCCGTGGGTTCTGTACTTCGCCGCCACCTTCGTGATCGCCGTGGCCGGCGCGGTCTCGACGGTGCGGTGGCGTCGGCTGGCGCCGCTCGTGGCGGTGGTCCCGCTGCTGTACGTCGTCGGTGTCCACGCCGTGGTCCTGCCGGCCGCCCTCGACCGGCTCGAGGCGCAGGAGCGCGGCGGGCGCCAGCAGTTCGGTCCGGCCGACCCCGTGGTGCAGCCGATCTTCCAGGCCGTGCTCGACCACACCCCGCCCGACGCCGTGATCACCTACTACCGGGCGCGGACGATGACGCTGCTGACGGACCGGCGAGCCATCCAGACCCGCCGCACGCAGGACATGCTCGAGCGCTCCGATTACTTCGCCCAGCTGCGCAACGCCAAGTACTCGCAGCCCGACGTCACGCCGTTTGCGGCCCGTGAGCTCGGGTTGGAGGAGGTCTGGTCGGACGCCCGCTGGGTGCTCTGGAAGGTGCCGCCACCGCCGGATTGATGTTGCGCCGCACCAGTAGCGTCGCGGCGATGCACGACGACTTCGACGTCAGCGTCGTGCTGCCCGTCTACAACGAGCGGGGGCACCTGCGGGCCGAGATCGAACGGGTGCGCCACGCCCTCGACGCCTCGCCGTACTCCTACGAGATCATCGTCGTCGACGACGGGTCGAACGACGGGTCCGAGACCGACCTGCCGACGATCCCGGACATCAGACTGCTTCGCCACTCGCAGAACCGCGGCTCGGGCGCCGCCCGCCGCACGGGCACGACGGCCGCGCGCGGGCGCATCGTGGTGTGGACCGACGTCGACATGACCTATCCGAACGACGAGATCCCGATGTTGGTGAAGGAGCTCGACGGCTTCGACCAGGTCGTCGGGGCGCGCCGCACCGAGGAGGGGACGCAGCGCTTCCTGCGGGTGCCGGCCAAGTGGTTCGTCCGCAAGCTGGCCAGCTACCTCGTCGAGACGGACATCCCGGACCTCAACTCCGGGCTGCGGGCCTTCCGGCGCGACGTCGCCATGCAGTACCTCCACCACCTGCCGGCCGGGTTCTCGTGCGTGACCACGCTGACCATGTCGTTCCTGGCCAACGGCTACCAGATCAAGTACGTGCCGATCGACTACTCGCCGCGCGCCGGGACGTCGAAGTTCCACTGGTGGCGCGACACCAAGCGCTATCTGCTGCAGGTCGTGCGGATGACGCTGTCGTACAACCCGCTGAAGGTGTTCCTGCCGCTCGGTGCGGTGCTGCTGCTGGTCGGCGTGGGCAAGCTCGTCTACGACCTGATCGACGCCGACTTCCGCGTCGCCATCAACACGCTCTTGATCCTGCTGGCCGCGCTGCAGGCGATCACCGTCGGCC
>JBPCJL010000410.1:0-4382 GCA_051005355.1 Ilumatobacteraceae bacterium
ACGTGCGTGCTGGCACGCGTCGATGTCCAGAAGGTGTGGACGGGGAGCATTGACCTGTTGCCGCGGCTCGTCGCGCTCGACCCGGCTGCGACGGCGGCGGTGCCGTCGGTCGGCACGACGGCGACCGGGCTCGACGCGCTGGTCCACGCCGTGGAGGCGGCGACCGGTCGGCGCGCCAACGATGACGTCGTCGACTTGGCGACCACGTCGATACACCTCGTGACCGACCACCTCGCCGCCGCCGTCCCCGACGGTACGAACCTCGACGCTCGGCGGGCCATGCAGCGGGCGGCGCTCTTCGCCGGCCTCGCCATCGACGGCGGCGGCACGGGCATCGCCCATTCCGTGGGTCACGCGCTGGCGTCGCTGGCCCACGTCCCGCACGGCCTGGCGGTCGCCGCCGGCCTCGCCGCCGCGCTCGTGTGGAACGTGGCCGGAGCGTCGCCGGCGTACGTCGCAGTGGCCGCGGCGCTCGGGGTCGCCGACGTGGCCTACGTTTCGCGCCGCTACGAGGAGCTGCTCGGCGCGGCGTCGTTCGCCGAGGCGGTCCGGCGCGCCGGACCGATCGACGTGGACGTCGAGGCCCTTGCCGCCGCGATGGCCGACGACGCCAACCAGCCGATGCTGCAGAACAACTGTCGCCTCGCCGATGAGGTCGACCGGCTGACGCTGGCTGCGGCGACCGTGCGGATCTGGAACAACCCTTCTGTCCTCGGCGATCGGCTCACTTCGGGCGATCGCAGAGGACAGAACGGCTGACGACGGTGGGCGCGATCACGCGCATCGAGATCAGTCACCACCGACTGCCGCTCGATCCGCCGTTCCCGGCGGCGTGGGACCCGCAGCCGCGCCGGGCCTTTCCGGCCACCGTTGTCCGGGTCCACGACGACGCCGGGCGAGTTGGCATCGGCTCGGGCGACGCCATGTACGGCTTCGCCGACTACGAGCGGTGGTTCATTGGCGAGGACCCGCTCGACCTCGATCGCCACGGCGCCGTCCTGGCCAACGTCGACTTCCACGCCGGGCGCCCGTGGCCGCTCGACCTGGCCCTGTGGGACCTCGCTGGCAAGATCGAGGGCCGGCCCGTCTGGTCGCTCGTCGGGGGGCACGGCCGGCGCATGCGCGCGTACGCCTCCTCCGGCGTGCACCGACCACCCGACGAGATGGCGGCCGTCGCGCGGCGCGCCGTGGCGCGCGGGTTCCCGGCGCTCACGGTGCGCTTCGGGCGGGCCTCGCTCGAAGAGGATCTCGCCGTCGTGCGCGCCATCCGCGATGGCGTCGGAGACGCGCTGGGGTTGACGGTCGATTGCAACCAGGGCTGGCGCATGCCGTGGGACGTGCGGCCGCCGTGGGACGTCGAACGGGCGGCACACGTCGGCGACGCGCTGGCCGGTGAACAGATCACGTGGATGGAGGAGCCGCTGCACCGTGGCGACCTCGCCGGCATGGCCGAGCTGCGCCGGCGGGTGGCCGTGCCGATCGCCGGCGCAGAGCTGACCCGGGAGGACTACGAACTGCGCGCCCTCCTGACCGGCGGGTGCCTCGACGTGTTCCAGCCGGACTGCGTCTGCACCCAGGGCATCACCGGGCTGCGCCGCTTCGCCGCCGAGGTGGTTGCCGCCGGCCATACGTTCACGCCGCACACCTGGGGCAACGGCCTCGGCCTGCTGGCCAACGCCCACCTGACCGCCGGCACCGTCGGCGCACCGTTCTTGGAGTTCCCCTTCGACCCGCCGGAGTGGACGACGGCGCGACGCGACTTCCTGCTGACAGAGACGATCGAGGTCAGCGAGGACGGCTGGATCGAGCTGTCCGACCGCCCAGGCCTCGGCTGCACGCTCGACGAGGACCTGCTGGCGGCGACCGCAACGACCACCTCGACCTGGACGTAGCACACGAATCGCGCCCCAGCCGCAGAGTGCGGCTCACGTGCAAGGAAACTGGCACCTCAGCCGCAGTCTGCGGATTCGGTGACGTCGATCGCGCCCCAGCCGCAGAGTGCGGCTCACGTCCAAGAAAACTCGCACCTCAGCCGCAGTCTGCGGATTCGGTGACGTGGATCGCGCCTCAGCCGCAGAGTGCGGCTGGGGCGCGATTCAGAGGCGGCGGCGGAGGCGTTGGAGGTGGGTGATTACCGAGGTCGGCTGCACGTCGGCGTCGCGGATGAGCGAGTCGAAGTGGCGGCTCAGCGTGCGCACGTGCTCGGCCGACGTGAGCACGAGGTACAGGTGGCCGAGGTACAACGCGGCCCGCTTCGGTCCGAACACGGTGACGGGCGCGGCGTAGCGCCGCGACCCGTCGAACAGGAACCAGCGGAAGGTCGGGTACAGCTCGTCGACGAGGCGGGTCAGGTGATCGAGCTGCTGGCGCCGGGCCTCGACGCCGAGACGGCTCCACTGCCCCTCGCCGCGAGCGAACGACGTCAGGCCCTGCACCGACGAGCAGCACTCCATCTCGGTGTCCGGGTTGCGCGCCCACGCCAGCTGCGCCTCGGTCACCTCGATCTTCTGCTCGGCGTTCGGGCCGGCCGTCCGCTCGAAGCGGATGACGGCCTCGGTCTTCAGCAGGTCGGGCAAGGTCGACGGGACATAGCGGATCTTGTACTCCGCCGCCTCGCCCAGCCAGCCGAGCAACTTCTCGTCCGTCGGTGAGGGCCCTGGCGCCTCGAACGAGGTCTGCGGCAGCAGCTCGGCCTCCAGCGGTCCTGCGTTGCTCAGCCCGACGAGCCAGTCGAGCGAGAGGCCGTGGGCCACGGCGAGCGCCTGCAGCGTGTCGACGCGCGGCAGCCGGTTAGCGGTCGGCGACAGCAGCTGCGAGAGGGTCGTACGGTCCACTCCGGCCCGTTCCGCGAACTCGGTTTTGTTCAACCCGGACCGTCGGATGGCGTCGCTGAGTCGTTCGTGCAGCACCCAGGCGGGTGACGTGTGAACAGCCATCATCATGAGCGTACACGCAACAGATGTGAGCAAATCCAACACCAAGCGACAATCGGGGTGGGGTACTACTGTCCCCGTGCTGCCCCACCGCGTCGAGTGGCCGACGATCGCCGTCGCCATCGCCATCTGGGGCGGCTTCGCGCTGGTGGTCACGCAGCACGATCGCCTGCCGACCCCGCTCGTCGTGGTGCTGCTGGCCGTGCTCGCCGCGTGGTACGGCTCCCTGCAGCACGAAGTGATCCACGGGCACCCGACGCCGTGGCGGATCGTCAACACCGCACTGGCGGCGGTGCCGCTCGGGCTGGTGGTGCCGTTCACCGCCTACCGTGACTCGCACCTCGCCCACCACGCCGCGCCCGACCTGACGGTTCCCGGGCTCGACCCGGAGAGCTTCTACGTCGATGCAGCGACGTGGGAGCGCTGCGGACCGGTCCGGCGCGCCGCACTGCGCTCGCTGCGCACGCTCGCCGGCCGCGTCGTGCTCGGGCCGTTCGTGCAAGCGGCGACGTGCTGGCGAGGTCTGATCCGCCAGGCCGGCTCGCCGCGCGGTGCCGTCGCCTTGGCCACGCACATCGCCGGCGTGGTCGTCGTGATGATGCTCGTCGGTGCGGCCGGGCTGTCCCCGTGGGTCTACATGCTCGGGGCGGCATGGCTCGGCGGCGGGCTGGCGCTCGTGCGCTCGTTCGTCGAGCACCGCTGGACCGCCGCCGGCACGCGCTCGGCGGTGGTCGAGGCCGGGCCGGCGATGTCCCTGCTGTTCCTCAACAACAACCTCCACCACTCCCACCACGCCCGCCCTGGCATCGCCTGGTTCCGGCTGCCGGCCGCCCACCGTTCCATGGGCGGGGCGGCGCAGGCGGCCGAGGGCGCCGGCCTGTACGCCGGCTACGGCGAGGTCGTCCGCCGGTACCTGTTCCGGCCCTTCGACGCTCCGGTCGTCAGGGCTGCGCCACCGATGGCATCGCCTTCACCGGTCGATGCGTCCGCCGCTGCCATGCCGCAGCCAGCAACCGCTCGGTGACGAGGCGGCCGAACGCCCCGCCGACGGCGATGAAGCCGGCCCATGCGATCGACGGCAGCCAGCCCATCCGCTCGTCGGCAGGGTTGAGCGGCGCGTCGCCGCGCCGGCTGACCCGCTGACGCCCCCGCTCCATCAGCCATCGAACGCCGGCCGCACTGGCGATCCCGACGGCGGCCCCGCCCAACCGCCACACACGGTCGGGCACCCCACCCTCGTCGTCGACGAGCGTGCGGAACGGGCTGTCGAGGCGGGTGCTCATCCCGCCAGTGTTGCCCGGGGCGGCCGCCTCCTACGCCGCCGGACGCAAGGTCGGTCGCTGCGCCACTGCGTCGAGCATCGAGGTGATCCGACCGAACGCCCGCAGTCGGGCCACTTCCGGCTGCGTCGGATCGGCGAGCACGTCGACGAGCACTGCGGCCACGTTC